>JASHPX010000371.1 GCA_030037905.1 Gammaproteobacteria bacterium
GCGCCAGCTCCGGCGCGACCTCCAGCGTCCGCTCCGGCGCCAATGCCGACCGCCGGACGCGGCAGCGGCAGACCGAGATCTGCCGGCTCGATGACCCCTGCGCGCGCCAGGAGCTTCGCGCGCTCGATGCAGTTGCGCAGCTCACGCACGTTGCCCGGCCACGCATGCCGCAGCAGCATCTCGCGCGCCTCATCCGACAGGTGGAGTGTCCCCGGCCCAGTAGCCAGGCCGGCGGACCCGGCGGCCGTGCCGTCAGCGAGAAAATGCTCGGCCAGCGGCAGGATGTCCTCCTGGCGCTCGGCGAGGGCGGGCACGCCGATCTCGATGAGGTTCAGCCGGTAGTAGAGATCCTCGCGGAAGCGCCCCGCGCGGATCATCGCCGACAGGTCCGCGTTGGTCGCGCTGACGATACGTACTCGTGCGGTGCGCGTGCGGCTCGAGCCGAGCGGCTCATACTGGCCACTCTCCAGCACGCGCAGCAACTTCACCTGGCCGGAGAGCGGCAGGTTGCCAATCTCGTCGAGAAACAGCGTGCCACCGTCGGCCGCCTCGAAGCGCCCGGCGCGCGCGCGCTGCGCGCCGGTGAAAGCACCGGCCTCGGCGCCGAACAGCTCCGCCTCCAGGAGCTCGGGAGGAAGAGCGCCGCAATTGACGACCACGAAGGGACCGCGCGGCGTGGGCGAGTTCGCATGCAGGATCGCCGCGATGCGCTCCTTGCCTGCTCCGTTGGGTCCGGTGATGAGCACCGGCACCGCGGCGCGCGCCACCCGGCAGGCCAGCTCCACGGCGGCCTCCATGGCCTCGGACTCGAATACCACCCCGGCAAGGTCGTACTGGTGCGCGAGCTGCTCGCGCCGGCGGCGGCGCGCGCTCTGCAGCCGTGCGCGCTCGCGATTGCTCTCTGCCAGCTCCAGCAGGTTCTCCACCGTGGCCAGCAGCTTCTCGTTGTCCCAGGGCTTGGCGATGTAGTCGGCCGCGCCCGCCTTGATGAGCTGCACAGCCGCCGGCAGGTGTGTCCACCCGGTCAGCAGGATCACCGGCAGGTCCGGGTGCAGGCCGCGGACGGCGCGGAACAGCGCCGCGCCCTCCTCGCCCGACGTGGTGTCGGCGCTGAAGTTCATGTCCGCGATCACGAGGTCCACCGCTTCGCTCGCCAGCAGCGCGAGACCCTGCGCAGGCGAGGGAGCCGCGAGCGTGCGTATGTCGTGCAGACCGAACAGCAGCTCGAGCGCGGTGGCGACCGCGGGGTTGTCGTCGATGACCAGGACGGTGCGCATGCGCCTCGCTGACTGCCGGGGAGCGGGCTACGCGTCAGGCAATGCGCGTCGCCACCGCCGGGGGCACCGAGGCGGCACGCAGCGCGGGCCAGAGCACGGCGAGTTGGCCGAGCGCGAGCATCGCGGCAACACCGATGATGAGGTAGTCGAGCGGCAGGCGATGCATGGCGAAGCGGTCCACCATCCAGACGTTGCCGGCCAGTGCCAAACCCAACCCCACGACGATGCCGGCGACGCTGATCATGAGGTTCTCCGTCTGAAAGTATCGCACGATCGCGGGCCGCGTCGCTCCGAGCGCGCGGCGGATGCCGATCTGGCGCCGCCGCTGCGACACCCAGTAGCTGGTCAGGCCCACGATACCGAAGGCGGTGACGGCGACCAGGATCGCGCACACCAGCGCCAGCATCGTGACGATGGTGCGGTCGGCGCGGTAGATCTCGCGGCGTGCCTCGGTGAGCGAGCGCACCTGCCGCACCACGCGCTCACGGCTGACGGCGGCGAGCGCACCGGGGGCGGCGCGCATGGCGGTGGCGAGCGCACCGGGCTTGACGTGCACGATGTAGAAGGCGCCCCCATAGCCCACATCCAGGAACCGGTACGGCAGGATCATCGAATTCTCGATCATGCTGCCGACGAGATTGTCGGGCGCGTTCACGAACGGCGCCTGCAGCCGGTCGACGATGCCGATGATCGGAGCGGTCAGCGACAACGGGTATATGGAGGCGACGCGGCCCAGCACGTTGCCTCCCGGCGCAAGTTTGGCCGCCAGCGCGCGCGTGACCAGGATGCCGTCGATGGGCGGCGTCTTCAGCTGAGCCGCGTCCATGTCGCGCACGTCGCTCGCCGCAAAGTCCCGGCCGGCGACGAGCCGCGCGCCGAGCGTGTGCAGCGCGTTCTGATCGCCCAGGTACGTGGCAGCAAGCACCAGGGTGTTCGTATTGTCCGGATGCAGCGTGATCCCGAGTGTCATGGCAGCATCGTTGAGTGGCACGGCATTGCTCTCGAAAACATCCGTGACTCCGGGGATGGCGCGCAGCGCCGCGAGATCCGCCTGCAGGCGCGCACCCTCGTCGCCGGTTTGACCGATCCACTGGTTCTGCAGAGTAAACACGTCCGCCTCATCCACGCCGCTCGGCCGGGCGATCAGCGCCAGGCGCTGCTGCACGATGTACAGGGCGTTGCACAGAATCGCCAGTGTCACGCCCACCTGCAAGGCGATCAGCAGGGCGCCGACTTTGTTGCGCCCTAGAGCCGAGAGGACCGGACGCAGTTCCATGGGCAGCGGCTCCAATCATGCATGTTGCGTTGACCTTCCAGGCACTCGCCCCGATATCACGGGGGGCAATGGCGCAGCGCTTCGATCATTACTGCACCTTCAGCTGCCACGCCGGCTGGATACGCGCGGCGCGCCAGGTGAGATAGAGCCCGGCGAGCAGCGCCGTCGCGACGCTGAGCGCGATGGTGATGAGCACATCGCTGCCGGCGAGGTGCGTCAGGGCCGCGGCCGCATCCCCGAAGAGCCCACGCGCCACGCCCAAACCGAGGAACGTCAGCGCAAGTCCCACCGCTCCACCCGCCAGACCGATCGTGCCGGCCTCGACCAGGCATTGTGAGAAGATCGCGCGGGCGTCGGCTCCAAGGGCTCGGCGCACGCTGACCTGCGCGATGCGTGCCATGAACTTGGCCAACATCAGTCCGACCGCGTTGAGCAGGCATACCGCGAGAAAGGCGAACGACACCAGCACCAGCATGCTGACGTCGCCGGAAACCACGTGGTTGTAGGCGAGCCACCGGGGCACGTCACGCAGCGCGACGCGCGGCGGCCAATTGAAGCGGCCAGTGTCGCGCTGGGCTGCTGCATAGTTGACGAGGAAATCGTGGTAGGCGCGCACGGCGGCGGGCGTGGGTAGCTGCACCCAGAATTCCGTCCACACGCACTCGGAATGCAACACCGCGTCGACGCCCGTGCCGAGAGGCTTCAGACACGACATGTTGTTGCTCGGCAGGTGCCGCGCGACGGCACGCGTGAAGGGCAGGTACACCTGCTCATCATTGCCGAAGCCGCCGGGGCCGCCGCCCAGATCGTAGAAACGCGGCGCGGCTTTCCAGTCTTTGATCACTCCGGCCACCCGGTAGTCATCCGTTCCGATGCGGATGGTGCGCCCGACGCTGTTCGTACCGCCGAAGAGCTGCTGGTTCAGCTCACGGGTGATCACCACGACGGCCGAGCGCGACTCGTCATCGGCGGCGCTCCAGGGCGCTCCGTACTGGAACGGCACCTCGAACATCGAGAAGAAGTCCGCGTAGGTGGCGCGTGCGGCAACCTGGAATGGCAACTGGCCAGCGCGCGGCGGCGTCACGGGCACCGTGGTGCCAAACATGGCCGCCTGGTGGGCAGCAGCGTGTGCGCGCATCAGCGCGACGGCATCGATGTAGGTCAGATTGGGCGGCAGCTGGTCGCTGGTCTGGAAAGCCTTGAGCGACCCGAAGTGCAGCGGTCCGTAGTTGTCGATCTGGGCGGCGAACAGCTGCCTTGAGCGGTCCGGGATCGGATCACCCGACATGGTGCGAAAAATCGTCAATGTGGTCATCGACGCTCCGATGCCCACACCGATGGCGAGGATCATCAGCGCCGTCAGCACGACGTTACGGCGCAGGCTGCGCAGGGCGAGGCTGAAGTAATAGCCGAACATGGCTCCCCCGCAGAGCGCTACGCGAGCGCCGCCGTGCGCAGCGTCTCATCCGCGAATGGCACCAGCTCGAGCAGCTGGCCGTCCATGATGTGCACCTGGCGCTGCGCGCGCGCCGCAAGCTGCGGGTCGTGCGTGACCATCACGATCGTCGCGCCACCGCCGTGCAGTTCCTCGAGCAGCTCCATGACGCCACGGGCCATGTGCGTGTCCAGGTTGCCGGTCGGCTCATCCGCCAGCAGCAGGGCCGGCCGGCCCACCAATGCCCGCGCAATCGCCACGCGCTGCTGCTGGCCGCCGGACATCTGCGCGGCGTAGTGGCGGGCGCGGGCGCAGAGACCCACGCGCTCGAGCACCTCGCCGATGCGGCGGCGGCGCTCGGCGGCAGGCAGTCCGCGGTAGCGCAGCGGCACGTCGACGTTATCGAACACGTCGAGGTCCGGAATCAGATTGAACGACTGGAACACGAAGCCGATTTTTTCGTTGCGCAGCCTGGAGCGCTGCCGATCGTTCAGACCGCGGGTATCCACCCCGTCGAGCCAGTACTCTCCGCCGCTGAACTCCTCGAGCAGTCCGGCGATCGTCAGGAACGTCGTCTTGCCAGAGCCGGAGGGCCCGGTGACGGCGACGAACTCGCCCTCGCGCACCTGGAGAGAGAAATCGCGCAGCGCATAGGTCTCCACGACCTCGGTGCGGTAGACCTTCGACAACCCCTGCATGTTCAGCATGTTCCCCCCAAAGGACTGCAGCCCGATCGGCTCCCCGGGCCGCGACCCGCGGTCCGGGATCTGAGCAATGCGCGCACCGGACCGGCGGTGTCGGCTCCACCCTGCCTTGGACTCCGAGGACCCGCGTTCGGTTTACGACGCCTGGATAGAACACACGGGGAGAAGAAAGGTTGCAGCGGACGGCTTTGGGGAAGGGATTTTCTGGGATAATGGCGAACTCGTCCTCAGCACCTCCTGATAACAGCACATCGATCGGAACGCAGAGGTCGACAAAACTGATGAGTCGTCGTCGGCGTCGACAGCGATCTGAGATCGCACGCGATGCACAGCTTGGTCTCGCCTGGTACAGCCGCGACGCCTGGGAGCGGCTGCGCCAGGTGGCCGATGACGTGCAAGCACTCGATGACACGTACGAAAACTGGGAACGGGGAGCGCTCGCGGCTATTCGCGACCTGGAGTCCGTCGGACGGCAGATCCAGAAGGTTCCTATCGATGTGGAGGCTCTCGTTGACTGGTGCCGGGAGCGAAACCGGCGCATCGACAGCGCTGCTCGCGCGGAATACACCACGTACCTGCTGCAGCGAACTGCCGAGATGCTTATACCCGCACCCCTGCAGATCACCTGGGATTCGCTCAAGGCAGAGGCCAATATCACCAAGCACGGGGTGAGCTTCGCCGAGGCCGCTACCGTGCTGCTCGATCCCCTGGCACTGACCGTCTTCGATGCAGAGCACAGCCAGACCGAGGAGCGTTGGTTTACACTGGGTACCTCGAGTGAAGGCAGGCTGCTGACCGTCTCCCACACCCATCACCGGCCCGACGAGTCCGCACCGCCCGAGGCACGCATCATCTCCGCGCGAGATGCCACGCGCCGCGAACGTCACCAGTACGAGAGCGAGCCACGATAGATATGAGCACCAGCCCACCTGACGATGAAATGCCCACCGAGGTCGACTTCTCCGGTGGCGCGCGCGGCAAGTTTTACCGGTCCGGCGCGACGTTGAGCCTGCCAGTGTATCTCGAGGCCGAAGTGCAGAATCGCCTCACGCGGCTCGCCAATGCCAAGGGCGTCGATTTCTCGACCCTGGTCAATGCCATGCTGCGCAAAGATATCGAACTCATCGAGATGACGAAGTAGTCGAGCAGGAAGCTGACGCCGGACCATTGACCTGCTGTACGGATCGAGGGGACGCCCCCGATCCTCTGTTGCACAGGACCTCTCCGGGCTGCTGATGAGAGGCCTATGGCGTACGTGCCGAGGCCCGGGCGCTGCGGTCAGCCTTCCCCGGAAGAGGCGAGGCCCACCGCCCGGGACCAGCCCGCAGGAGCAGATGTTGCTCGATCTATCTCAGTGTTCCGGGACACGAGGGGCGATGCGGGTGCCGAGACGATCGAAGTGCCTGAGGTTCCACGTATACAGGTTCTGCGCATTAGCCTTCTGTGCGCAGTGCGCGATGATCGCGTCATACGTGGAGCCGCCCCTCACACCCGAGGCGGCAGCGTTCTCCAAGGCCTCGAAATATTCCGCATCGTCCAGTGTGAGCGTGGCAAGCCGATCACGGACGTCGCGTAGAAAGAGCAGCGCTTCATCCGGACTCACACGATTTTTGCCAGGCATGCCCGTGAGCACGCAGTACACTTCGGCCAGGCAATGCGCGGCCGTGCACCCGGTCGACCTCTTCTGCTCGGCAAGCAGCCGGATGCTGCGTTCGTGATGCTCGTGATCACCGTAGAACGCGGCGACCAGGACCGATGTATCCAGGAAGGCCTTCACGCGGATGTTCCGCGCCCCCGGCGTTCACGCTCCTGCCGCACGCCGTCGAGTGCCCGGTCCGTCTCCTCGGCCGTGAGCCCTGCGCCGCTGCGAAATACCCAGATCCCGCGCTCCTTGGACAGGCCCGGGCCGGACCGCACCGGTTGCAGTGTCACGTGCTCGCCATCGGATTGCAGCGCAAGAGCATCCCCGGGTGCCAGTCGCAACTCGTCCCGCACGGCCTTGGGAATTACCACGCGCCCCGCGCTATCGAGGGTAATAATAATGGCATCCATCGATGCCATTTTCTGATGGAAAATGCCATTCGTCAATGCCATGATACATTCCATATTTGAATCTGCCGCGCGCGTGGCGCAGCGCCAGCTCCCATACCCGCGAACCATAACGGCGCTCAGACTCCGACGACTTTGAGCCCAAGATCCCGCGCCGCTGCGCACTGGCGCGTGTCAGCCGAGACGAACACCTCGGCGCCGCACACCGACGCCGCAGCCACGTGGATCGCGTCCATTGCCCTCAGCCGCCGCGCTTCGAGCGCTTGGACGGTCTTCTGCACGACCTGCAGGGAGGTATCACAGATCAGCGCATCGGCCAGATCGGCCAGCAAATCATCCTTGATACGCGCGTACTGCGCGGGACGGAGCCGGTGCTCCCGCAGCAGGCGGCAGAAAGCCGCTATGAGTTCCGGCACGGCCCGCTCCGGCGGCCAACTGGGGGCACGAGCGCGCGGCCCGCCGCCGGCGCGCCCGTGACCCCACGCCCGTGACCCGCGAGCGTTATTTCGCCCGATCCAGGTAGCCCTGCGCGATCGTCGGGATGCTGAAGATCTCATCGATCAGGCCGCCCGGACCGCCGACCAGCGCCACGACGAACAGCGTCTTCTTGTCCGGACCGGCGAAGGTCGAGCTGATCACGTCGTAGGGCGTCGGAATCGTGCCGTCATAGTGTCCGTTCGGCTCGAACACGCGCACGCCGTGATAGCCGGTCACGTAGACGCGTCCCTGCGAATCGACCGTGCTGCCATCGCCGCCTTTGCCGGGCATATTGGCGATGACGCGCTGATGGGCGAGCGAGCCGTCGGGCTGCACGTCGAAAGCGACCAGCGTGCCCTTGGTGTTATCCGAGACATACAGGGTGCGCTCATCCGGGCTCAGGGAAATCGCATCGGTAAAAGCCAGACCGTGGCTTTGCTGGGTGATGACGCCCTGTGGATCGGCGTAATAGACCTCGCCCATCGAGATGTACATGCCGCCGTTGGCGGTGACGACGAAGTCATTCAGGACTCCCCCGGTGCAGTCCAGCGGATCACCGTTCTGCATCCGGTCGGCCACCAGCTTGCGCTGCGGTGACAGCTCCCAGATGGATGCGATCAATCCCCGCTCGCCCACGTACAGAACGCCGCTCTTGCTCTGAAACAGAGCCCCGCCCGTGTCCGTGTCCTGATAGACGACCGACGCCTTGCCCGTGTCGGTGAGCTTCACGACATCGCTGCGGTCATTCTGCGCGATCAGAATGCTGCCATCGGGCTGGCCGATGATGCCATCGGCATTGTTGCCGTTGGCGACCCAGAGCAATTGCCAGCGCGCGCCTGCTGCGACGACGCCCGGGATTGCCTTCACCGTGTAACTGTAGGGGAGCAGCGGCGCAGGACCGCGCGCCCCACCGCCGGGGAAAGGTTGCGGCGGCGGTGGCGGCTGCCTGCACAGCGGCAGGATGACTTTCTCTCGGGCATCCCTGGCGGACTGCACGCCGGGTCCGGCATCCTGCGGAGTATTGAGGGGTATCTGGCCGAGCGCGATGGTCGCGCCGCCCAGGAACAGGAGGACCGCGGGTAGAAAAGCGATTCGTCGTAGTTTCATGACTAGAACCCCTCTGGACTGTTGTTTTGCGTCTATCTTACCGCGACGGCATGCAGACGAGGGTCACAGGGCCACAACTGCACTGCGCACCCCATTTACAATTAGACTAATCACGATTAACCTAATCCTGATTAGGCTAATTGGACACCCCGTGTTTATCGGGCGCCACAGCGAGCTCGAGGCCCTGCGAGAGGAACTCACGTCCTCCCGCGCCTCGCTTTGCGTCGTTTACGGCCGTCGCCGTGTCGGCAAGTCGACGCTGATCCGGCAGGCCGCCCAAGGCTCCTCATACGTACTCTATCAAGCGACCCGGGTCACGGCTTCCTTGAACCTGGAGGCATTCAAGCTGGAGATCGTCCGGGCGCTCGGCACGGATGAGTTGCTCACGGGCGTCACCGACTGGTTGGCAGTGTTGCACTACCTCGCACGTGAGGCCGAGCACCGCCAGGGATTGATCGTCCTGCTGGACGAATTCCCGTATCTGGCCGATGCGGACCCTGCCCTACCCTCGATCATTCAGAAATTCTGGGACTCCGGAGCAGCCCGAGCTGGAAACCTGAAGCTGCTGCTCTGCGGCTCGGTGATCGCCCAGATGCAGGAGCTGCTCGCCGAGCGCAACCCACTGTACGGACGCAAGACCTTGGCGCTGGACCTGACCCCCTTGTCGCTGCGGGAAGCGGTGCAATTCGTGCCGCGCTACAGCCCCGCGGACAAGCTACTCACCTACGGAATATTCGGCGGCATCCCTTTCTATCTGCAACTTCTCGATCCGCAAGCGCCACTGCGAGACAACGTCGTAAGGCTGCTGCTGACTCCGACGGGGAGCCTCGTAGATGAGCCGGTTGTTCTGCTGCAATCCGAGCTGCGGGAGATCCCCAGATACGCCAGCATTCTCGCGGCCATCGCGGACGGCTGTACGAAGCATGGGGAAATCATCGGCAGAGTGAAGGAAATCGGGGATTCGAAGGCTCTCGGGCCGTATCTTGCGAAGCTGGAGCGGATGAGATTGATCCGCGTCGTCAGATCCATGGATACGACCCCACGAGAGCGCGACCGCCGCTACTTCATCGCCGACCCATTGATCGCCTTCTGGCATCGTTTCGTGCAGCCGAACCTGTCCAGCATCACCCAGGGCTTCGGATCCGAGGTCTGGAGGCACTCGATCGCCAATCATCTGGATACATTCATGGGGTGGATGTTCGAAGAGATCGGTCGCGAACACGCCGCTCGATACTCTCAGGAGGATTTCTCCGCGCCTGCCCAGGAGATCGGCCGCGTATGGCAAGCCGATTACGACATCGACATCGCGGGGCGGCTGCTGGATGGATCCATGCTGTATGGGGAATGCAAATGGTGGGAAGGCCTCGTGGGCGAAAGCGTCCTGGATGGACTCATTGATCATGCGACACGTACCCATTACGGTCGTAATAACGACAGACGTCATTTCGTCCTGTACGCCAAAAAGGGGTTCACTGGCGCGCTGCGCCGGCGGGCGGGCACCGAGCCTGGCGTCGTTCTGCATACGCCCAGATCCATGCTCGGCGCGAACCGCGCGTCCCGGCTCAAGGGCGATTCGGGCGATGCTCACGGCCGAGCCGCTTCGGCGCGGCGTGGGCGAGCGCGGAGGCCCTCGGTTGACGGGCCGGTTCGCCGCTGATCAATCATCCCCGTCCTCACACCGTCCGCGTGGCTTCGGCCGGGGGTACGGAAGCGGCGCGCAACGCCGGCCGCAGTGCTGCGAGCTGCCCCAGAACGAGAATAATCGCCACGCCGACCAGCAGATACACGACCGGCAGGCGAGCCATGGCGAGCTTTTCGACCATCCACAGATTGGCGCCTAGCGCCAGCGCCACGCCCAGGAGCGCACCTGCAGCGCTGATGAGCAGCGTCTCGGTCTGGAAGTGGCGCATGATCATCACGCGCGTGGCACCCAATGCGCGGCGGATACCGATCTGCCGACGCCGCTGCGCGACCCAGTGGCTCGCCAGTGCGACGATACCGCAGGCCGTGACCGTGAGCAGCATCGCGCACACCAGCGTCAGCACCACGGCGAGTCCGCGCTGGCCCCGATAGGCGGCACGGCGGGCAGCGGTCAGCGCCTGGACTTTCTCGATGATGCGCCCGCGGCTGATGGCAAGCAGCGCCGCCGGTGCGGCCTTCATCGCGCCTGCGATCGCCCCCGGACGCACGCGTACCACGTAGAAATTGGATGGGCCTAATAACCGGTAGGGCAGCAGTGCCGCGTTATCGATGAGCGCCGGTGGCGCCGTGGGCCACGGAACCTGCAATCGATCGACCACCCCGATGATCGGCGCCGTCTGCGAGGTCGGCATGATGGTCACCACGCGGCCGAGCACGTCGCCCCCGGGGGACAGCTCGTCGGCAAGCGCTCGGGTGACGATCACACCGCGCAGGGGCTTGCTGGACATGCCGGTGAAATTCTCGATCTCGCTGGGATCGAAGTTCCGGCCGGCCACGAGGCGCAGCCCGAGAGTACGCAGGGTGTGCTCATCGCCGAAATACGCCGCCGCCTGGGTCAGTGGGCGGTGCGCATCCGGATGCAGCGTAAACATGTATCCCCAGCCGCTGTTCTCCAGCGGATAACTGTTGGTGACGTAGGCGTCGATCACGCCCGGCAGCGAACGCAGGGCCTCGACGTCGGCCTGCGCCAGCGAGCGCACCTGAGTACCGGTGAGGGTCCAGTCGTTGGAAACGACGAAAATATCCGCCTCATCGACGCCACTGGGGCGGGCCATCAGCGCCAGCTGGTGCTGCACGATGAACAGCGCGTTGCCCAGAATCGCCAGGGTGATCGCCATCTGGAGTGCGATCAACCCCGCGCCGATGCGGTTGCGGCGCAGGGCGGAGAGGATCGGAGGCAGATCCAGGAGCATGTTCTCACGGTGCCTTGAGATATTGGACCGGTGGTACCCGCGCCGCGCGCCACGTGGGATACAGGCCCGCCAGCAATGTCGCGCCGACCGCCAGCGCGATGGCGATGGCCACGTCGGCGCCATCGAGCCGCGTCAGGGCGGTGGAAGTCTCGGGCAGCAGCCCCGTGCTGCTCGCAAGACCCAGCTTGGTGAGCGTCAACCCGAGCAGGCCGCCGCCTAGCCCGATCATCGCCGCCTCCATCAGGCACTGGGCGAACAGCGCGCCGCGGGCGGCGCCCAAGGCACGCCTGACACCGAGGCTGCCGGAGCGGCCGAGAAACTTCACCAGCAGCAGCCCCATGGCGTTGAGCAGGCAGACCGCGAGGAAGCCGAACGACACGGCCACCAACAGCCGCACGTCCCCGTTCACGACGTGGTGATAGGTGAGCCACTGCGGCACGTCTCGCAGGGCAATACGGGACGGCCACGTGAAGCGGCCGGACTGACGCTGAGCAGCGGTGTAATTCAGCAGAAACTGCCGGTAGTGGCGCACGTCAGAGCGTGTCGGCAGCTCCACCCAGAACTGAATCCACACGCATTCGGTGTGCAGCAACGCCTGCAGTCCCGAGCCGATCACATTGCGCCCGCAGGTTACCCTGACGCCGACGTGTGCGGCCTGATAATCCATGCTATTGGTGAACGGCACGAAGGCCTGCTCTGAATCGCCGAAAGCGTCGAATCCCAGGTCGTAAAAGCGCGGCGTGGCCGCCCAGTCGGCGATCACGCCGGCGACGGTATAGTCTTCATCACCCAGCCGCAGCGTTTTGCCGAGACTATTGATTCCGCCGAACAGCCGATCATTGAGCGCACGCGTGATCACGACGCGCGGCGCATGCGCGGCGTCGTCAGCGGCGCTCCAGGGCCCGCCGTAACGAAACGGCACGTCGAACATCGCGAAGAAGTCGGCGTACGTTGCACGCACCGGGATCTCGAACGCTGCCTGGCGCGGATCGGGTGGGATCAGCGAGAGCTGCAGCTCGTACATGGCCGCCTGGCGCTTTGCGGCATGTGCACGCATCAGCGCCGTCGCGTCCATGTAGGTCAGCGCATCAGGCAGGCGATCATCCGTCCGCGCAGCCCCGGGACCCGAGCCATTCACCGGCCCCCAGTTATCGATCTGTGGAGCGAACAGCTGTGTCGACTTCTGCGGTATCGGGTCCCCCGACATGGCACGCAGAATCGTCAGCATCGTCATCGAGGTGCCGATGCCAACGCCGATCGCGATGATCACGAGCGCGGTCAGGATCGGATTGCGGCGCAGACCGCGTAGTGCGAGGCTCAGGTAGTAGCTGAACATGGCCTCACCTCCACCTCAGCCCGCTCGCGCCGCCACCGCCGGTGGCACCGCCGCCGCGCGCAACGCCGGCCAGAGCGCTGCGAGCTGGCCGAGCGCCAGCACGGCCGCGGTGCCGGCTGCGAGATAGCCTGGCGGCAGGCGCAGCATCGAGAAGCGCGCGACGAGCCACAGATTCCCCGCCTCCGCCAGAGCGACTCCGGCCGCGATGCCGGCCGCCGTGATCAACAGGTTCTCGGTCTGGAAGTAGCGCACGATCGCCGGCCGCGTTGCCCCGAGCGCCCGGCGGATGCCGATCTGTCGCCGCCGCTGCGATACCCGGTAGCTCGTGAGCCCGACGATGCCCCAGGCCGTGACGGCCAGCAGGGCCGCGCACGCCAGCGAAAGAATCACGGCAACGCTGCTATCGATGTGATAAACCCCGCGGCGCACATCCGCGAGCGTCTCCATCCCGGAGACGGCCCGTGCGCGGTCGATGCGGAATAGCGCGCGCTGCGCGCTGGTCATGACGGTGGCAACGTGGCCGGGCTGGGCGCGCACCAGGTAGTCGGGTTCGGAGCCGGCACGATACGGAACCAGCACTGCGTTGTCTGCGGCCCGCGCCAGGGCCGCCATCGTGACCGCCTGCAGCTGCTGGACCACCCCGATGATGGGAGCGGAGATCGATGTGGGCTCGAGCACCGCCACCCGTCCAACCACGTTGCCGTGCGGCGCGAGCCCGCGCGCCACGGCCTGCGTGACGATGATCCCGTCCAGCCTATTGGAGCGACCGCTGGCAAGGATGCTTTCATCCACGATCTCCTCGGGCTGAAAGTTGCGCCCCGCGACGAGCTTCAGCCCGAGCGTACGCAACGCGTGATCATCGGCGTAGTAGGCTCCGGCAAACACGCCGCGCCGCGGCTCGTCCGGGTGCAGCGTGACACCGAGTCCCTGAATCGGGCCGCCCAAGGGATACGTCTGGGACACCGTGGCATCCACGACTCCGGGCAATGCGCGCAGGGCGGTCAGATCCGCCTGCACGCGCGCCGCCGCGTCCGTCGGGTGACCGGCCCAGCGGTTCTCGATCACCAATACATCCGCCTCGTCGCTGACCCCGCTCGGCCGCTCACCGAGCGAGAGGCGCTGCTCGACGATGAACAGCGCGTTGCAGAGAATGGCGAGCGTCACTGCGATCTGCAGGCTGACGAGGACCGCTCCGGCCTTCTGACGCCACATCGACGCGAGAATGGGTCGCAGCTGCATGGACGGTACCTCGACTCCTCGTCCGCGCTATTGCGCCTTGAGCTGCCAGGCCGGCTGGACCCGGGTGGCTCGCCACGCCGGGTACAGCCCGGCGATCAGTGCCGCCGCAATCGCCAGCGCCACGGCGATCAGCACATCGGCGCCGTCGAGCCGGCCCGGGCTCGATAGGTCACGGCCGAGCAGCAGGCCGCCGGCCGCGAGACCGAGCGTGGTCAGCGCCAGACCGATCAATCCGCCGGCAAGCCCAACGATGCTCGCCTCCGCCAGGCACTGCGCGAACACCGCGCGGCGATTGGCCCCGAGCACGCGGCGCACACTCAGGCTCGCAGAACGCGCCAGGAACTTCGCCAGCATCAAGCCCATGGCGTTCAGCAGGCAGACCAGCAAAAAGCCAAACGAAACCTCCACCAGGATGTTCACGCTGTCCGGTACCACGTGGTTGTAGGCGAGCCATTGGTGCACATCCCTGAGTGCGATCCGCGGCAGCCAATCGAAGCGTCCGTCGCGCTGCTGCGCCAGGACGTAACCGCGCAGAAACGAATGGTAGCGGCGCACCGCGGCGGCACCGGGCAGCTCGGCCCAGTACTGGATCCAGATGCACTCCGAATGCAGCAAGCCGCTCCAACCGGCTCCCGCTCCCTTGCCGCGCGTGCTGCAGCCCAAGGACTCGGTAGGTCCCAGCTGCTGATCGACGGCGTCGTTGAATGGCAGCAGCAGTTGCTCGGCGCCACCGAAGCCGAAGGTGCCGCCCGCTGTATTCAAGTCGTAGAACCGGGGCATCGGAGCCCAGCGCCGCAGCACTCCGACGACCCGATAGGGCCTCTCGCCGAGCACCAGGGTTCTGCCCACGCTATCGCCGCCGCCGAACAGCCGGTCGTCGAGAGCCCGGCTGATGACGACCACGGCCGCATGCGCCTCGTCCTCGGCCGAGTTCCACGGCCCGCCGTATTCGAACGGTACGTCGAACATCGGGAAGAAATCGGCAAACGTGGCGCGCGCACCGGCCTGAAAGGGATAACGCTGCGCATCCGGAGGCGTGACCACGAGTTGCGTTTCGTACATCGCCGCCTGTCGCGGGGCCGCGTGGGCACGCATGAACCCCATGGCGTCCTGGTACGTCAGGTTGGTCGGCAGACCATCGCTGGACACTGGCCGGGCCTGCGTATTCCCCAGCCCCCAGTTATCGATCTGCGGCACGAACAGCTGCGAAGACTTGCGCGGGATCGGGTCGCCGGACGCCGCCCGCAGGATCGCCAGCATGGTCATCGAGGCGCCGATCCCTACACCGATGGTGGCGATCATCAGTGCCGTCAGCACGGCGTTGCGCTCGAGGCTGCGCAGCGCGAGGCTGAGGTAGTAGCGGAACATGCCTTCTTCCTTTCAGGCGGCCCCTGCCTGCCCTTCACATCGCCCGCGTGGCTTCCACCGGTGGCACCGAGGCGGCGCGCAGCGCAGGCCAGAGCACGGTGAGCTGGCCGAGCGCGAGCACGATCACGGCTCCGGCGACGAGGTAACAGTCGTCCAGCCGCGGCATATCGAAGCCTGACTCGGGCGCTTCGGTTTCGAGGAGCTGCCGTTCGTCGCCCTCAGGGGATGATCGTGCGCTTGATCCACCTGGAGCGCAGCGGCATCGCCGACTGATGCATTGGCGTTCGACACCTCTGCCCAAAAGCAAGCTGTGTGCCAATTCAAAGTGGCGTGTATACCTTTGACTCTATGGTCGGAAATGACAAGTCATGCCCGGAATGTTGTCCGCGGACACTGCGGACAACTGTCCGAAAGCATCGTCGAGACGAGCGCGCATCTTCCCGACTGTCCATCTTCAGATCAGGGCCTCACCACGCTCGCCGGAAACGACCAGAGGACAGAGAGCGGCAGGGCGAGCCGGGCCGGCCCGAAAGAAAGGGTCTGCTCCCCGAGATAAATCACGAAGGCTGTTCCTCGGTAGGACTTGCCGGGACCGTCCGCGAGAAACCAGTCCATGTGCCGGAAGTCCTCGGAGCCGACGGTTGTCGATGCCTTCACTTCAAACAAAGCAAGCAAGCGACCGGGCGCCTGAGCCACGATGTCCACTTCCCGGGCGTCGTGGCGCCAGTGATAGAGTTGCCAGCGCCGCTTCAGGAGCGGCAGCGATTTCTCGAGCTCGCAAAAGACGAAGGTCTCCAAGATGTGACCCAGCGCCGCCGGATCGGCTCGCAGGCCGAAACTGTGCGAGTCCTCACCGCGCAGCGCGGTGGCGCATCCGGTGTCCATGAAATGCAGTTTGGGCGATCTCACTTCCTTGCGCGCGCCGGACGCGGTCCACGCGCCGAGACGGTGCACGATGCCGAGACGGGATAGCGCGTCGAGATAGGCATTGATGGTCTCTTGGCGTGCGCCGAGAGCGGCGCACAGCTTGGCGACGTTGAGCTCCTCGGCTGTGCGATGGGCGAGCTGCTGGATCAGCCGCCGCAGGGTATCGGGCTTGCGAATGGGCGCGACCGGCGCGACATCCCGCTCCACGATGCTGTCGACATAGGACTCATAGCGGGCCATCCGATCCCGATCCTCGAGTCCGCGGATCTCGGCAAATCCGCCCCGAACCAGCAGATCGATCGCCTCTTGGCGTGCGAAGCGTCTGGAAACCGGCACATCGGCCGGGGAGACGGCCGCCTCCGCGGCAAGGTCGAGCAACCGGCAGGGACCGGCGCGCCGGATCTCGGCGGCGCTCAGAGGCCACAGCCACAAAGTGATGACCCGGCCGGCCAGGGAATCGAATGCCTTGGGCAAAGTGAAGATATCCGAGGAGCCGGTGAGAACGAACTGACTCGCGCGGCGCTCCCGGTCCACGATGCGCTTGAGGGCAAGCGTGATCCGGGGCAACCGCTGAACCTCATCGACGACGATCGGCAAACCCGGTTTTGCACTGGCCGATAGGATGCTCAATTGGCCATAGGGATCGAGCCCCAATGAGGCCAAGAGCGCTTCGTCGTCGAGGTCCAGGAATTCGGCTGCCTGCAGCATGTCCCTCACCAATGTCGTCTTGCCGCTCTGGCGAGGTCCCACGACATTGACGACGCGGCTCGTGCACAAGGCCGCTGTGAGCCTCTCGGTAAGGTGCCGGGGGATCAGCGTCATGCCGGCATTGTGACAAAACATCTATTAGTAATAAAGAAAAACTTCTATTACGTGACTAGAAAAACTTCTATTACGTAGCCTGTGGCGCAGCGAGGCCATCCAAGCCGCAGCCTCCCCTCACACCGTTCGTGTCGCCACCACCGGCGGTACCGACGCGGCGCGCAGCGCAGGACACAGCACCGCCAGCTGCCCGAGCGCGAGCACCGCGGCGAGACCCACGAGCAGGTAGCTCACCGGCAGGCGCGACATCTGCAGGGTCTCGACCATCCAGAGATTGGCCGCGAGACCCAGCCCGACACCGGCAACGCCGCCCGAGGCCGCAATCACGAGGTTCTCGATCTGAAAGTACTGTACGACCACCGGCCGCGTCGCCCCGAGCGCCCGGCGGATGCCGATCTGCCGCCGCCGCTGCGACACCCAGTAGCTCGTCAGCCCGACGATGCCGAAGGCGAGCACCACCAGCAGCACCGCGCACACGGCGCCCAGGATCACCGCGAGACCCCGGTCATCGTGATACACCGCGGCGCGCGCCGCGCTGAAGGGCTGCACCTTTTCGATCAGGCGGTTGGGGTCGATCTGCAGCAGCCGCTGCGGCGCCGCTCTCATTACGGCGGCGAGCTGCCCCGGTTTTGCCCGCACCACGTAGTAGGCCTCGTCGGTCACGTCGCGGTACGGCATCAGCACCGAGTTGTCGACGTTGGCGCCGCCGAGATCGCCGCCGCCCGAGACCCATGGGCCCTGCAATCGCTCGACCACGCCGATGACCGGCACCGTGCGCGTCCAGCCCATGATGTAGAGGCCTCGGCCGACGGCCGGGCCATGCGGAAACAGCTTGCGCGCCAGCGCCTGGGTGATGATCAGTCCATCGGGCACCGGCTGGCTGTCGTCGGTGCTATTCAGGATGTCCGTGGCGCTGAAGTTACGGCCGGCGGTCAGACGCAGACCCAGCGTCTGCAGCGTTTGCTCATCGCCGTCATACACCGCAGTGTCGGCCGCCGCCGGCTGCGTGCCGTCAACGGGCAGCCGGATCCACACGGCGCTGCCACCACCCTTGTCGCTCAACGGATAGGTGTTGGTGACGTAGGTGCCGGCAACGCCGGCCATGGCGCGTAGCGCCGCCAGGTCGTTGATGACTCCCGGCGTATGATCCCCGGCGCCGATCCAATCATTGGCGATCGCGAACAGAGTCGCCTCGTCGGTACCACTGGGACGCCCCAGCTGCGCCAATCGCTGCTGGATGATGAACAGAGCATTGCACAGGATCGCGAGCGTCACGGCGATCTGCAGGCCGATCAGCGCTGCACCGACTTTGTTACGACGCATGGCCGAGAGGATGGGATGCACGGACATCGACCTGGCCTCACTGCGCCTCGAGTTGCCAGGCGGGCTGCACGCGCGTGGCACGCCAGGTCGGGTACAGGCCCGCCAGTATCGTCGCGACAATCGCAACCGCGACCGTAATCAACATGTCAGCGGCGTCCAAATGCGACAGCACACGCATGTCGCTGCCGAGCAGCGCCCGCAGGGCCGCGAGGCCCAGAGCCGTCAATACGAGCCCCAGCAGCGCCCCGACGACACCGATGACGAGAGCCTCGATCAGGCACTGCGCGAACACCACCGCGCGGCCGGCCCCGAGCGCACGCCGCACGCCGATGTCAGCGGCGCGACGCATGATCCGCGCGAGCATCAGCCCCATGGCATTGAGCAGACAGACCAGCAGAAAGCTGAAGGACACCAGCAACAGGATGCGCGATTCGTTCGACACGACGCGCCGATAGACGAGCCACTGGCGCACGTTACGCAGCTGCACGTGTGGCGGCCAGTGGAAACGGCCGATGCGCTGCTGTTCGGCCGCGTAATCGGTCAGATACGCACGGTAGCGCGCCACATCGGTGCTTGTCGGCAGCTCGACCCAGAATTACAGCCACGTACAATCCGAGCGCAGCAGCCCGTCCCAGCCGGGCGGCGTAGGAGCCACGCAGGGACCGCCCTCGCTGGAGTGCTTGCGCAGGTCGATTGCGGTTGTGAAAGGCAGGAACACATCTTCAGGCGTGCCGCCGAAGGCGTCCTGCGGATCGTAGTAGCGCGGCACCGGATCCCAGCGGGCGAGAACCCCGACAATGCGGAATACGTCAGCGTCGAGCCGCAGCACCCGGCCGACGCTGTTGGCGCCGCCGAACAGCCGATCATTGAGCTCGCGGCTGATCACGACGACGGGTACGTGTCCTTGATCGTCGGCAGAGCTCCACGGGCCACCGTAGCGGAACGGCACGTCGAACATGCGGAAAAAATCCGCGTACGCTGCGCGCGCACCAGCCCGGAAGGGCGGCAGCTGCGACTGCGACTGCGACTGCGGCGGCCACACCGCAAATTGCGTCTTGTACAGCACCGTCTGTCGCTCGCCGGCGTGCGCGCGCATGAGCGCCGTGGCGTCGATGTAGCCGAGCTGATCGCTCAGATGGTCCGGATTGGGTCCGTTCGCGCCCAGGCCCCAGGCATCGATCTGCGGGGCGAAGAGCTGCGTGGCGTGGTCGGCGATCGGATCGGCGGCCATGGCGCGAAACACCGTCAACGTGGTCATCGCGGCGCCGATGCCCACGCCGATCGTGAGGACCATCAGCGCCGTGAGCGCGGGGTTGCGGCGCAGGCTGCGCAGGGCGAGGGTGAGGTAGTAGCCGAGCACGGCCCTCGCCAATCAGTCTTTTTCGTGTCCAGCCGGTCCGGGCGGTTCCGGGAATGCCCTCAGCGCATCCTTCACCACCGACAGCAGTGCGGGCGCATGTCTGACCGCGACGTCGTACACCTTACGGTGATCGAGCTCCGCATAGCCATGCACGAGTATGTTGCGAAAACCGATGATCTCGCGTGACTCGATGTCTTCGAGATAGACTCCAGGGTCACGCTGCGGCATAGACAGGCGATTTGCTGTGTTCGATGTAGTGGCGCAGCCGGCGATTTCGAATGGCATGCAGCTCGACCAGGTCCACGGAACGCCCAAAGAGAGCCTGCAACGATTCTTTCAGATCCAGAAAATTGCTAAAGCTGCCAGCTGCATGCGCCTCGAATTCGATCAGGACATCTATGTCGCTGCGGTCCGGATCGAAGTCGTCACGAAGAATCGAACCGAACACGTCGAGCTTGCGCACGCCATGACGTCGGCACAGTCCGACAATGGCGTCACGGTTGATTTCAATGAGGGGATGCATGGTCAAATCCCGACCGCTAGGCTGCCACGGAGCCACCAAAAAGACGAGGATAAAAATGAGGTCCGCCGTTCAAGCCGGCCTTACAGATTGCCAGCACGCGGCTACGCCTGCCCGCGTGCAGCTGCATGCCGATCTCGTCCAGAAAGTGAGCGAATTTTAACATAGAACGCGATAACTTCTGTGCGGTCGGCGCGCGGGTCCGCCCGAGTCTCATAGGGTCCGCGCGGCTTCCGCCGGCGGCACCGACGTGGCGCGCAGCGCCGGCCATAGCGTCGCGACCTGCCCGAGCAGCAGCATGACGATGGCTCCGAGCACGGCATAGCGGTAATCCAGGCGGGCCATCTGGAAGCGGTCGACCATCCAGAAATTCGCCGCGATCGCGAGTCCAACGCCTGCCAGTACCCCTGCGCCCGCGATCAATAGATTCTCTGTCTGAAAATGTCGCACGATGGCTGCGTGGGTTGCACCCAGCGCGCGCCGGATGCCGATATGCCGGCGACGCTGATTGACCCAGCAGCTCGTCAGCCCAACGATGCCCCACCCCGTCATCGCCAGCAGGACCGCGCTCACCCCCGTCAGCATGATCACCTGGCCGCGGTCACCGCGATACAGGCGCTGCCGGGCGGCGGACAAGGACTCGACGTCGCGCAGCACCCGGGCTCGACTGACGGCATAGAGCCTGGCCGTCGCGACCTTCATCGCTGGTCCCACCTGCGCGGCGGACGCCACGCGCACCACGTAGTAGGCGTTCGCAGCCGCGTCACGGTACGGCAGCAGCATAGAACTGTATGCCGACATGTGGAACGGGCGGAACAGGGGCGGCGGGTCCGCCGTCGCGACCTGCAGCGCTTTGACGACCCCCACGATCGGCACCGACGCGCCGGGCAGCGTAGGGAACCCGACGAGGGTTGCCACGCGCCCGAGGACATTGCCGTCCGGAGCCAGTTGCCGTGCAAGCTGTTGCGTGACGATGACGCCGTCCGGAGGCGGCACTGGCGGCCCGGAGCCGTAATAGGACTGCACGTCATCGCCGCCGAAGTTGCGGCCGGCGATCAGCCGCAGTCCCAGTGTGCGCAGCGTCTGGCTGTCTGCCAGATAGACGCCGACATTGATCTCGGAACCCTTGACACCAGGATGGAGCGTAATCGCGAAGGTGTCGCCGAGGTCGCTGAGCGGGTAAGAGTTGGTGGCGTAGACATCGACGACCCCCGGCACTGAGCGCAGTGCCGCCAGATCAGTCTGCACGCGTGCGCCGATGTCGGCCGGCTTGCCAATCCATTGATTCTGGATCGCAAACAAACGCGCTTCGTCGACCCCGGTTGACCGCGCCATCGATACCAGTCGCTCGTGAATGATGAACAGCGCGTTGCTGAGGATGGCCAGCGTCAAGGCGATCTGTATCGCGATCAGCACCGGGCCCAGTGCGTTGCGGCGCATCGCTGCCAGGATCGGATGTATGGGCATCCGCACTTACTGCACCTTGAGCTGGAACGCCGGCTGCACACGGCTCATACGCCAGGTGGGATAGAGCCCTGCGAGCAGCGTCGCGAGAATCGACAGTGCGACGGCGATCGCCGCATCGGCGCCATCGAAGCGAACCAGCTCGAGTAGGTTGACCGGTAGCAGCAGGCGGCTCACCCGCAGCCCCAGGCCCGAGAGCAGCAGCCCGAGCCCGGCGCCGAGCACACCGATCATGCCGACTTCGATCAAGCTCTGCAGGAAGATGGCGCTTCGGGTTGCACCGGTCGCGCGGCGGACGCTGACATCGAGAGCGCGCGGCAGGAACCTCGCCAGAATGATGCCCATGGCATTGACCAGACAGGCGACGAGCAGCGCGAAGGCGACGATCACGGCGATACGCACCTGGGCCGGCACCACATTCTGGGCACGCAGCCACTGGTTGACATCGCGCAGCCGGACGCGCGTGGGCCATTGAAAACGGCCGGTGAGACGTTGCTCGGTGGCATACGCCGTCAGGAGCTGTGTATAGCGCTGCACGGCGGCTGCGGTCGGCAGCTCTACCCAGAGCTGTACCCAGGTGCACTCCGAGGTCTGCAGCTCTTGCCACAGCTTGAAAGGAGCTGAATGGATGCTCCGGCAGGCGAGCATCGAATTGCTCGTCAGTTGCAGGTCCACGGCGCGGGTGAAGGGCATGAACAGCGCGTCAGCACTGGTGAGTGCCCCCGGGCTGACGTCATAGAAACGCGGCACCGGCTGCCAAGTGTCGGTGACCCCCACGATGCGATAGTCCTGCGTGTCGACGCGCAGCGTTCGGCCGACGCTGTCTGCTCCACCGAACAGACGGTCGTTGAGTGCTCGCGACAGGACAACGACCGCGGCATGGGCCGCATCGTCCTGCCTGCCCCACGGCGCACCGTACCGGAACGGCACGTCGAACATCGGAAAGAAATCCGCACCCGTCGCGCGCGCGACGACCTGCAACGGGTAGATTTGCGGATCGGGCGGCGTCACCGCCACCGCGGTTGGATACATCACCGCCTGTGCCGCGGCCGCGTGCAGGCTCATCAGCGCCATGGCATCCCGGTAGGTCAAACCCACCGGTATTCGATCGGCGGTCATGGGAGGAAGACGGCAATCCCCGCAGTTGTCGATCTGCGGCGCGAACAGCTCGGCGGACTTCCCAGGAATCGGGTTGCCCGCCGCGGTCCGGAAGATGGCGAGCGTGGTCATCGATATGCCGATGCCCACCCCGATCGCCACGATCATCAATGCCGTGAGCGCGGGGCTGCGCCGCAGGCTGCACAGCGCGAGGGTCAGGTAGTAGCCGAACATCAGTTCGCCCCCTTCACCGCAACCCGCCCTGCCGTCCGTAGCCGCGAGCGCCGCAGGCGGTGTCCAGCCGCCGTACGAGCTCAACTCCAGCCGGCGAGGCAGGATTGCGGGTACCGAAATAATTCTCTAGCATACACATTCGGAGGTGTATACATGCGTACCAACATCGTGCTGGACGATCGCCTCGTCAAGGAGGCGATGCGGCTTTCCAGGGTTAAAACCAAGCGCGAAGCCGTGGACTTGGCGTTGCGCGATTACGTCGCTAGAGGCAAGCAGCGCGACATCCTGCGCCTGATCGATGCTCAGTTGATCGCTCCCGATTACGACGTTCGTGCCGTGCGGCGGCACATGACCCGTGATCCTGGTTGACTCGGCCGTCTGGATCGATCTACTTCGCAACCGGGACAGCACAGCGGTGGCTCGACTGCGGGCGCTGCTGGATCTGGGCGAAGCGGCGGCGACGTCGGTCATCGTCCAAGAGGTTCTGCAAGGGGCGGCGAGTGCAGCGGCGTTCGCCGAGCTGCGCCGGTATTTCACGGCAATACCGCTGCTTGGTACCGCCGAAACCCTCGAGCTGCACATTGCGGCGGCGGACCTGTATGCGCGGGCCCGCTGGCGTGCCATCACGCCGCGCAGTCCGAACGACTGTCTGATCGCTGCCGCGGCCATCCGGGAGGATGTCCCGCTCCTGCATGATGACCGGGACTTCGAGCAACTGGCCACGGTGGAGCCTCGATTGAAGCTACTGCGGCGGTAGGGCATGAGCGCGGAGGCGCCGCGATCGACGATGGCCAGCGTGGTCATCGAAATGCCGATGCCCACTCCGATCGCGGCGATCATCAGCGGCGTGAGCACGACATTGCGCCGCAGGCTGCGTAGCGCCAGGTTGAGGTAATAGCCGAACATCAGCTCGCCCCCTTTTACCGTGGCCCTCACACCGCACGCGTGGCTTCCGCCGGCGGCACCGCGGCAGCACGCAGCGCCGGCAGGAGCGTCGCGACCTGCCCCAGTCCGACGATGACGATCGCCCCGCCGATTAGATAGTCCGGCGGCAACCTGGCCACCGCGAAATGACCGATCATCCACAGGTTCGCGGCGACGGCGAGCGCGACACCGACCACGACACCGCTGGCGGCGATGACAAAGTTCTCGGTCTGAAAGTGGCGCACGATACCCGGCCGCGTCGCACCGAGCGCGCGTCGGATGCCGATCTGATGCCGGCGCTGCTCGACCCAGTAGCTCGTCAGGCCGACGATGCCCAGCGCTGTGACCGCAGCGAGCACGGCGCAGATCTCGGTCAGCATGTGTGCCAGACTGCTGTCACCGTGGTAGATCTGCCGGCGTGCCTCGCGCAGGGATTGCACTTGCTGGATGACCCGTGCCCGGCTGAGCCGCAGCAGCGCCGCCGGCGCGGCCCTCATCGTGGCATCGAGCCGTCCGGGAGCGCTACGGACGATGTAGAACAGTGACGCATTCACTTCGCGGCACGGCAGCAGGATCGAGTTCTCCACCGCGGCGCCGCTACCGTACTCATCCACCGCCGGCGCCTGCAGCCGCCGGATGATGCCGATGATCGGTGCGCTCACTCGCGCGCCGCCCAACAGGGTTGCGACCCGGCCGAGAACCCGGCCGCCGGGAGACAGCTCCTCGGCCAGCGCCCGCGTCACCAGGATCCCGCTCGGCGGCCCGACAGTCGCCAGATTGCAATCGGATATCTCTGTAGCGGTGAAGTTCCGGCCAGCCGAAAGCCTCGCGCCGAGGGTGTGCAAAGCCTGGGCGTCGCCGAAGTAGGCCGCGGCGAGCTGTACGCTCGCCGGTCGATCCGGATGCAGGGTGATTCCGATGTTGAAGTCGTTATCGCTGAGAGGCTGAGTATTGGACGCGAATGCGTCCACGACGCCCAGGACAGTGCGCAGCGCGGCGACGTCGGCGCTTATCCGCGCCGCCAGATCGCGCGGCTGGCCGACCCATTGGTTTTCGATCGCAAAGATGTCCGCCTCATCGACGCCGCTCGGACGATTGCTCAGCGCGAGCCGCTGCCGCACCACGAACAGCGCATTGCAAAGGATGGCAAGCGTCACGGCCATCTGCAGTGCAATCAGCGCCGCAGCGACCTTGTTACGGCGCATTGCGGAGAGGATCGGGTGTAGCTGCAGCATCGCCGCCCCTACCGAATCTTGAGCCGCCAGGCCGGCTGCACCCGGGCCGCCCGCCACGTGGGATACAGCCCGGCGAGCACGGTCGCGCTGACACCCAGTATCACGGCGATCGTTGCATCCGCGCCGTCGAGCCGCGTCAAAACGGATGCGGCGGCCGGAAACAGCCCCCGGGCGTCGGTCAGTCCGAGCACCGCAAGTCCCAGCCCGGCGACTCCGCCCGCGACGCCAATGACTCCGGCCTCCACCAAGGACTGGGCAAAAATGGCGCCGCGGGCGGCGCCCAGGGCACGTCGAATCGCGATCTGCACGGACCGTCGCAGGAATTTCGCCAGCATCAGCCCCAGCGCGTTCAGCAGGCAGACGACCAGGAAACCGAAGGACACCAGCACCAGCAGCCGCACGTCGTCGTTGACGACGTGGTTGTAGACGAGCCATTGCCGTACGTCGCGCAGCGCCACCCGCGCCGGCCAATTGAAGCGGCCGCTCTGCCGTTGTGCGGCCGCGTAGTTCTGCAGGAACTGCCGGTACCCGCGCACCGCCGCCGTGGTGGGCAGCTCCGCCCAAAACTCTACCCAGGTGCATTCCGACTGCAGCACATTGGGTCCGGTACTCTTGAAGCAGCTCAAATAGCCCTGTGGAAGCTGCCGCTGCACCGCGAGCGTGAACGGCATGAAGATCTGCTCGGGATCCGAGAAGGAACCGTCCCCGGTCAGATCGTAGAAGCGCGGCACCGGGTGCCAGTCGTCGATCACACCGGCGACCCGGTAGTCATCGGTGCCAAGCATGAGGGTCCGGCCCACGCTGTTGCGGCCGCCGAACAGCCGATCGTTGAGCTTGCGCGACAGTACGACCACGGGTGCATGAGCATCATCGTCGGCCGCGCTCCACGGGCCCCCGTATTCGAACGGCACCGCGAACATCGGAAAGAAATCGGCATAGGTCGCGCGCACCGGGACCCGCAGGGGCAATTGCTGCGGGTCGGGCGGCGTGACGGTGATCGTCGTCGCGTACATCGCTGCCTGCCGGCGGGCCACATGCGCACGCATCAGCGCCATGGCGTCGATGTAGGTCAAGGTCAGCGGAAGTTGATCGTTGGTGAAATGCCTCCTGAACGGCGCCGGAACGCCGGCGGGACCGAGGTTATCGATCTGTGGTGTGAACAGCTGTACCGACTTGCGCGGAATCGGATCGCCGGCCATGACGCGAAAGATCGCCAGCGCCGTCATCGATGCACCGATGCCCACCGCGACGACGACGATCATCAGCGTACTCAGGATGCTATTGTGCCGCAGGCTGCGCAGCGCCAGGTTGAGGTGGTAGCCGAACATCAGCTCGTCCCCTACACCGCGGCCCTCAGACCGTCCGCGTGGCTTCGGCCGGCGGCACCGACGCGGCGCGCAACGCGGGCCATAGTACGGCGAGCTGGCTCAGCCCGAGCACCATCAGTGCGCCGGCGGCGAGGAACCCGACACCGATGCGAGTCATCTGTGCGTTTGCCGCGAGCCATAGATTCAGCGCGAGACCCATCGCAATGCCGAGCCCGGCGCCGCCTCCGGCGATCAGCAAATTCTCCTGTTGAAAATAACGCAGGATGTCGATCCGCCGCGCTCCCAGTGCTCGGCGAATGCCAATGTGTCCACGCCGTTGAGCCACCCAATAGGCGGTCATTCCGACGATCCCGCAGGCGGTGACGGCCAGCAGCAGCGCCGAGAGGGCCGTGAGCGTCAGGGCCAGTGCGCGGTCGGAGCGATAGATCTGCGCGCGTGCCTCGGAGATCGTCTGCACGTCGTCTATGACGCGCGCCGGACTGAGCGCGAACAGCGTGCGCGGCGCGGCACGCATGACGGCGTTGACCCGTCCCGGCCGCGTGCGCACGACGTAGACGAGCCGCGTGGCGACGTATCGGTACGGCCAGAACATGGAGAGCTGATCGGGCATACCGGTCTCGACATTTTCGCCCCACGAGCTCTGCGCGCGCTGCACGATACCGATGACGCGCGTTGGGGCGGGCCGGTCCATGTTCAGATAGACGGTCCTGCCGAGCACCTCGCCGCCGGGGAACAGTGTCTGTGCCAGAGCCTGCGTCACGACCACGACCGGCGGCGGCGAGCTTCCAAGATCGTCGAGGCGGCGCGGACTGACTTCATCGGCACTGAACCAGCGCCCGGCGATCAGCCGCGCGCCGAAGGCGGCCAGCGCCTGCGTCCCGCCCATGTACACCGCAACGTGCTGCGCGCTGGGCTGCTTTTGCAGCGGGTCCAGCGCGACGTCCCACGCCAGCCCATAGCCTCGCAGCGGAAAGCTGTTGAGCGCGGAGACGGCGACGACGTCAGGCAGGGCGCGCAGCGCCGCCACATCTGCGCGTATGCGCGCGCCCAGGTCGTCGTTCGAGTCAATCCATCGGTTCTGCAGCGTGAACACGTCCGGCTCGTCCAGGCCGCTCGGCTGAGCCATCTGCTGCAGGCGCTGCTGAATAATCGATAGCGAGTTGCACACGATCGCCACCGTCAGGGCGATCTGCAACACGATGAACAACACCCCGGCCTTGTTGCGCCGGAGGACAGAAAGAGCGATCGGGAGCTGCACGGCCGGTCCCTACAGCGCCCTGGCGCGCCAGGGCGACCCGGCCATGCTGGCGCGCCAGGCGGGGTAGAGACCCGTACACACCGCCGCGACCACCGCCAGTGTAATCGTGATCAAAAGCACATCGCCGCTGAAGCGCGCGAATTGGGTATAGTCTTCCCTCAGCAACCGGCGTTCGGCGGCCAGACCCACTGTCGCCAGTAACAGCCCGGGCAGAGCGCCGCCGACTCCGGTCAGCGCGGCTTCGATCAGGCACTGCAAAAAGATGTGCACCCTGGAAGCCCCGAGCGCGCGCCGGATACTCAAGTCGGTACCACGACTTCTGAACTTCGCCAGCATCAGCCCGATCGCGTTCATCAGGCACACCGCCAGGAAGCCGAACGCCAGCAGCGTGCTGAGTCGCAGCCCCTCAGGCACCATGTTCTGCTTCACCAACCACGCTGGCACGTCGTATAGAGCGACATTCGGCGCCCAGCGGAAGCGGCCGAGGCTCCGCTGCTCGAGCGCATAGTCGTACAGAAAGCTGCGATAGCCGCGCACCGCCGCGGCGCCGGGGAGCTCGACCCAGAGCTCCAGCCAGCGGCACTCCGAACGCAGCATCGCGGCCCAGCCTGGCGCCGGCGGCTGCTGGCAATCGATAGCCCCGTCGGTAGCCATCTGCCGATCAATCGCGGTGGATAGTGGCAGGAACACATCCTCCGTCTGCTGATAGAGGCCCGAAGACAGGTCATAGACACGCGGCTGTAGGTGCCAGGGTCGCAGGACCCCGGTTACGCGGTACTCGCGGTGGTCCAGTTGGACGGACTGGCCGACAGCATCTCCGGACGGAAACAGTGCGCGCGCCAGCTTCGCGCCCAGCACCACGACATTGGCGCCGTTCGTGTCCTCGGCCGCGCTCCACGGGCTGCCGGCTCGAAATGGCGCCTGGAACATCCGGAAGAAATCCAGGCCGACGGCGCGGCCGGTCGCTACCAGCGGCCGTACCGCTGCGTTGGACGGCGTCACCACGAATTCGACCGAATACATCGCGGTCTGTCGTCTGCCGCGACGAGCCCGCAGCAGCGCGGCGGCATCCGGGTAACTCAGCAGCTCCTGCGCCCACGGATTGCTGACGGCCTCAGGACCCCAGTTGTCGATCTCGACGGCGAACAGCTGTGACGACTTGGCGGGAATCGGGTCGGCGGACATCGCATGCAGCACCGCCAGGGTCGTCACTGACGCGCCAACGCCCATCGCAATCGCAGCGATCATCAGCAGTGTGAGAACGACGTTGCGCCGCAGGCTGCGCAGGGCGAGATGCAGGTAGTAGCCGAGCACGCTGGTGTCGCCTCTGTCAGGCCGCCCGCGCCGCTTCCGCCGGCGGCACCGAGGCTGCGCGCAGCGCGGGCCACAGCGTTGCAAGCTGTCCCAGCGCGAGCACAATGACCGCGCCGAGCGCCGCGTAGCGGTAATCCAGGCGGTCCATCTGGAAGCGGTGGATCATCCACAGGTTCGCCGCGATCGCGAGCCCTATTCCGATCACGACGCCCGCGCCGGCGATCAGGAAATCCTCAGTTTGAAAATACGCCACGATGGCCGCACGGCTCGCACCCAGCGCACGCCGGATGCCGATATGCCGGCGGCGCTGGTTGACCCAGCAGCTGGTCAGCCCCACGATGCCCCACGCCGTCATCGCCAGCAGGATGGCGCTGACCGCCGCGAGCATGACCGCCTCACCACGATCCCCGCGGTAAGCGCGCTGGCGAGCAGTAGACAATGACTCCACCCGGCGCACCACCCGGAGGCGATTGATCGCGTACAGCCTGGCGGTCGCAGTGCGCATCAGAGGGCCCACCTGCGCGGCGGATTGCGCGCGGACCACGTAATAGGAGTTCACCGCGGTGTCGCGGTATGAGATCAGGGCCGACCCGTCTTCGAACAAGTGGACAAAGGCTGGCGGATGCACCGCCGCGACCTGCAGCGCCTGGACAATGCCGACGATCGGCGCTGAGAACCCGCCCAGAGAGCGCACCGTCAGCCGACGCCCGATCACATTTCCCGCCGGCGCCAGCGAGTCCGCCAGCTGTTGCGAAACGATGATGCCGCCCGGTGGTTGATGCGCATCATCCGCTCCCGAGAAGTTCTGCACATCATCGGCGCTGAAATTTCGTCCCGCAATCAACTTCAAGCCGAGCGTTCGCAGCGTATGATCGTCGGCAAAGTACGCGCCAACCTGCCGGTTGGCCGACTTGTCATCCGGGCGCAGCGTGACTGGAAAGCTATAGAGAACCCCACTCAGTGGATATGAGTTGGTGACATAGGCGTCCACAACACCCGGCAGCGCACGCAAGGCAGCTAGGTCGGTCTGCGCGCGTGCGGCAACGTCGCGGGGCTCACCGACCCATTGGTTCTGGATCGCGAAGAGCTGTGACTCATCGACCCCGGACGATCGAGCCATCGACGCCAGCCGCTCATGAATGATGAGCAGCGCGTTGCACAGGATCGCGAGCGTCAGCGCGGCCTGCACTGCGATCAGCATCGGGGCGAGGGCGTTGCGGCGCATCGCCGCCAGGATCGGATGCATGCGCCCTCCTATTGTACCTTGAGCTGGAAGGCGGGCTGCACCCGGCTCATGCGCCAGATCGGGTAGAGCCCTGCGATCAGCGCAGCGGCGATGGACAGCGCGAAGGCGATCCCAGCGTCGGCAGCGTCAAAGCGAACCAGCGCCAGAAGGTTGACCGGCAGCAGCCTGCGGCTGACCTGCAGCCCCAGCGCCGTGAGCAGCAGGCCGAGCCCTGCTCCAAGCACGCCGATCAGGCCGAGCTCGATCAGGTTCTGCAGAAAAATGGCCGGTCGGGTTGCGCCAGTGGCACGGCGAACACTGATGTCGAGCGTTCGCGGCAGAAACCTCGCCAGGATCAGACCCATCGCATTGATCAGGCAGGCCGCCAGCAGCCCAAAGGAAACCATCACGGCAACCCGCACTTCCGCCGGTACCACGTCCAGGTAGCGCAGCCACTGCGTGACGTCCCGCAGCTGAACGCGCGGGAGCCACGGGAAGCGGCCGTCGCGTCGCTGATCATTCGCATACGCAGCCAGCATTTGCCGGTAGCGCTGCAAGGCGGCGGCGCTGGGCAGCTCCACCCAGAAATCCACCCAGTTGCACTGGTCGGACTCGATCAAGCCATCCCACGCATCTCTCGCTGGCCGGGTGGGCCCGCCGCTGCAAACCATGTATCCGGCAGGCTGCAGGTGTATGTCGACCGCCTTGGTGAACGGGATGAAGAGTGCGTCGCTGTCACCGAGCGGCCTGGACAAGAGATCATAGAAGCGCGGGACCGGCTCCCAGTGATCGGTGACCCCGATGATGCGATAGTCGTCGTCATCCAAACGCAGTGTTCTGCCCACACTATTGGTTCCGTCGAACAGCTCGTCGTTCAACGCCCGCGTGATGACCACCACTGCGGCGTGCGCGTCGTCCTCGCGCCGGCCCCAGGGCGCGCCATACTCGAACGGCACCTGGAACATCGGAAAGAACCCGGCTCCGGTAACGCGAGCGGCGGCCTGTAGTGGATGCGAGCGCGGATCGGGCGGGATCACCGTCACTCCAGTCGCATACATCGCCGCCTGCGTGTCGTGCGTCGGCAGTTGCAGCAGTCCGACGGCATCGCGATAGCTCAGCAGCAGCGGCATCCGATCAGACGGAGGACGCGCTTGAAAAAACGTACAGCCCGATCCGCAATTGTCGATCTGCGGCGTGAACAGCTCCGCGGACTTTCCCGGAATAGGATCCGCCGCCGCGGTCCGGAACATCGCCAGCGTCGTCATCGAGGCTCCGATGCCCACGCCGATCGCGAGGATCATCAGGGCGGTGAGTGCGGGAGTGCGCCGCAGGCTGCGAAGGGCGAGGATGAAGTAGTAACCGAACATGCCGTTCGCCGCTACCTCAGACCGACCGCGTGACCACCGCAGGCGGTACTGCCGCGGCGCGCAGGGCCGGCCATAACACTGCCAGTTGTCCGAGGACGAACATCGCGATGACGCCGACGATCGGATAGATCACCGGCAGGCGCGCCAACGCTATGCTCTGCAGCATCCAAAGGTTCGCCGCAACCCCTAGCGCTATCCCGATGATGCAGCCACCGGCCGCGATCAACAGATTTTCCGTCTGAAAGTAGCGCAGGATGCCGCCGCGCGTAGCGCCGAGCGCCCGCCGGATACCGATGATCCTCCGCCGCTGCGAGACCCAGTAGCTCGTGAGACCGACGATACCGAGGGTTGTGGCTCCAAGGAGGATCGCACAGACGACGTCCATGATCAGACTCACGCTACGCGCCCCACGATACGACTCGCGGCGCGCATCGGTCAGCGACTGCATATCGGTGATGATGCGCTGACGACTGATGCGCAATAGCTGGTTGCGCGCCGCGAGCATTGCCGCCGCGAGCTGTCCAGGCTTCGCGCGCACCAAGTAGAAGACTTGCGAATCCTCCCATCGATACGGCAGCAGCATCGAGGCGGCCGCGAACGGCGCATTTCCTGCGAGTCCTGCGAAGGGACTCGACTGCAGCTGAGCGATGACGCCGATGATTGGCGCCGTTGTGCCGTCCCCAAGGATCGAGGCCGTGCGCCCCAGTACCTTGCCGTCGGGCGAGAGTCGACGTGCTACAGCCTGTGTAACGATGACGCCGCCCAGGCTCGCGGCGCGCTGAGCGAGCCCGTTGCGGTTGACTACCTCATCGGGGTAGAAGTTGCGGCCGGCGATCAACTTTAGTCCTAGCGTATTCAGACCGTGATCGTCCATCAGATAGGTTGCTGCCCGCACTCCGGATCTCGGTTGATCAGGATGCAGTGTGATCACATCAGCACCCACCGGGCCCCCAAGGGGATGAGCATTGGATACGGTCGCATCGGCCACTTGCGGCAGGGCTCTCAGTGCAGCCAGGTCCGTCTGCTCTCGGGCACTCAGATCGTCCGTTGTCCCCGCCCACTGATTGGTAATGACGAAGACGCTCGCCTCATCCCTGACGCCGCTAGGCTGGCGGCTCAGCGCTAACTGCTGTCGGATGATGAATAACGCGTTGCAAAGCACCGCCAGCGTCACGGCGATCTGCAGTGCGATCAGCGCCGGGCCAACTTTGTTGCGGCGGAGCGAAGCAAGGATCTGGCCGAGTTCCATGGTATCTCCGCCCGCCCTACTGCGCCTTGATCTGCAAAGCCGGCTGCACCTGGGAAGTGCGCCAAGTGGGGTACAGGCCGGCGAGCAGTGTCGCTACGATCGCCACGATCAGCGCGATCAGCATGTCCCCGCTATGGAGCCGTGCCAGGACCGACAGATCCTCTGGCAGTACTGCACGGGAGCCCATTAATCCGAACTTCGTCAACGCCAATCCAAGCAGTCCGCCAGCCAATCCGATGATGCCGACCTCCACCAGGCACTGCGCAAAAATCGCCGGACGATTGGCCCCGAGGGCACGACGAATGCCCGTGCCGCCGACGCGCGCCATGAATTTCGCCAGCATCAGTCCTGTAGCATTGAGCAGGCAGACCAGTAGGATTGCGAAGGAAATGGGCGTGAGCGTGTCGACCGAGCTCGGCACTACATCCCTGTAGGTCAGCCATTGCATGACATTGCGTAGCGCGACGTGCGGCGGCCAGTCGAACCGTCCAGCCTGCTGCTGCTGCGCGGCGTAGTTGTGCAGAAACGCGAGGTATTTGGCGGCCCCGCTGTGGGTCGGCAAATCGACCCAGAACTGGATCCAGATGCAGTTGGAGTGCAGGATGCCGTTCCATCCGTGACCCGTCAACGCGCGGTCGCAGAGGAAGGTCTCCGTTCTAGGAGTTCGCATCTGTTCATCGATTGCACGCGTGAAAGGTAGAAACAGCTGGTCGACGCCAGTGAAGCTGTTCTGGCCCAGGTCATAAAAACGGGGACTCGGGTGCCAGTCGTCCAATACACCGATGACCCGGTACGGCTTGCCGCCGATCGTCAGCGTCCGACCGACACTGTTTGCTCCATCGAATAGCCGATCGTTGAATGCCCGACTCAGCACGACGACCGCCGCATGCGTATCGTCCTCCGCACTGCTCCAGGGCGCTCCGAATTCGAATGGCACGTTGAACATCGGGAAGAAGTCACTGTACGTGGCACGCGCGTATCCTTGAAGCAGGGTCTGGCTTGAACCCGGTGAGGTTACCGACACCGTCGTCGCATACATCGCGGCCTGGCGGCCCGCAGCGTGAGCGCGCATCAGCGCCAAGGCGTCTGTGTAGGTCAAATCGAAAGGCAGTACATCCCCGCTCTGTGGCGGTCCATTCGGCCGCGGGCCGAAGTTGTCGATCTGCGGGACAAACAGCTGCGCGGACTTCTGCGGGATCGGATCTCCGCTTGCCGCCCGGAAGATCGTCAGCATCGTCATCGAGGCACCAATCCCGACACCGATGGCGATGATCATCAGACATGTGAGCACAATATTGCTTCGGAGACTCCGCAGCGCCAAGCCGAGGTAGTAGCCGAACATCATCAGCATCAGCCCCTAAGTCGTCCCGCCGCTACACCTTCGCCGGCGTCGTCCCCGGCGCCCCCCCCTGCGCACCTCGCCCCGCCCCGCCCGTCGCCGCGGCGGCCCCGCCCTCGCCCTCTCCCCGCTCCTCCCGCACCAACCTTGGATCGGCGGTCAGCTCCACGATCGTCCCATCGATGATGTGCACCTGGCGCTGCGCGCGCGCGGCGAGGTCCGGGTCATGCGTGACCATCACGATGGTCGCGCCGCCACGGTGCAGCTCTTCGAGGAGCTCCATGACCCCGCGCGCCATGTGCGTGTCGAGGTTGCCGGTGGGCTCATCCGCGAGCAGCAGCCGCGGCTCTCCGACCAGCGCACGCGCGATCGCCACGCGCTGCTGCTGGCCACCGGACATCTCGGAAGGGTAGTGACGCATGCGCGAGGTGAGTCCGACGCGCTCGAGCACGGCGTGAATGCGGCGCTTGCGCTCCGCCCCCGGCATGCCGCGGTAGCGCAGCGGCACGTCGATATTGTCGAACACGTTCAGGTCTGGAATCAGATTGAACGACTGGAACACGAAGCCGATCTTTTCGTTGCGCAGCCGCGAGCGCTGCCGATCGTTCAACCCGCGCGTATCCACGCCGTCCAGCCAGTACTCTCCGCCGCTGAACTCCTCCAGCAACCCCGCGATCGTCAGGAACGTCGTCTTGCCGGAGCCCGAGGGCCCGGTCACGGCGACGAACTCTCCCTCGCGCACGTTGATGGTGAAATCGCGCAGGGCGTAGGTTTCCACCACTTCGGTGCGATAGATCTTCGACAGATGTTTCATGTCCAGCATGGCTGCCTCGGGGTATTGAGTAGATGTGTGCGCTGCTGCGTGCTCGCGATAACGTTCGTTGGGGCGGTGTGCGTGCGCTCACTGCGCGAGGATCACGCGGTCGGCGTTGTTGAACTCGTCGGTACCGGAGACCACCACCTGGTCGCCGGCCGCCAGGCCGTCCAGGATCTCGACTTTCTGGACGCTGGCCGCGCCGAGGCGCACCGGGACGCGCTCGGCGATGTTCCCGTGAACCACATACGCAAAGCCCCCGCCCCCCTGATCCATGAAGGTGCCGCGATCCACCATCAGCACGTTCGGCCGCCGATCGATGAGAATGCGCACCGACATGCGCTGGTTCTGGCGCAGTCCATCGGGCTTGGCGCCGTTGAAACGCACACGCGCCACGACCTCCCCGTCCACCACCTCGGGAGACACGGCGCTGACGCTTCCCGGCCAATGCACCCCGTCGCCTTCGAGGTCGGCGGTCATGCCGGGCGCGAGGTCGTGCGCCTGGCTCTCGGGCACCTGGATCTGCACCTCGAGCGCGGATAGATCCACGACGGTGAGCAAGGCCGTGTCCTTCGCCACCGTGGCGCGATCGTCGATCTGCACCTGTCCCACGCGGCCGTCCACGGGCGAGAGGATGTTCAGCGCCTCGACCTGGCGCTTCTCATTCGCGACCAGGTACTGCTGGCGGTCGAGCAGCTCCTTCTTGCTGTCGATGTCGAAGGTGTTCTGCTGTGGCTGCAGGTCGTAGTTGAGTTTGGCCGCCGCGAGCGCAAACTGCGCCTTCTCGAGCGCATCCTGCGCCGTCAACATCTGCAGCTGCGTGTAGGAGCCGAGCTTGTAGGCCTGCCGGCTGCGATCGAGGTCGCGCTGCGCGGTGGTCTGATCCACCTGTGCCTGCTTGTAGGCTTCCTGCATCTGCGTGAGCGAGGTCTTCGCCTGCAGCTGCGCGCGCTGCCAGTCCAGTCGCAGGCTGTCGAGTGTCGCCTCGTCCTGTGCGAGCTGTGCGGTGAGATCGGGACTGTCGACCACTGCGAGAACCTGACCGTCATGCACGGCGTCTCCGGCATGCACCTTCAGCGACACGGTGCCGGTCTCCGGCGCATACAGCGTCGGGCTCACCGGAGCCACGACCTGCCCATCGGCCGCGACGTCGCGCACGAACAGGCCACGCTCCACCGTGGCAATGGTGAGGCGTGAGCGATCCACCGAATTGGCCGCGCCGGCCACGTGCAGCAGCGCCCGCACGAGCACCACCACCGCGACCGCGGCCACGATCCATCCGCCGATCCAGTAAGTACGCCGCCGGCGCCACCACGGCGCGGGCCCCACGGGCCGATCCGTCCCCGCCGTGCTGTAGAACAGGCTGGGCCCGTCGCCGCGGGGCTCGCCCCCGCCGCCCCCGCCGCCCCCGCCGCCCCCGCCGCCCCCGCCGCCGTGACCGGTACCGGCCC
>JASHPX010000372.1 GCA_030037905.1 Gammaproteobacteria bacterium
CGCGGCCGGCGCAACCTTGCGCGCGAGCCTGCGAATGGCGATGCGCGGCGGGCGATGGCACCGCGGCAGCGCGCCGCGCCGCTCGAGCTCGACGGCGCGCCACAGATACCAGGCGGCCATGCTTCTGTGGGGTTTCCAGCGCTCACCGAACTCGGCCAGCGCGCGCGGCAGCGGCAAGTCCTTCAGACCATACGCGAGCCGAAAGCCGTTGCGCACGCCGAAATCGTCGACCGGCAGCACGTCGGGCCGCTGCAGCCGGAAGATCAGCAGCATCTGCACGGTCCAGCGGCCGATGCCGCGCACCGCCGTGAGCCGCTCGATGATCTCGTGATCGGCGAGCAACTCGAGCTGCGAGGCGCTGGGCACCACGCCGGCGATCGTCTTGGCTGCAAGGTCCTGCAGCGCGGCGATCTTTGCGAACGAAAAGCCCGCGCTGCGCAGGCGCTGCGGGTGGGTCTGCAGCAGCAGCTCGGGGGTCGGAAAGGTCGCATCGAAGAGTCCCTGTAGCCGTGCCAGGATGCTCTGGGCGGCAGTGCCGTTGAGCTGCTGGTGCGCGATCGCGCGCGCCAGGGTCTCAAAGGGGGAATGCTCGATGTGCTGCCCGAGCGCAGAGCCCACCGCCAACCGGTACGGTCCGGCCGCCTCGATCAGCCCTGCCATGACCGGATCGGCCCGCAGGATCGACGCTGTCACACGCGCTGACATCTCGGACAGAAATAGCTGGAGCGCTGTCCCTGGGTGATTTTGCGGATCAGCGTACCGCATCGGCGGCAGCGCTGGCCATCGCGCTCGTACACGTAGAGCTTCTGGCGGAAGGCGCCGGGATTGCCGTCGGTGCCGACATAGTCGCGCAAGGTCGTGCCGCCGGCGCGGATCGCGGCCGCGAGCGCCGCGCGCACCGCGCGCACCAGCTGCGCGCAGTCCGCCTGCGACAGCCGGCCGGAGCGCCGCCGTGGGTGAATGCGCGCGCGGAACAGCGCTTCATTGGCGTATATATTTCCCACGCCCGTCACTAACCGGGAATTCATCAGCACCTGCTTGATCGCGACGCGCCGGCCGCGGGTGACGCGATGCAGGTAGGCGGCGTCGAACTCCGCCCCGAAGGGCTCGGGGGCCAGATGCTGCAGCAGGCGGTGGCGTGAGGGATCCTCGCCGGTGTAGTGCAGACTGCCGAAGCGGCGCGGATCGTTCAGGCGCAGCGTCGTGCCATCCTCGAGCACCAGGTCCAGCTGATCGTGCTTTCTGAGCGCGGCGTCGGCCGGCAGGATGCGCAGGCTCCCCGACATCCCGAGGTGCAGGATCAGCGTGCCATGCTCGAGCCGCAGCAGCAGGTATTTGGCGCGCCGCTCGACCGCGCGGACGCGCTCGCCGGCGATCTGCGCTGCGATTCGGGAGTCGACCGGCCAGCGCAGGCGCGCATCGTAAACGCGCATCTCACGCAGGCGCCTGCCTCTCGCGGCCAGCTCGACGCCGCGGCGCGTGGTCTCGACTTCCGGCAGCTCGGGCATGCAGTGGGCGGTGCGCAGTCATCTCAGCGCCGCCAGAAAAGGTTGCGCCGGCGCTGGTACGCGCGCGCACGCGGGCGCCGCGCGCGCCTGCCGCGGCGCGGGCGCGGCTACTTGATCTTGGTTTCCTTGAAGGTGACGTGCTTGCGTGCGACCGGGTCGAACTTGCGCACCTCCATCTTGTCCGGATGCAGGCGCTTGTTCTTGGTGACCACGTAGAAGTGGCCGGTTCCGGCCGAAGACAGCAGCTTGATCTTTTCACGCATGGCAGGCGTTCCTCAGGGCTGCGGACCGTCGCAAAGCTCCCGACTCAGATTTTCTCACCACGCTTGCGCAGCTCGGTGAGCACCGAGGCCAGTCCCTTTTTTTCGATGGTGCGCAGCCCATGGGTCGACACGCGCAGCGAGATCCAGCGCTTCTCGTCCTCCAGCCAGAAGCGCTGCGAGTGCAGGTTCGGCAGGAAGCGGCGGCGCTTCTTGTTGTTGGCGTGCGAGACGGTGTTGCCGGTCGCCGGCCGTTTGCCGGTGATCTGACAGACGCGAGACATGGGCGGGTCCTCGAAGATGTGGAACTGCGCAGCCGGCGGGCCGCGGGAAGCCGAGCCTTATACCAGCGCAGGGGCTGGCGGGCAAGCGAGGCCGCCGGCAAGCGAGCCGCTTGCGACGGCCGATCCCGGTCACCGGCTCGAGAACGCCGTCTACCTTGCGCTACGGCGCCGGCGCGAACCGGTGAGCTACGCAGGCGAGACGGGCTATTGGGAATGCGACTTCGTGAGCGGCGGCGAGGCGATACAGGTATGCGTCGAGTTGACCTCGAGTAATGTTGCGCGCGAACTGCGCGGTGTCCTGGGCGGAGCCGGCCTGCCGGGGCGCCGCCGGCCGCTGATCCTCACGCTCGACCAGCGCGACCGCATCGCCACGCAGGGCGCGACGGTCGAGGTGGTCCCGGCGTGGGAATGGTTGAGTAAGAAGGGAGGGGGCTAGCGGCGCGAGCTGCTGCCTCCGGTGAGCTGCCCTCGCCGATGAGCAGTCCGCCGGTCTCATAGATCAGCACGAGCGCGACCGTGCACAGGATAGCGCCCACGGCGATCGAGCCGGCAGCGTCGAAGGTCGGGTCGTGGAAGCGCTGGCCGAGATAGATGCCGAGGAACGTCGCCATCACACCGAGCACCGCCGCCAGATCCTCGAAGAGCACGCTGTACACGGGAGGGTCTTTGCTGCGGTGCAGACGCAACCAGAACGCTCGTGGCCCGCGTCTTCGTAGCAGCTCGTGCGTCGCCACGGTGAGCCGAGCAGCAGCAGCAGCTCGTTGCCCGTGTCGATGACCGAGTGGATCGCCTCGGAGAGCATCGCGGCGCTGCCGGTGGCAGTTGCGGCGGCGAACTTGACCCCGGCAATACCCACGTTGGCCGCAGTGGCTACGTAGACGACGTGACGGGAAGTGCGCTGCGAGAGCCTGGTCGGCGGCGATTGCTGCTGCAGCTTGGGCGGCTGCTGCGGCGGCGGCTCCTGCTGCGGCGGCTCCTGCTGCGGCGGCGACCCCCCGGCCGGGTTCACGGCTCCGCCCGGCCCACTGCCGCCAGCTGCGCCGGTGGCGTGCGCGTGCTCACGGGCTCGCGCTGCAGCAGCACCAGCGCCACACCCAGCAGCACCAGCACCGTGGAGACGATTGCCGCGGTCGTGATGCGCTCACCGAGCACTGCGGCGCCGAGCGCGAGCGCGATCACCGGATTGACCAATGCGTAGGTGGAAACCTTCTGGGCCGCCACGTGCGCCACCAGGAAGGAGTAGGAGCTGAAGGCAATGATGCTGCCGAAGACGATCAGGTAGGCGAGCGCCAGCAGCGATTGCAACGAGACGCGCTCGGGCGCAAAGCCGATCCATTCGCGATCCACCAGCGCCATCAGCAGCTGGAATGCCGCGCCGAAGAGCATCTGCAGACAGGTGAAGTTCATCACCCGCGCCGGTCCCACGTAGCGTGGTTGCAGCAGCGTGCCCAGTGCCCAGGCGAATTCGGCCGCCAGCGCGGAGATGACGTAGATCGGCCGGGCGTTGTGTGCGATGGCCTCGGTGTTGAGCGACAGCACGATCACGCCGGCCAGACCCAGCGCCACACCGAGCACGGCCAGCGGCCGCGGCGCGCGGCGTGCGAAGAACATCCAGTCCAGCAGCAGCACCGACACGGGCAGCGCGCCCACGAACAACGCTGCGATTCCCGAGGGCAGGGCGATCTGCGACCAGATCACGAAGCCGTTGCCCATGCCGGTCAGCAGCACCCCGCAGAGTGCGGTGCCGCCCAGGTGCAGTCCGATGAAGGGCCGCGGCTCGCGCGCTCGCAGCCACACATACATCAGCCCTCCGGCAGCCAGGAAGCGCACGGCCCCGCCGAAAAAGGCCGGCACCGTCCGCAGCATCAGAGTGATGCACAGAAATGTGGTGCCCCAAATGATGTAGATGGCGGCGAAGGCCAGCAGCGTGGCGCTCGTCGCGGCGCGCGAGGACGGCATCGCCATAGCCTGCCGGCGTGTCCGGCGGCTTGTCCAGCCCGTGCGAGACGACTGCTACGTAGATGCCCGCGATTCTGTCAGCGCTGTCCGCGCAAAGGGGCACCCGGGCCACGGGACAGCTCGAGTGCCTCGTCCGCTCGACGCGGTTCGGCCAGCAGCTGAAAACTCAGCTGCATCTGACATGGGCTTTGGTGCGTAGCGTGGTCACGGAAACGCATGCCGCGACAGGCCAGCTGCCCGGTGAATGGGGTCGCCTGCGTGCGCTCCGCGCAGCCCGTGATCAGGGTGGCGACCGCCTCGGTGAGGTCGAAGGCTCCATCACAATCCGCGCAAGGGCAGGCAAAGCGAAAGAAAGCCGGTGCGGGACCAAAGAGTGTGTGCAGCTGCGGCGAGGGCGACGGCAACTGGGTCGTGGGATCGTTGAAGATCAGCTCGATGCGCAATTGTCTGATCTGCGGGAAGAGCGTGCGCAGCGAGTCTGCGCGCAGGTGCTCACTCACCAGCTGCTCGCGCCTGAGCCTGGCGCCGTTCGTAGCTTTTCGCGCGGCAGTTCTCAAGTCAGCCCTGCAGCTGTCTTGGCCGCTACTCGCACGCTTTGCTCGGCCCGCACCTCGTCGAGACTGAGGCCGGTGTTGGCCGCAATGACGCCGATCAGGCAATGGTCGGGGCTGCCGGGCAGTGACAGCTGATGCAGACGCTCCCAGATGCGGATTCGATCCGCGGGGGTATTCAGTGGCGAGCACTGCTCGTTGAGCTCCTGCTGACGGCGCTCGAACGCCTCGGTCTGGAGCTGCGCCATGCGCCGACGATATTCGGCCTGGCTCTCTCCGAACCGTGGCGCTGTGATCGGCACGATGAAATCCGGCGCGTTTGCCATCACACACTCCCGACGTGGCAAGAAGGCCTGGCTGCCCGCCGGACTTTCAGATGATCTTCCTCGAGTGTGCGCTCTATACGGCAGGCACAGCAGTGAAGTCGGGGAGAGATCGTCTCGCGAGCCAACAGGCTGTAATCCTGTCACCTGATCGCGGGTGGCTCGGTCCGACATAATGATCACCTCGAGAGAGGTTCAGTCGGCACAGGGACGTCAACGATCGAGCCCATCATAGCATACGTCGTGCCGCGATGCCGGAGTTCCCCGCCGTTTTCCGCTCTGCGGCAGCACGGAGTGGAGTAGAGTGTTGGAAAAACGTGCTGATGTCGGCGGGCACGATAGCGGAGATTTCTTGGACAAGCGCAATTACCGTCAAGCCAAACGCCAAAAGGAGGAGGCCAGAAAGACTCGGCAGCTGCAGAAGCAGCAACGCCGCGCGGAACGCGCGACGACTGCCGGCGTCGTTGGCGTCACAGACTCCGCGCCGCAGGGCGATGAGCCGGCCGTCCCGACTCCGATGCCCAAATCATAGATACTGGCCGCGCTGATGCGACGGCACAGAATTCAGGGACCCAGCGGTGCCTGATGTCACAGCATCGTTGCTCACAATCTATCATCGTTGATACTGCATGCCGACCTGCCTCGCTCCAAATCTGTCGGAGGCGCGGCAGCATCCGGGCGTACGCGCCAACGGCGCCTGCGCATCAGAGCAGGCCGCGCTCGGCGAAGGAGACCGCCTCCCCACCCGCGATGATCACGTGATCGAGCACGCGGATGTCCACCAGCGCCAGGGCGTCGCGCAGCCTCTGCGTGATCAGTTGATCCGCCTGGCTCGGCTCCGCGGCACCCGAGGGGTGCGGATGCCCCAGCACCAGGGCAGCGGCATTGCGCGCGAGCGCGAGCTTCACCACCTCCCGCGGATGCACGCTCGCCCCATCGATCGTGCCGCGGAACAGCTCGACATAGTCGATGAGGCGATGACGGTTGTCGAGCAGCAGTACGACGAACAGCTCGTGCTCCAGGGTGCCCAGTTTCATCGCCAGGAACTCCCGCACGGCGCGGGGCGAGTCCATCGCGACACCCCGGTGGATGCGCCGGCTCATCGCGCGCCGCGCGGCGGCGATCACCTCGTTCGGTGTCGCCAAGCGCAGCTCGTCCGCCTCGCCGCGTATCCACAACTGCTCCGCCGGCTCCGGCTCGGTCGCGACAATGCCGCCCAACCCGGCGGCATTTCCCACCGTTGCTGCCGCTCCTGCCGCTCCTGCCGTTCCTGCCGCTCCCGGCAGCGGCAGGGGCAACTGCAGCCGCGCGCTCGCCGGCCAGTACTTGATGCTCATGCGCAACGCCTGCAACGACCTGTTCGCGCCCGCAAACTGTGCGCCAGTCTGCAGCAATATGCGTCGCTCGTGCGATCGTCATATCGTGCGCGCATGTGCTGAAAGGACGATAATTCGCGCATGCAGGGCAAACGCATCTTGCTCGGCGTGACCGGCGGCATCGCCGCATACAAATCCGCCGAACTGGTTCGCCGCCTCATCGAGCAGGGCGCCGAGGTGCAGGTCGTCATGACCCGCAGCGCGCAGCGGTTCATCACGGCGATGACTTTCCAGGCGCTGTCCACACGCCCGGTGCGCACCGATCTGTGGGATGCCGCCGCGGAAGCGGCCATGGGCCACATCGAGCTCGCCCGCTGGGCCGACGTCGTGCTCGTTGCTCCCGCGAGCGCGGATTTCCTCGCGCGCCTCGCGCACGGCCTCGCGGACGACCTGCTGAGCACGCTGTGCCTTGCGACCGCCGCGCCGCTGGCCGTGGCGCCGGCCATGAATCATCTGATGTGGAGCAACGCGGCCACGCAGGCGAACGTGGCCCAGCTCGCCAGCCGCGGCGTGCAGCTGCTCGGTCCCGCCGTGGGCGATCAGGCCTGCGGCGAAACGGGCCCCGGGCGCATGCTCGAGCCGCACGAGCTGGTGGCGCGCGTCGCGCAGCTGCTGCCCGCGCAGGGCCCACTCACGGGCCGGCGCGTGCTGGTCACCGCCGGCCCCACGCGCGAGAGCATCGATCCGGTGCGCTTCGTGAGCAACCGCAGCTCCGGGAAGATGGGTTTCGCGGTCGCGCAGGCGATGCGCGAGGCGGGTGCCGACGTCGTACTCATCACGGGGCCGGTCTGCCTCGACGCGCCGCCCGGAGTGCGCCGCATCGACGTCGAAAGTTGCGAGCAGATGCAGTCGGTCGTGCAGCAGGAGCTCCCCGGCACTGCAATCTTCGTGGCGACCGCTGCCGTGGCCGACTATCGGCCGATGGCGTGTGCCGAGCAGAAGATCAAGAAGCGCAGCGAGACGCTGACGCTCGACATGACGCGCACCACCGACATCCTCGCCGGCGTCAGCGCGAGCCCTGCCGCGACGCGTCCGTTCGTCGTCGGCTTTGCCGCCGAAACCCAGGCCGTCGAGCAGCAGGCGCGCGACAAGCTGTTTGCCAAGAATCTCGACCTGATCGCTGCGAATGAAGTCGGCCATACCAAGGCCTTCGACACCGACGAGAACGCGCTGCTGATCCTGTGGCGCGGCGGCCGGGTCGAGCTGCCACGCGCGAGCAAGCTGACGCTGGCGCGCGCCCTGACCCGCATCGTCATCGAGCGCTACCAGGTCGCTCTGAGCGCCCCGGCCGCGCAGAGGTTGCCGGCTACGCAGTCGTCCACCGGTGCTCTGGCGGCCAGCTCCTGATGTCCGCACCCGCGGCGCGCCGACTGCTCAGCGTGCGGGTTCTGGATGCGCGCATCGGGCGCGAATTTCCACTGCCACAGTACGCCACCGCGGGCTCCGCGGGGCTGGATCTGCGCGCCTGCCTGGATGGGCCGCTCGCGCTTGCGCCGGGATCGGCCGAGCTCATCCCGACCGGGCTCGCCATTCATCTGGAGGATCCGGGACTCGCGGCCGTGATTCTGCCGCGCTCCGGACTCGGGCACCGGCACGGCATCGTGCTCGGCAACCTCGTGGGGCTGATCGACTCCGACTACCAGGGCCAGCTGCTGGTGTCCTGCTGGAATCGCAGCGCCGAGCGCTACGAGGTGCAGCCCGGCGAGCGCATCGCGCAGCTGATCGTCGTGCCGGTCGTGCAGGTGCAGCTGGACATCGTCGAGGCATTTTGCGAGAGCCGTCGTGGCGCGGGCGGCTTCGGGCACAGCGGCCGGCAGTAACGGGTCGGTTGTGCGAAGGTGCGCCGACGCGCCGCCCGCGCGAGAGCGCGGCGCGCGAGGCGGCCCGTCAGGAGCTCCCCTCAGGAGCTGGAGTGCGAGGTGAGCTCGCGGTAGCGCTCCAGATCGGATGCGAATTGAATCCGCAGGTTGATCTGTTCCTGCTGCTTGGTCTCCAGCTCACTGCGCTGTTGGCGCGCCTCCTTCATCGTGTGCACCAGGTCCTCGACCAGCTCGTCGGGCATGGGGGGCGCACCCGGGGCGCTGCTGTAGGGAGCGAAGTGCAGGGCGCGCTCCTCGAGCGCGTCCAGCCGCAGAGTCAATGAATCGATGTAGCTCGAGGACGCCTTGATCTGTCCGTCGATCTGATCGAGCCGCTCATCGCGCAGCTGCTCGATTTCCTGGGCTGATGCATAGGTCGTCAGCAGGAATTTGTCATGCTGCGCCTGCTGGGCGGCTGCCTGTGCGGCCTGGGCTTGCGCACTGAGCTGTGCGGCGCTTTCCTGGGCCGCAACGTGACCGATCTGCACCCCCTGGTCGTTGAGCACGTCGTGGGCATCGTCCGCAAACTGCGGTGGAACGCTGTCACCATAGTGCACGATGCCCTGCGCATCCACCCAGCGGTACACGCGTACCGCGTCGTCGGATGCCGCCGCGGCCAGCTGCAGCGCCCCGAGCAGCCCCAGTGCAGCGAAGGACACCAGGGCTGCGAGCGACCGCCTGACCTTTAGCCTGTTCGTGAGCATGTCGAATTCTTCGATGCCATGGGAGCGGATGTGCGGCGCGTGCGCCGACGCCGTGTGCAGGGCGCCGGGTCGAGCGCGTCGAGACCGCATCTTGCCAACGCAATGCCCGGCAAATTGAGAACTGCGTCGCGCGCCGGGCGCAACGGCGTCTAAAGTGTGATCCGTGTCACACTCGGCAGGCGACCGCCCGTGACACAGCACGCATATTGCCCCCGCGTTCCCACCGGGCTCGCGGTGCACTCAGGCGACGTCATTCACGCCGTAGCGTTCACGATAGGCGCGCATCGCCGCCAGCTGCCCGGGTGTGGGCGCAAGCCCGGCTGTCGCAGCGCCAGAGCCCGCAGCGCCAGAGCTCGCAGCGCCAGAGCCCGCAGCACCCGCCAGCGCGACAGCTGTGCCGGACGCGCCGCGCTCCAGCGCGCCGATGAGCTCTGCGAGGGTGACGATGGCAACGCAGCGCAGGCCGTACTGCATCTGCACTTCCTGCACCGCCGAGCGCTCGGACAGGCCGCGCTCCTGCCGATCCAGCGCGAGCGCGACGCCCACGGGAGTCGCCCCGGCGCTGCGGATCGATTCCACGGACTCGCGGATGGCCGTGCCGGCGGTGATGACGTCATCGACGATGATCGCGCGGCCGGCCAGTCTACTGCCGACGATCTGCCCGCTCTCGCCGTGGTCCTTGGCCTCCTTGCGATTGAAGGCCCAGGGCACGCTGCGGCCGTGTTCGGTCATGAGCGCGATCGCCGTGGCTGCCACCAGCGGGATGCCCTTGTAGGCGGGGCCGAACAGCATGTCGAATGCGACACCGGAGTGCATCAGCGCCGCTGCATAGCAACGGCCCAGCAGCATCAGCGACTCGCCGTCGTTGAACAGCCCCGCGTTGAAGAAGTAGGGGCTCACGCGTCCGGACTTGAGCGTGAACTCGCCGAAACGCAGCGCTCGGCGCTGCAGCGCCAGCGCTATGAATTGCCCTTGATAATCCTCCAAAGCTCACATCCTGACCGGGGGTGCCAAGGTTATCATTGCTCCATGTCGAGCATACAGACGGCTCGCCCCGGCGCGGCCGAGCGGCCCGAGGTGGACACGGGACGACACAGCGGGCAGACGGCAGGTCTGCAGCGCTGGCTGGCGGCCGCGCGCGTCTACCGCGAGCCGCGGGTGCTCGCGATGCTGTTTCTGGGTTTCTCGTCGGGCCTGCCGTTCTATCTGTATTTCCAGACGCTGTCGGCGTGGCTGCGGCAGAGCCATGTGGCGCTGGCGACGATCGGCATGCTGTCGTGGGCCGGCATGTTCTACTCGCTCAAATTCGTGTGGTCCCCGGTCGTGGACCGCTGGGCGCTGCCGGGACTGACGCGCTGGCTCGGGCGGCGGCGCAGCTGGATGCTGCTCGCGCAGGTGGGGATCGGCCTCTCTCTTCTGTACCTCTCGACCAGCCGACCGGGGAGCCACTTGGCATACGTGGCGCTGGGCTCGGCGTGCCTGACGTTCTTTGCGGCCACGCAGGACATTGCCATGGACGCCTGGCGCATCGAGTCGGCGCCCGATGAGATGCAGGGTGCCATGGCGGCTTCTTATCGGCTCGGCTATCAGGTGGCCCTGATCACCGGCAGCGCGGGAGCGCTGGGCTTGGCAGCGGGTCTGGGCTGGCACGCGAGCTATCGCGTCATGGCCGCACTCGTGCTGGTCGGCGTCGTGACGACGCTGCTGGTGCGCGAGCCACTGCCGAGCGCGGCGGGTCGCAAGAGCGCCCCGAGCGAGGCGCGTGTCACGGCGTGGCTCGAGCGCAAAGCCCACTGGTCGGCGCCGCTGCGACACGCCGGCGCGAAGCTCATCGGGGCGGTGGTCTGTCCGTTCGTGGACTTCTTCGAGCGCCAGGGGCTCACCAGTGCGATTCTCGTGCTGCTGCTGGTCGGTACCTATCATTTTACCGACTACGCCATGGGCTCGATGATCAATCCCTTCTACATCGACCATGGTTACACGCTCGCGCAGATCGCCACGATCGTGAAGATCGTCGGACTGTCGGTGGGACTGTTCGGAACGCTGCTCGCGGGGCTGCTGATTGCGCGCTACGGGATATTCGTCGGACTGGTGCTCGGATCGATCCTGATCATGTGCTCGAACCTCGGATTTGCGCTGCTGGCGCATACCGCAGGTCCCACGGCGCTCGGTCTGGGACTCGCGAACACCTTGGACAACCTCGCCCTCGCCATGCAGGGGATGGCGCTGATCGCGTATCTCTCGAGTCTGACCAGCCCGAAGTACACGGCCACCCAATATGCATTGTTCAGCTCGCTCTACAACCTGACGGGCAAGACGCTCGAGGGCACCTCCGGATTCGTCGCGCACGCCATCGGCTATGTGCACTTCTTCGTCTACACCGCCTCGCTGAGCATTCCGCCGCTGCTGCTGCTGTATTGGTTGTCGCGGCGACATGACTTCCATGCCGGGACGCTCGCCTCTGCCTGACTCGCCCGCGAGCGAATCGCCGGCGACGGAATCGCTGGCGTCCGAGTCGCTGGCGTCCGAGTCGCCCGCGTCCGGCTCGACATCGGTCGATTCGGCGCGCCTGCTCTGCCGCCTGGATGAGCTGCCTCCCGGCCGCTGCCGGGAATTTCGTCTCGGTGAGGGCGACTGGCCGCTGCGCGGCTTCGTGCTGCAGACCGCTCGAGGTATACGCGCCTACGTCAACCGCTGCCCGCATCTCGATTACCCGCTGAACTATCTGCCCGACGAGTTCCTGACCTACGACGGCAGTCTGGTCCAATGCACGATGCACGGCGCGGTGTTCGAGAAGGACTCGGGCCTGTGCGTGGGGGGACCGTGCCTCGGCCGTTCGCTGCACGTTCTACCGATACGCATCGAGGCCGGCTGCGTGCTGCTCGCCGACGGCGTGGACGTGGTTGCGCTCGCTGCGCGCTTTGCCTGACGTCGGCGCGGCCTGACGTCGGCGCGGCTACGGGCGCGCCGGCACCGCGCTACGAGATCGCGTCGGGGGATTCGAACAGGTCCAGTCCGTCCAGACCGCCGGCCATCTGCTGATCGGACTCGTAGCCGCTGTTGGGAGTGGGGGCCTCGTCCTCGGTCTCTACATCGACCGAGCCGCTCCAGTCCTCGGGTGCTTCCGAATCGGTGATATCGCCATTGGTGCGCTGGGCTTCCCAGTCGTCCAGATCGAACTCTTCCACGGTGCCGTCGAAATACTGCACCTCGATTGTGCCGTCATCGTCATCGACAGCGACGATCTCGAACGTGTCACCGCTGCGAGTGCGATACCATTCTCCGACCTCGGGTCGCGCGCTCATGGGCCTGCTCCCCCACTCCGCTCACACGAGTAACTGGCTTTCTCACTATCTTGACGCAAGTCATGTTGCGCCAGCCGATGGCGGCCTTCAAGAGCTTTCCATGGCGCAAAGCATCATCGACGTGGTGCCACGCGTGCCGCCGTGTGCGCGCCTGGCGGTTTCGAGAGGCGGCCTTTCCACGCTGCCTGTTACGGGCTGCATGCGCGCCCGGCGCGCGGCTCACGCAGTCCTACGCGTGCCGCAGAAACAGATACTCGTGGATGCGATGACCCAGGCGCTCGCCGCGTTTCTCGAAGCGCGTGGCCGTACGCTCGCTGGGTGCGGCAGAGGGATCTACCGACGGCTGATCCGGCACCGCGCGCTCCAGGCGCGTACAGGCGTTCAGATCCACGAGCATCTGCTCGGCGTAGGGCTGCCAGTCCGTGACGATGTGCAGTCGGCCCCCCGTGCGCAGTCGGTCGGCCAGCAGCTCGATGACGGCGGGCTGTATCAGGCGGCGCTTGTGGTGGCGTTTCTTGGGCCAGGGGTCGGGAAACAGCAGCTGCACTTCGTCGAGGCAGGCATCGGCCAGCTGCCGCTGCAGGACCTCCACGGCATCATGGGCGATGATACGCAGGTTGGTGAGGCCGGCGGCGGCCGCCCCGAGCAGCAGATGACCGATGCCCGGCCGGTGCACCTCGACGCCGAGGAAGTCGCGTCCAGGATCGCGCACTGCGCGCGCGAGCAGGTTGTCGCCGTTGCCGAACCCGATCTCGAGGGTCCGGGGGGCGATCCGGCCGAAGAGTGCGTCCAGGTCCAGCGGACGGGGTGTGAAGGCCACGCCGTAACGGGGCCATAGCTCCGACAGAGCGCGCTGCTGGGCCGCGGTGATGCGGCCGGCGCGCATGACATAGGAGCGAATGGCGTGCGCCGGACGGACGGCGCCGGATCTCTCCTGCATCCGCTCATTATGGCACCCACGGATCAGTGCCAGACCGCCGAGTCATCCTGCCCCCGGCGAGGCCCCGCGCGGACTCCTTAAATGATGTGTAGGAGGGGGCGCCCGCCTGAATTTGGCCTCCGGCCGCCGGGGCGCGGTATAAAGGTGCTGCAGAGGTGCCGTCGTGCTCGACTGGCTGCTCAAATATCCACTGACGGACTACGCCCGGGGCAAGCTGACCTTCCTGGGCGGCTGGCCGTGGGCGGCGCTGGTCGCAGCGCTTCCGGTCGGCGTCGCGCTCATCGTGGCATTCGCCTGGCGGCGGCGCCATGCGGTCAGCCGCGGTCGGCTGGCGGCGATCTGCGCACTGCAGAGCGCCATGCTGGCCCTGGCGCTGCTGGCGCTCTCACAGCCATCGCTGCTGCTGAGCTCCCTGGCCAGCGGCGAGAATACCCTTGCCGTGCTGCTGGACGACTCGGGCAGCATGAGCTTTCAGGACGGCGACAGCACGCGTCTCGCGCAGGCGCGCGCAGTGCTGAATTCCCCGGCGCTCGCTCAGCTGGCTCGCCGCTACCGCCTGCGCGACTATGTATTCGCCGGAGATGTACGAGCGGTGCAGGATTACCGCGTACTGCCAGCGCCGGGGGACCGCACCGCGATCGGCGCGTCGGTGCTGCAGGTACTACGCGAGCTGCACGACAGCGCCCTGGGCGCGGTGCTGGTCATCAGTGACGGCGACGACAGCGCCGGGACGATTCCCGATGCGATGCTCGACCAGATTGCCGCCTACGGCGTGCCGGTGCACACCGTAGGCATCGGGCGCGAGCGCATGCCCGAGGACCTGGAGCTGCAGGACGTCGTGTTGCCGGAGCGCGCGCTACCCGGTACGACCATCGCCGCCCGCGTTTCGATCCGCCACGACGGACCGGGCCAGACGCGTGTGAAGGTGTACGACGGCGACCGCTTCCTCGCCAGCCGCGACGTGACGCTGCCGAACGACGATGGTGAGACCAGCGTACCGATCTCCTTCACGCTCGATCAGGCCGGTCAGCGTGAGCTCACCTTCACGGTGGATCCGAAGCCCAACGAGCGCGAGCTGAGAAACAACACGCGCGTGCGCATGATCGACGTCGCCGAGCGGCGCGCGAGCGTGCTCTACGTGGAGGGCGAGCCGCGCTGGGAGTACAAGTTCATGCGCCGCGCGCTCGACCAGGACACGGGCGTGCGGCTGGTGTCCCTGCTGCGGACCAGTGTCAACGGCTACTACCGTCAGGGTATCGATTCCCCCGCGGAGCTCGCGGGTGGCTTCCCGACCGATCGCCAGACGCTGTACGCCTATGATGCACTGATCATCGGCAGCATGCCCGCCGCCTGGTTCACGTCACCACAGCTGCAGATGATTCACGACTTCGTCAGCGAGCGCGGCGGCAGCCTGCTGATGATCGCGGGCCCGAATGGCCTCGGGGACGGTGGCTGGGGCGACACGGTAGTCGGCCAGATGCTGCCGGCGCGGCTGCCCAACACGGCCCTGCGCGAGGACGATGCGACGGCCGACCCCACGGCTGACTCCTCGGCCGACTCCTCGGCCGACTCCACGGTCTACAACACCGACAACCCCGCCGACAGCTTCCACCGCGTGCGTGCGAGCGTGGTGCTCACAGCGCGCGGCCGGCTCGACCCCATGCTGCAGTTCTCCGACGATCCGGTGCAGAACGAGCGGCTATGGGCCACGCTGCCACCGATCGCCGACTACCAGGACCTGGGCGCGCCGCGACTGGCGGCCACCACGCTGCTGGATATGCGCGTGGGCGGTCACGAGCAGCCGCTGCTGGTCACCGAGCCCTACGGCCGCGGTCGTACCCTGATCCTGGCCACGGGGGGCACGTGGCGCTGGCGCATGGGCCTGCCGAGCACCGATGAGCGTCACCAGGAGTTCTGGCGCCAGTTGCTGCGCGGGATGGTTGCAGACGTACCGCAGCCCTTCGCATTGACGGCGCGCGCGCGCAGCGGAGCGATCGACATACGCGCGGACCTGCGCGACGCCACTTTCATGCCGATCGCCGATGCGCAGGTCAGCGCCAGCCTCAGCTCCCCGCAGGAGTCCGCCAGCTTCCCGCTGCATCCGGTGCCCGATCAGCCGGGTATCTACCAGGCGACCTATCAGCCGCTGCACTCGGGCTCGTTCGTCATCCAGGCGAGTGCCCAGCGGGTGGGCTACCCGATGGGTTCCGCTAGCACCAGCCTGCAGTTCCAACAGGGGCAAGCCGAATATTTTTCGCTGCGGCAGAACCGCAGCCTGCTCGAGCACCTCGCGGCCGCTACCGGCGGCCGTTACTGGCGGCCCGATCAGCTCAGCGGCCTCTCGCAGGCGATCCGCGCCTCGAGCGCCGGCGTAGTGGAGCAGCGACTGCAGCCGCTGTGGGATGCGCCGCTGCTGTTCCTGCTGCTCGCCGCGCTGAAGAGCGCCGAGTGGCTGCTGCGCCGGCGCTGGGGAGTGATATGAGCGCCTGGCGGGCGGTGCCGGCGCCGGTGCCAGCGCTCTCCCGTGCCGTTATGGCGCTCATCTTCGCGCTCGTCATCGGCTTGGCGCCGCTGCCGGCGCTGGCGGCACTGCGCGTCGTGATCGTCGAAGGGCTCGGAGGAGAGCCTGTCTATACGCGCGAGTTCGACGCCGAGGCGCGCGTGCTCGCCGCCGCCAGCCGCACGCTGACGTCACCGGCGAACGTGCACGTGCTGGTCGGGCCGACGGCCACGCGGGCGTCGGTGCTGGCCTATTTCCACACTCTGGCGCGTGCCACCGGCCCCGATGACCGGCTGATCCTCTATCTCGTCGGCCACGGCAGCTACGATGGCCGGCAGTACAAGTTCAACATTCCGGGGCCGGATCTATCCGATCAGGACATCGCCGGCATGCTCGACGCGCTGCCCATGCGCGAGCAGCTCGTCGTGGCGACCGGTAGCAGCAGCGGCGCACTGCTCGGTCCACTGACCCGCCCGCATCGCGTGCTGATCACCGCTACGCGCAACGGTGCGGAAAAAAACGCCACGCACTTCGGTGACGCCTTCGCCTCCGCGCTGAGCTCGGCCGAGGCCGACAGCGACAAGAACGGGGCGATCAGCGCGCGGGAAGCCTACGAGTATGCGAACCGGCGCGTGCAGGATTACTTTCGCCGCCAGACGCTGCTCGCGAGCGAGCACGCCGTGCTGCAGGGAGACGATGGCGGCCTCTTCACGGTCGCCTCGCTGCGCGCGAGCGCCGCCGGCGCGAGCGCCGGCTCAGCTGCCGGCTCGGTCG
>JASHPX010000373.1 GCA_030037905.1 Gammaproteobacteria bacterium
CGGAAGCGGCACCGGCAGCGCTGCCGGCGCCTGCGGCACCGGCGGGTCCGGGCGCGGCAGCGGCACCGGTGGCCGCGCCGCCACGCCGCTCGGTCAGATTACGCTCGATCGTCGCGATCGCATCGAGCTTCGACTGCGCAGTCTCCAGTTCCTTGCGCAGCCGCGCATTCTCTTCGGTCTGCGCCTCCAGCCGGCGCTGGTCGACGGCGCTGCGCTGCGCATCGTCGCGCAGTGCGGTGGTCTGCAGCTGCTGGTTGTCGGTCTGCAGGTCCGCCTCGCGTTCCAGCTGCGCCAGCTCCACCAGCACGACGGCGCGCTCGATCGGCTCCAGTGCTTCGGGCTGCGCGGCCAGCTCGCGCAGCAGCATCTGCGCCGTCTTCACGTCACGCGCCGGATGGCCGGGCGTGGCGAGCAGCAGAGCATAGCGCAGCTGCGTCTCCCCGCGCGGTGTGCGCTGATACGCGTCGCGTGCCGCGCTCACGATCTCGGCCTGCTCGGCCGGCGGCGCCTGCGTGAGGCGCTGCATGGTCTGGAAGGTGTCGGCCACGAGCACCGCTGCGGCGAGGTCGCGGTCGTTGCTCGGAGTGTCGGCCGGCGGCGGTGGCGGTGCAGGGCGCTGCGGGGCCATGACGCAACCCCCGAGCGCCAGAAATGCGGCGAGCGTCGCGCCGAGACAGGGGAGCAGGGGACGCACGCGATTCCTAGGCGGCGTCCGCCTGCGTCTTTGCAGGCGCCGCCGGCACGACGCGCATCGGCAGGTTGATGCGGAAGTGCGCACCGGGATACTCCCCGTCTGCCAGCTCGATGGTGCCCTTGTGCACATTGACGAACTCGTTGACGACCGATAGCCCGATTCCGGTACCCTTCACGTGCCCCGCGGGGGCTCGCCCCGTATAAAACGCCTCGAAGATGCCCGCGCGGTCCTCGGGAGGCACACCCGGGCCGCAGTCGGCGACTTCCAGGCACAGATCGCGCGCATCGGCCCGCGCGCGCACGTAGATCACCCCGCCACGCGGCGAGTACTTGATGGCATTGGACAGCAGATTCTCCAGGATCAGGCGAATCTTGCCGCGGTCGGCCGACACGGTCAGATCCTCGACGCGCACGTCCAGTCGCACCCGCTGCGACACCAGCGTGAGCTGCTGATTCTCGAGCACCTGTTTGACGATGGGACGCAGACGAAACTCCGAGATCTCCAGTCCCGTGCTATTGCTCTGCCAGGCGCTGAAGCTCAGCAGGTTCTCTATCAGCCGTTGCAGCTTGATGCCGTTGTCGCGCAGGATGGCCGTGACCTCCCGCTGGCCGGTATCCAGCGGTCCGACAGCGCCGTCCATCAGCAGTTCGGTGCCTTCGCGAATGTTTGCCAGCGGGGTCTTCAGCTCGTGCGACATCTGGCGCAGGAAGCGGTTTCTTTCCTGCGCCAGCTCGAGCAGGCGGTGGCGCAGCCACTCGAGCTGGTGGCCGAGGCGCTCCAGGTCCACCGGCCCCTTGACGGTGATGTCGCGCGAGAAGTTGCCGCGCCCGAGCTCGGTGATCGCGCGGTCGATCTGGCGCAGCGGACGCGACAGGCGCAGCGCGAACATCAGCACCACGATCAGCACCAGCGGCAGCAGCAGCGTCGAGTCGAGAAACAGCTCGCGCCGCTCGCGATCGGTCTGCAGCTGCAGGGCGTGTACGTCCGTGTCGATCTGGGCATTGCTCAGGCCCGCGATGTTGCCGGCCAGATCGCTCAGGCGTCCGAACGTAGCCGTCAGGCGCGCGGAGGCGTACTTGTCGGGCTTCTGCACCAGCAGCTGCGAGTTGACCTGATCCAGCTGGTCATCGAACTGCTGCAGCTGGGTGCGTGCGGCATCTCCGCGCAGCTCTCCATGCAGAGCCGCGGCGTCCGCGCTGATGTTCTGGTCGTGCTGGCGGAAGGCGGCCAGCACGCTCGGATCGGTCAGCACCAGGTACATCTGCGCCGAGCGCTCGAGCAGCGTCAGCTGCCCGAACATGTCCTGCGTGAGTCGCGTGGCGCGTACGCTATCGGCCACCAGATGCTGGCTGGTGCCGGCCAGCTTGCGCATCTGCACGGTGGCATTGAGGATCGCCCACAGCAGCGGGCCAGCCAAGACCACCAGCCCCAGCAGCAGGAAGCCGTTCAGCGATTTCGGCAGCAGCCAGCGCATTACGTCGTTCTCTATGTCACGGTCATTCTATGCCACGTCACCGGCGCGAGCTTACGCCGACTCAGGGCTGACTCAGGTCCGACACTGGCCGATCACGCCCACGGCCCGATCACGCCCACGGCTCGGCGAGGAGCTTGCGCTCCCAGGCGAGTGAGCTGCCCACGATCGCGTCCAAATTATCGAGACGCGGTTGCCAGCCGAGCGCACTGCGGATGCGCTGCGCGCGGGCGACGAGCGTGGGCGGATCGCCGGCGCGTCGTGGCTCCTCGCGGATGGCCAGGGGGGCGCCGGCCAGACGTTGCACGCTCTGCAGGACCTGCCGCACGCTGTAGCCGTGCCCGTAGCCGCAGTTGAGTACCAGCGAGGTGCCGCCGCCCCTGAGGTAATCGAGCGCGTCCAGGTGCGCGCGGGCCAGATCCTCGACGTGGATGTAGTCGCGCACGCCGGTGCCGTCCTCCGTGGCGTAGTCGGTGCCGTAGATCGCGACGTGGGGGCGCTTGCCGACGGCCGCCTCGCAGGCGACCTTGATCAGCAGCGTCGCCTCGCGTGTGGCCTGCCCGATGCGTCCCTGCGGATCCGAGCCCGCGACGTTGAAGTAGCGCAGGCTCACGTAACGCAGTGCGCCGCTCGCGCCGAGGTCCCGCAGGATCCACTCCGACATCAGCTTGGAGCTGCCATACGGATTGATCGGCGCGGTCGGCGTGTCCTCGCCGGCCAGGCCGCCGGCGGGGATGCCGTACACGGCCGCGGTGGAGGAGAACACCAGCGCGCGCACGCCGTGTCGCTGGCAGGCCTCCAGCAGGCTGCGCGTCGCGCAGGTGTTGTTGCGGTAATACTTCAACGGGTCGCGCACGGACTCGGGGACAATCGTGTGCGCCGCAAAATGCATCACGGTGTCCACGTCATGCTCGCGCAGCACCCGGCCGACCAGCTCCTGGTCCGCAACGTCCCCGACGACCAGCGGCGCACCGCGCACGGCCTGCTGGAACCCGGTATAAAGGTTGTCGAGCACCACCGCGCGCTCGCCGCGGCCCTGCAGCTGCAGCAGCACGTGGCTGCCGATGTAACCGGCGCCGCCGGTGACCAGGATCGCTTTTTGCGACACGCTGCCCTCCTAGGTCAGCCAATCGAGGCCATCAAAACAATGACGCCGGCA
>JASHPX010000036.1 GCA_030037905.1 Gammaproteobacteria bacterium
CGACCAGACCGATCTCTATCAGGACATGTACGACCAGCAGCTCTCGCTGGAGATCTCGCAGGGCAAGGGCCTGGGGCTAGCCGACATGCTCGTGCAGCAGCTCACTCGGCGCGGTCTGATCAAGGGCGCCGCGGCGGGCGCCGCGGCGGGCACCAGCGGCACTGCCGCCGGCACGGGCGGCTCCGAGCCGGTTGGCGCGACCGCCGGGAGCAGTGCGCTGGGCAGCAGCGTGTCCGGCGGCGGTGCCTCCACCGTCACGACAGCCACGGGCGCCGCGTCCGGCAGTACCCGCGGCGCGGTGAGCGACCGCCAGCGCATCGGCTTCATCCGTGCCATGACCCCGTACGCGCAGCGCGCCGGCGCGGCGCTGGGCGTCTCACCCGACAGCATCATCGGTCAGGCGGCGCTGGAGACCGGTTGGGGCCAGCACGTGCCGGCGCTCGCCGGCGGAGCCTCGAGCAACAACCTGTTCGGTGTGAAGGCCGGAGCGGATTGGCGGGGCACTTCGGTGAGCGCTGCGACCACCGAGTACCGCGCGGGGGCGGCCGCCACGCGGACTCAATCGTTCCGCGCCTACAGCTCGGTGCAACAGGGCGTCAATGACTACGTCACGCTGCTGCGCCGGCAGCCGGGCTATCAGGCAGCGCTCGGAACCGGCGACGATGTGGGCGCGTTCGGCGCGGCCCTGCAGCGCGGCGGCTATGCGACCGATCCGGATTATGTGCACAAGCTATCCGCCACCGTGGCCTCGGTGCGCACGCTGCGTGCCGCGAACGTCGCGAACGTCGCGAACGTCGCGGGCGTCGCGGGCGATGTCGCGGCGCTCAAGCCTCAGGCCGGCGCGCCGATAACCGGCGGTCGGACGACCCGTGGGTGGACGACCGGCGGGGCGGAGTCAGCATGAGTGAGGGAGCACCGTAATGTCTGACATGCTTTCCACGGCGGTATCGGGGCTGCTCGCGTTTCAGACGGCGCTCGATACCACCAGCAACAACATCGCCAACGTCGATACCCCCGGCTACAACGAGGAGGTCACCGACTTTGCGAGCAACACCGCGACGCCCGCCGCCGACGGCTGGATCGGCAATGGCGTGTCGGTGACCGGGGTCACGAACCAGTACAACCAGTTCCTGGCCGAGCAGACCAACTCCGCGACCAGCAGCTACAACCAGTTCAACACCCTCAGCACCTTCGCCAGCGACATCGACGACATGTTCTCCGACTCGACCACCGGTCTGTCGGCGACGCTGCAGAGCTTCAGCGACGCGGTGCAGACGATGGCCCAGACGCCTTCGGACGACTCGGCGCGCCAGGCGGTGCTGACGCAGGCGCAGTCGCTGATCGGCCAGTTCCAGAGCTACCAGAGCTACCTCAGCCAGCTCGGCTCGCAGGTCAACGGCCAGATCAGTGCGGAGGCGAGCACCATCACCTCGCTCGGTCAGAGCATCGCGAGCCTGAACCAGCAGATCGTCGCGGCGGAGGCCAACGGTACCGGGCAGGCGCCCAACCAGCTGCTCGACGAGCAGGAGAATCTGATCGCGCAGCTTTCCGCCGACGTCAGCGTCAACACCGTCACGCAGAGCGATGGCGCCACCAACGTGTTCATCGGCAACGGCCAGCCGCTGGTCGTGGGCGACAGCTCCTCGACGCTGACGACCACGCCCGATCAGTTCAATTCCGGGCAGCTGCAGCTCGCGCTGCAGACCAGTACCGGCAGCGTGGACATCACCTCGTCGATCAGCGGCGGCACGCTCGGCGGGCTACTGCAGTTCCAGCAGCAGATGCTCATCCCGGGCGAAAACGCGCTCGGCCAGGCCGCGGTGACGCTCACCACTCTGGTCAACACCCAGAACGAGGCGGGGCTCACCCTCGACGGTCAGCCCGGGCAGGCGCTGCTGGCGGTCGGTGGGCCCGCCGTGCTACCGAGTGAGAACAACACCGGCAACGCGCAGGTCTCGGCCGCGATCACCGATCTCGGCTCCCTGACCACCAGCAACTACTACCTGCAGTACAACGGCACCGACTGGAGCCTGGTGGATACCGCGAGCGGGGCGACCACGGCGCTGTCCAGCAGCACGTCGGATGGCACCACCACGCTCACCGGAGCGGGTATGACGTTCACGGTGACCGGTACGGCGAATGCCGGGGACGAGTTCCTGGTCGAGCCCACCGCCAATGCGGTCAGCGGCATGAGCCTGCTGACCGACGACCCTGCCGCGATCGCCGCGGCCTCACCGCTCGTGACCAGCGCGGCCAGCGGTAACACCGGCACGGCGAGCATCCAGAGCGCGAGCGTGCCGAATCTGGCGAGCTGGACGCCGGATGATTACACGCTGAGCTTCACCAGCCCGACCGCCTACACGCTGACCAACTCCGCCGGCGCGACCGTGACGGGCACGTACACCGCGGGAACGCCCATCAGCTTCGATGGCATCGAGGTGACGCTCACCGGAACCCCCGCGGCCGGCGACAGCTTCAGCATCGACTACAACGCCGACGACAGCGGCGATAACAGCAATGCGCTGCTGCTGGCGAACGTCATGAACGTCAACGTGCTCGATGGGGGCACGCAGTCGCTCGCCGGCGCGGTGCAGAGCTACGTCGGCACGGTGGGATTGCAGACCAGTCAGGCGCAGAACGGCACCACGGCGCAGCAGAGCGCCATGAACAGCGCTCAGACCGCCGAGCAAAGCGTCTCGGGCGTAAACCTCGACCAGGAGGCGGCCAATATGCTGCAGTACGAGCAGGCCTATCAGGCCGCCGCGCAGCTGATCTCCAGCTCGCAGACGCTGTTCGCATCACTGCTCGATGCGGTCGATGCGACTACCACCGAGTAAATGGCCATGCGCATCTCCACCTCCATGCTGAACGAGTCGGCCCTCAACGGCATCCTGCAGGATGAGAGCGCACTGTCGACTACACAGAATCAGCTCTCCAGCGGCGAGAACATCAACTCCCCCGCCGACAACCCGGTCGGGGAGGTCGAGCTGCTGCAGCTGAACAACACCAGCTCGCAGTACCAGCAGTACATCGCCAACGGGCAGAGCGCCAACACCAACCTCACTCTCGAGGAACAGGCGCTCTCGAGTGCGACCACGACGTTGCAGTCGATCCAGGACCTGGTGGTGCAGGCCAACAGCGGCACCAACAACACCAGCGACCTGCAGGCGATTGGTGCGCAGGTGGCGCAGCTCGAGCAGCAGCTGCTGGGTACCGCCAACAGCCAGAACGCCACGGGACAGTACCTGTTCTCGGGCTATGCGGACAACACCGAGCCGTTCGTGCGCGGCACCAGCGGCTCGGTGGTCTACCTCGGCGACGAGGGCACCACGAGCGCCCCGCTGGACGCAGACACGTCGGTGCAGACCGGGGATCCGGGCTCCGCGGTGTTCATGAACGTGCCCACCGGTAACGGCACCTTCACGACCGCCGCGAGCAGCAGCAACACCGGCAGCGGCGTCATCGATGCGGGTAGCGTGGTCGATGCGTCCACGTGGGATACCGATTCGGCGGCGGGTCCCTACACCATCACGTTCACGGATGCGAGCGACTACGAGGTCACGAACGCCGCGGACCCGCCTGTCGTTGTCGCCAACGGCACCTACGACGCGGCGAACGGCGGCAGCATCGAATTCGACGGCATCGAGGTCGGCATCAGCGGGGCGCCGGCCGCGGGCGATACCTTCACCGTGGCGGCGTCGGGCACGCAGAGCGTCTTCAACACGCTCGACAATCTGGTCAGCTCTCTGGATAACGCGGGTAGCACGCCGGCCGCGCAGGCGCAGCTGAGCTCCTCGCTCGCCGAGTCGCTGCAGCAGATCGACAATGCGCTCAACCAGATCTCGACCGTCACCACCAGCGTCGGCAGCCGCATCTCGCTGATCAGCAGCATCAACACCTCGCTGACCAGCCAGAGTACGACCGTGACGACCGAGGTCTCGAATATCGATTCGCTGAACTACGCCTCGGCGACCTCGCAGTACAGTCAGGAATACCTCGCGCTGCAAGCGGCCGAGGAGTCCTATGCGCAGCTCGAGCAGCTGTCGCTGTTCAACTACCTCAAATGAGTGACCGGGCGCACAAAACGTGCTGCCGGAATGTCACGCAGCGGCGCATCGGGAACGCCGCGCGCCCGGCCGCGCGAGCCGGCGCGGGCGCTGCCGCCCGGGTCCACGCTAGCGTCCGCGCGGCTGCATACGCCGGCGGCGGGTACGGCTCCGGGCAGGGTGTGACGCATTCGACAGTTCCGCCAACTGTGGGGCCATGGGTTCAAGTTCGCTGTGGGCTCACCGATAACCCCCCGGACGAGGGCGGACCGCAGGTCTGCCACGGGAACAGCGCCACGGACTGGTGTCCGGCGTCTGAGGGAAACATCAGGAGCAACAGACCATGTCACTAGTCCTCAATACCAACATCGACTCGTTGGTTGCGCAGAACAACCTGAGCGCATCGGGCAACACGCTGGCCACCGCCCTGCAGCAGCTGTCCTCGGGTCTGCGTATCAACACGGCAGCAGACGATGCGGCCGGCTACGCGATCGTGCAGGGCATGACCTCGCAGATCAACGGCCTGAACCAGGCGGCGCAGAACGCCAACGACGGCGTGTCGCTGGCACAGACGGCCTCGGGCGCGCTGCAGGAGGTCACCAACGACCTGCAGACCATGCGCGATCTCGCCGTGGAGTCGCTCAACGCCACCAACAGCAGCCAGGACCGCGCGGACCTGAACGCGCAGTTCACGCAGCTGCAGGCGGACATCAACCAGGTCGCCGCGACCACCAACTTCAACGGCGTCAACCTGCTCGACGGCACGTTCCAGGGAGCCACCTTCCAGGTCGGCGCGAACGCCGGCCAGACGATCACCGTGGGCGCGGTATCGAGCGTCGCCACCGGTAACCTCGGCGCGATCTATGCGGGGGCGTTGACCACCACGGGCACTCAGGCGGCCGGCGTGTACAACTCCGGCACCAGCAATTCCCTGATCGCCAATGGCGATACGGTAACCCTGAGCGTCGACGTCAACGGCACGACCTACGACACCAACGCGATCACGCTGTCGGGCACGGAGTCCACGGATCTGGCGAGCATCGCTGCCGGCATCAACCAGGCGATCAGCGCCGACACCGGCATCATCGCCACGGTCAATTCCGCGGGCACCGGCATCCAGCTCAGCAGCACGCTCGGCGCCAACAGTACTCTGGGCACCACTTCGAACACGGTGAGCTTTGAGGTGGCGAGCTCTACGGGCACTTTCAAGACCGCCGACGGCACATTGGCGGATCTGGGCGTTGACACCTCCGACACGATCAACAACACCGACACCGCGTCCTACATTTCCACTTCGGGCGTGACGACCGTGGACGACTCGAACCTCGCGCTGGTCCAGATCAGCGCAGCGCTGCAGCAGATCGCGACGACCAGCGCAGATCTGGGCGCCTATCAGAACCGCTTCACGGCGGCGATCACGGGACTGAACACGGACTCGACCAACCTCACCAGCGCCCGCAGCGGCATCGAGGACACGGACTATGCGGCGGCGACGTCGCAGCTGTCCCAGGCCCAGATCCTGCAGCAGGCCGGCACCGCGATGGTGGCGCAGGCCAACGAGATTCCGGAAAACGTGCTGACGCTGCTGCAGAAATTGCCGTAAGCGGAGGATGAGATCGACCATTCACTGGCAAGTGCAGACAACGGGGCGGGCGCCGCAAGGCGTCCGCCCCGCGCCGTTTCTCGAAGCATTGAACACCCGAACGCCGAGGAGCGATCGTCGCCGTGAGCACCACCTCTAGCATCTCCAGCACGAGCGAGCCGCTGGTCTCAATTGCCAATGGGACGGAAGGAGCCGCCGGCGGATCCGTCATCAACGTCAGCGAGCTGGTCTCCGAGCTGGTCTCGGCCGCGCAGGCGCCGCAGGAGTCGGTGATCGAGAACCAGACTACGGCGGTCACCTCGGAGATCTCGGCCGTCGGCTCGCTGCAGAGCGCGCTGTCCACGTTCCAGAGCTCACTCTCGGCGTTGGCCACGCCGACCGCCTTCGCCTCGCTCAGCGCCACGAGCTCGGATTCCACGGTAGTCTCGGCGGCGACCGACGGCAGCGGCGATGCCGTCGCCGGCAACTACAACGTGACGGTGTCGCAGCTCGCCAGTGCGCAGCAGCTGCTCTCCAAGGTGTTCACCGGCGGCAGCTCCGAGGTCGTCGGCACGGGTACCCTGTCGCTGTCGCTCGGCGGCAGCAGCTTCAACGTGACGATCGACAGCAGCGACGACACGCTCTCGAGCATCGCGACCGCGATCAACGATGCGAGCGACAACCCGGGCATCACGGCGACGGTGCTGCAGGGGACCGATGGGGCCTACCTGCTGTTGTCGTCGGCTCAGACGGGCGCCGCCAACACCATCCAGGTGACCGAGACCGACGATGGGGGCCAGTTGGCCGCGCTCACCACCGGCAGCGGCGATACGGACAACAACTACACGCAGCAGAGCGCCGCACAGGACGCACAGTTTACGATCGCCGGTGTCGCCTACGACAACGCCAGCAATACCGTCAGTGATGCGCTGCCGGGCGTGACGCTCAACCTGCTCGCCACCACCGGCACCGCAGACAGCGCGACGGTGACTGTCGCCAACGATACCTCGACCGTGGATTCGAACATCCAGGCGTTCGTCTCGGCCTACAACACGCTGCAGAGCAGCCTGTCGAGCCTCGGCAGCTACGACTCCACCTCATCAACCGCCGGCCCGTTGATGGGCAATCCGCTGCTCACGGTCATCCAGAACCAGATCCAGAACACGCTGTACAGCGAGGTCGGCAGCTCGACCTACAACACGCTGGCGAGCGTTGGCATTACTGCCAACAGTGACGGCTCGCTGTCGGTGAACGACACCACGCTGCAGGCGGCTCTGAGCGGCAACTTCAGCGCCGTGAGCCAGCTGTTCAGCGGCACGGACGGGGTTGCCGCGCAGTTGAACGCGCAGATGACGGCAGACCTCGCCGACAACGGTCCGATCTCCACGGCCAGCCAGACGCTCGCCAGCCAGGAAAATTCGCTGACGCAGCAGTCGGACACGCTCAACACGCAGATGGCAGCGCTCACGCAGAGCCTGACCGAGCAGTACTCGTCGCTGAATACGCTGCTGTCCTCGCTCGAGAGCACCTCGGCCTACCTCACCGAGGCGTTCGCCGACCTGCCGCAGATCCAGAGCACCCAAAACGCCTGACACGGGTGCACGGCGACGGGCTTTCGCCGGTACAGCTGCCGCGCCGGCGCGATCGTAATCCTCTGCCGGCGCACTCGCGCTCAAGTTCGCCGTCTGCTCGCCGTTAAGGTGGCCATCGTGAACTGATGGAGCATCGGGCTGTGAATGCCTATGCCAGAAACGCCAAGCTGGCTGCCTACCAGAGCGTCTCGACGCATGGAGAGCTGGCGGGAGCCGACCCACACCGTCTGGTGCTGATGCTCATGGATGGCGCGGTCGAGCGCCTGGCGATCGCACGCGGCTGCCTGGAACGCAACCAACGCGGGGATATCGCCCGCAAGGCTCAGGCGCTGACGCAGTGCATGAGCATCATCGGCGAGCTGCGGGGCAGCCTGAATCTGGAACGCGGTGGTCCGCTGGCGCACAACCTCAGTGACCTGTACGACTACATGCTGCGCCAGTTGCTGCGTGCCAATGCGCAGAACGACGTCGCCTGCATCAGCGAAGTCATGGGGCTATTGGCAGAGATCCGCAGCGCCTGGATCGCCATCGGCCCCGAGGTGCGCCGGCAGGCGCAGGGACGCGTCGCGGCTGGCTGAGGACGTGCGGCGCGTCTCGCTAATGGAGCGCGGACGGCTCGCCGAGGGGCACCCGGGGTAAGATGCAGTCGCCCGACCCGGGTTCGGCCCGCAGGCGAGCGGATGAACGAGGGCGTCGACACCGTAGTGCTCTACAACGAGCTGGCGTACCACGACGTGCTGCCGGTGGAATGGCAGGCGCGCAACCGTCCGCTCACCCCCTTCGAGCAGAGCAATCTCGAAGAGGCGAACCTGATGCTGCTGCAGGCCTGTGCGGCGGTCGAAGAGCATCCGATCCGCGATCAGGGCGAGGAGCCCGGGCCGCTCGCGGGCGAGATCGCGCGGCTGGATTTCAAGCTCAACCTGGTCCTGCAGCTGCTCTCCAAACTGGTGCTGAAGGACCGCATGCCGCCCTCTACGACCATCCAGTTCAATGCGCATGGGGCCTCGTGGACCGTGATTGGTCCGGTGCCGGAAATCGGCTCGCACGGACTGCTGCGCGTCCACCTGCGTGGCTCGCTGCCCCAACCGCTCGATTTACCGGGCGTGGTGAGCGCCGTCGAGGGTGCGCAGGTGCGGGTGCGCTTCGAGGAGCTCTCCGATGCGGTCGGCGAGCTGATCCAGCGGCTGGCATTCCTGCGCCACCGTCGTGATGTGGCGGATGCGCGCAAGGCGCGACCGCCGGCGGAGGAGTCGCAGGCGTGAGAGCCTGCAGCCGCGGCGCATGATCCCGTGTAGATAGGGTCACTCCTATCTGCGCGGGTTCACGGCCGACAGCCTGCATGCTGCATGCGCGTCTCATCGATTCGGCCCCGGCCGACGCCGGCATTTCTTGAGCCCCATGCGATCGCGAGTCGCGAAACTGCGACGCGGTGCTCAGGTCCGTTGTGACGTAAGCCCACGCTTTTGCATAACGCGATCCCTACGCTGGCTCTCAGGGACAGCAAGGGGACGAAAGAGAATGGCTGAGACGGCCATCGTGGCCTTCGGCGCGGTTGAGGCGCGTGAGCATTCTTCCGCTGCGGGCAGCGCGGCGCTGCTGCCGGGAGGGGGATCGGCGGCGATCCGTCGCGTCAATCAGCTCATCCGACAGGTGGCGGCCTTCGACACCAACGTGCTGGTGCTCGGCGAGTCCGGCACCGGCAAGGAGCTCGTCGCGCGCGCGGTGCACGAGGCCTCACCGCGACGCCGGCGGCCATTCGTGCCGATCAATTGCGGGGCAATCCCCTCGGAGCTGCTCGAGAGCGAGTTGTTCGGCCATGAAAAAGGCGCCTTCACCGGCGCTCTGTCCGCCCGCAAGGGCCGCTTCGAGCTCGCCGAGGGTGGCACGATCTTCCTCGACGAGATCGGCGACATGAATCCGACCATGCAGGTCAAGTTGCTGCGCGTGCTGCAGGAGCGCGTGTTCGAGCGCGTCGGCAGCTGTGCCTCGCAGCGCTGTGACGTGCGTATCATCGCCGCCACGCACCGCAATCTCGAGGAGGCCATCGCGCGCGGCGCGTTCCGCGAGGATCTGTACTACCGCCTGCACGTGGTACCGATCGAGATGCCGCCGCTGCGCGCGCGCATCGAGGACCTGCCCGAGCTCATCAGGGCGCTATCGGAACGGATCGAGGCGGCGGGAAGGCCGCGCGTGTGCTTCACGGCGGCAGCGATGGCCGCGCTCGAGCGCTATCACTGGCCCGGTAACGTGCGCGAACTCGGCAATCTCATCGAGCGCATGGCCGTGCAGTGCGGGGGCCGCGCGGTGGCGATCGCGGATCTGCCATCCCGCTACCGCCCGGCGGACTGGGACCCCGGCAACGATACGCCGCCCGCCGATGCGCTGATTGCCTCGGCACCGGCCGCGAGCGTGCTGGCGCCGGCGCTCGCGGATTGGGACGGGCAGTGCGAGCGGGGCGAGCAGGGCGCAGCCGTGAGCGAGGTCGCGGATAGCACAGCCGCGACGGGCGAGACGGCTGCCGCGCACGACCCGCCGCCGATGACGCCGGCGCTTGCGGACATGCTGCTGCAGCCGATTCCCGATGGCTTCGACCTGCGCGGCTACCTCGAATCGCTCGAGCAGCGGCTCATCGAGCGCGCCATGCGCAGCGCGGGCGGCACGGTCGCGCAGGCCGCGCGCCTGCTGGGACTGCGACGCACGACCCTCGTCGAAAAACTGCGCAAGTACGCGCCGGGCGCGGCGCAGTCCGAGGACGATGTCGCAGGCGCCGCCGCCGCGTCGGAAACTTGACGGCTGCCACTGCGCTGCCCAGCCGACGCGTGAGCCACATCACATTGCGCGTCGGGCACACAAATTGCTCTCTTCCCCTTCGGTAAGCCGACCGGAAGGTCATGTCTTGCAAGCACGAGCTGAAGCCCAAGCATTCGAACCGCGCGCCGAGGAGGCGCTGCCGCGGCCCTTCGTACTGCCGCGTGCAGCGACCAGCTGGTGCGACCCCGTGGCCTGCGCCGAGTCCACACGGCACCTGATGGAGCTGGCGCGCCGCGTGGCGCACAGCGATTGCACCGTGCTGATCACCGGCGAGTCCGGCACCGGCAAGGAAGTCCTGGCGCGCTACATCCACCGGCATTCGGGGCGCGCCTCCCGGGCATTTGCGGCGGTGAACTGCGCGGCGATTCCCGACAACATGCTCGAGGCGCTGCTGTTTGGCTGGGAGCGCGGCGCCTTCACGGGTGCGCATGTGGCGCACGCCGGCAAGTTCGAGCAGGCCCAGGGCGGCATCCTGCTGCTCGATGAGATCACGGAGATTCCGCTCGCGCTGCAGGCGAAGCTGCTGCGCGTGCTGCAGGAGCGCGAGGTCGAGCGGCTCGGCGCGCGCAGCGCCGTGAGCCTGGACGTGCGCGTGATCGCCACCACCAACCGCCGGTTGCGCGAGGAAGTGACCGCGGGCCGCTTTCGCGAAGACCTGTACTACCGGTTGAACGTGTTCCCGCTCGCGCCGCTACCGCTGCGGCGGCGGCGCGACGATGTGCTGCCGCTGGCGATGCGGCTGCTGGCCGATCACGTACCCCCCGGCGCACGCATCCCGGCCCTGCATCCCGACGCCGCGCAACGCCTCCTGACGTATCCCTGGCCTGGCAATGTGCGCGAGCTCGACAACGTCATGCAGCGTGCGCTGGTGCTGTGCGAGAGCGACCTCATCCGCGCGGGCCACATCGTGTTCGAGCCACCGGCCGCGGAGGCTGGCGAGCCGCCCGCGGCGGCGGCCCCGCCGATGGCATCGGCGCCGGCAGCGACAGTGTCGCCCCCCACGCCGCTGTCACCGGCAGCGCCAGGCGCGCCGTCCGCCCTGTCCACGGCAGCATGTATGCCCGGCGAGGCTGCGCTCGCGGCGTCGCTCGCGCAGAGGGAACGCGAGCTCATTCTGCAGGCGCTGCGCACCGCGGGCGGCCGCGCCCAGGCCGCCGCGCTGCTCGGTATCAGTCCGCGCACGCTGCGCTACAAACTGGCACGACTGCGCGCCGCGGGCGTGCCGATCGACGATACCGGCACGGCGGTGCCGCAGTATGAGTCCGCGCGCGGCGCGCTGCCCGGGAGCCTGATATGAGCGATCTATCGATCGCACAGGTGCTGGCGCAAATCCGCACGCTCTCGGCGCAGGCCGCGCCGACATTCAACGGCGTCGGCCCGGCGGACGACGTGCCTACGCTCACTGGCGCGTTGGGCACCGTGGGCGCGCCGGGCGCAGCGGGCGCAGCGGGCGCGGCACAGGGGCCCAGCTTCGCGGGCCTGCTGAAGCAGGGAATCGATTCGGTCAACTCCACGCAGCAGACGGCGAGTCGGCTCGAAGCCGCCTGGGAGCGCGGCGATCCGGGCGTGAACCTCGCCAGTGTGATGGTGGAAGCTGAGAAAGCATCGGTTTCGTTCCAGGCGCTGGCGCAGGTGCGCAACCGACTGATCAGCGTCTACCAGGACATCATGAACATGTCGATCTGAGCGGATCGACCGGGCTGACGGGAAGAAGCTATGGCGAGCAAACAGGCGGCGGCGTTGGCAAGCGGACTGGCAGTGAACCTGCGCCCGCTGCTGCTGCTGCTCGGTGTTGCGGCCGCCGTCGCGGTGGGCGTGACGGTGGTGCTGTGGTGGAGAGGACCGGACTGGAGCCTGCTGTATGGCGGGCTGTCCGACTCGGATGAGAGCAGCGTCGTGCAGGCGCTGCAGACCGCGGGCATTCCCTACAAGCTCGACGAGGCTGGAGACGTGATGGTGGCGGCCGAGCGCGTGCGTGATGCGCGGCTGCAGCTCGCCTCGCAGGGATTGCCGGCCGGCAAGACCGACGGCTTCGCTCTGATCAACAAGGATCCGGGCTTCGGCGTCAGCCAGTTCATGGAGAACGCACGCTACCAGTATGCCCTCGAGACCGAGCTGGCGCAGACCATCTCCTCACTACAGGCCGTACAGGCCGCGCGCGTACAGCTCGCGCTGCCGCAGGAGTCCGCCTTCGTGAGCGATCGGCGGCCGGCCAGCGCCTCGGTGCTGGTGCAGCTGCGTGCCGGCCAGAGGCTCGAGCCCGAGCAGGTGTCCGCGATCGTGCACCTGGTGGCCTCCAGCGTGCCGGAGCTGGATTCCGATCAGGTGACGGTGGTGGACCAGCAGGGGCAGTTGCTGTCGGCGCCGAAGAGCGGGGATGCGGCAATCGCTTCGGAACAATTCGATGCCGAGCACCGTTTGGAAGATATGTATGCACAGAACATCGAGGAGCTGCTGACGCCACTGGTGGGCGAGGGACGCGTGCGCTCTCAGGTGACGGTGCAGCTGGACTCCGATGCGAGCGAGCAGGCGAGCGAGCAGTACAAGCCCGATAGCGGCGTGGTTCGCAGCGAGCAGACCTCCGAGCAGAGCAGCACCGGCGCGGCGGGCGCCGGAGGCATCCCCGGCGCTCTGAGCAATCAGCCGCCCGCCGGCGGCTCGATCGTGCCTGCGAGACCGGCGGCCGCCGCGGGGGCTGCCGGCGCAGCAGGAGCTGCCGGGGCTGCGACAGCT
>JASHPX010000374.1 GCA_030037905.1 Gammaproteobacteria bacterium
ATGCCTACGACGAGCGTGTGGCCGCGGCGCTTGGCTTCGGTGTCGGTGAGCGCTGTCTGGGCTTCGTGTTCGTCGGTTCGACCGATGCGCCCGAGTCACCCGCTGCGCGCCGGCCCAGCCGCGCCTTCCATGTCAGGGAATGGACGGGCGACTGAGCAATGCCGTTCACTGTCTCGCACGTCGCGGCGGTCGTGCCCGCGCATCGACCGCTGTCGCGCGAACGGGTGTTCTCGGCGGCGGTGATCGGCAGCATGGTGCCCGATTTCGGTCTGCTGCTGCCGGGGGGCCTCGCGCGCTGGCAGACGCACAGCTTGCGCGCTCTGATCAGCTTCTGTCTGCCGGTGGGACTGGTGGCCTATGCGCTGACGCACCTGCTCATCAAACCGGCGGTGCTCGAGGTGCTGCCCGACGGGGCGTACGAGCGGCTGCGCCGCACGCCGAGTCCCGCCTGGGGGCGGCCGCGTGTATGGCTCGCCGTGGTGCTCGCGCTGCTGTTCGGTGCGCTCACGCATCTGGTATGGGATGGCTTCACGCACGAGAACGCGCGCGGCGTACGGCTCTTCCCGCAACTGCTCGACTACGGCCCGCAGATGGCCGGGCGCCAGCTGCGCCTGTACATCTGGGCGCAGTACGGCAGCAGCGTCGTGGGCCTCGCGGTGGTCGCGGCGGCGCTGTGCGTGTGGCTGCGGCATGCGCCCGCGCCGCGGCCGCGCCCGGTGCGCCGGCTGGCGCTGCACGAGCGCGCCTCCTGGATCCTGCTGTACATCGTGCCGGCCTCGGTGGCGGTCGTATGGTTTGCGCTGCGGCCGCTGCTCGCGATGCACGTCCCGCTGTTTTCCGGCGATGCGCTCGGTCTCATCGCAGTGACGGCCATGCGCGCCGCGGCGCTGTCGCTGCTGCTGGTGAGCGTGCTGCTGTGGGTGCGGCTGGGATGAGGCGGCACTGCGACCCCTGGCAACGTGCCGGCGCGCAGGATCGGGTTAGTATGAATAATGGTCACTGAAGCGCCCGGCGTGCCTGCCGGCCAATCGCAGCAATCGCTCGGCCCGGCCGGCCCGCCTGCTGCCGAGCGCGCCGAGCGGCTCGATACCAAGGCTGCCGGCGTCGTCACCGTCGCCGTGCTGTGCAGCCGCGTGCTCGGACTGATACGTGACCTGGTGACGGCCGCGCTGTTTGGCGGCGGCGGCCTGATGGATGCCTTCACGGTGGCATTTCGCCTGCCGAACCTGCTGCGCGATCTGTTCGCCGAAGGGGCGCTCTCGACCGCGTTCGTGACCACCTTCAGCAAGACCGTGGCGCGCGGCGGGGAGGAGGCGGCCTGGCGGCTCGCCAACAAGGTGGCGACGCTCACGGCCATGGCGCTTGCGCTGATCTGCATCGCGGGCATCGTGTTCTCGCCGCAGCTGGTGGCAGGCTTTGCGCCGTACTTCTCCCCGAGAAAGGCGGCGCTGACGGTGACGCTGACGCGCATCATGTTTCCGTTCATCCTGCTGGTGTCGCTCGCGGCGCTGGTGATGGGCATGCTGAACGCGCGCAACGTCTTCGGTGTGCCCGCGATCGCCTCGAGCTTCTTCAACATCGGCTCGATCACCGGCGGCGTGCTGCTCGGCTACTGGCTCGATCCTCACTTCGGTGTCCGCGCGCTGGTGGGCCTCGCGATTGGCACGCTGCTGGGCGGGGCCATGCAGTTCGGTGTGCAGCTGCCGCGCCTGATGCAGCTCGGGTATCGCTTTCGTCCCGATTTTCACTGGCGCGACCCGGGCATCAACGCGATCCTCGCCCTGATGGGTCCATCGGTCATCGCTGCGAGCACCACCCAGGTGAACGTGCTGATCAATTCCGTATTCGCTTCCGGCCTGGGCAATGGTCCGATCTTCTGGCTGTCGATTGCCTTCCGCCTGGTGCAGTTGCCGCTGGGGCTGTTCGGGGTGGCGCTCGGCACGGTAACGCTGCCGCTGCTGTCGCGGCTGGTGGTGGCGGGTAATCTCAGGGCCTTCCGCGCCGAGCTGTCGCGCGGCATGCGGCTGGCCTTCCTGCTGACGCTGCCGGCGACCGTGGGGCTCATGATGCTGGCCGGCCCCATCATCTCGGTGCTCTACCAGCACGGTCGGTTCACGGCGCCGGAGGCGGCGCAGGCCGCCGGGGCGCTGCGCTTCTACGCGGTGGGCCTGTGCGGTTACGCGGCGCTCAAGGTGCTGGTCAATGCCTTCTACGCGCTCGATCGGCGCAAGACCCCGATGATGGTGAGTTTCGTGGCCGTGGGGCTCAACCTGCTGTTCAACTGGTTGTTCACCTTCCACCTGGGCTGGGGCGTGCGCGGGCTCGCGTTCTCGACCGGCTGTGTGGCCACCTGCAATTTCCTGGTGCTGTACGCGCTGATGCGCCGGCAGCTGACGCGCCTGGAGACGCGGCGCATGTTCGTGATGCTGCTGAAGGTCGGCGCCGCGTGCGTGGCGCTCGCTGTGGTGTGCTGGGCTTCGGTGCACGGCTGGCTCGGGCAGTGGCAGCACGAGCGATTCCTGCTCAAGAGCGCCGAGCTGCTGCTCACCGTCATCGCCGGCGGGCTCGCCTTCGTGGGAGCGGGGCTCGCGCTGCGCATCGAGGAGCTGCGCGAACTCGTCGCGATCGTGCAGCGGCGGCTCACTGCGAGCTGAGCGTTCGCCGCGACCTGCACGCTCACCGCGACCTGAGAGCTGACCGCGACCTAACGCTCACTGCGGGTTGAAGAACTGGCTGCCGTTGCTGTTGGTGGTCGGCGGCGGGGCGCTGCAGACTGGCTCGCCCTTGTCGAACACGATGCGCCAGGTGTTGGGCGCCTCCAGGCGCCACACCGAATCGAAGCGCCCCACGATCTTGCCCCCCTGCAGCAGCGGTCCGGTGCTGAGCGCGAGCTTGCCATCGGAGAGCACATCGACGTGGTCCGGCTGCCAGGAGAAGGGTGCGCGCCGGGCCTGGAAGTAGGGCGCCCACTGCTGGGCGATCTCGGCGGGACCGCGCTCGACCATGTTGGCGCTGAAGAAGATGGCATCGGGGGACAGGAAGGTCAGGAAGGCCTTGAAGTTGCGATTGGCCATGGTGGCCGCAAACGCCCGCTCATCCGTGATGACCTGCGCGGTCGCCGTTTCCAGCGCCGCCTGCGCGGCGGCGATGGGGGCCGATGTGGCGCCGCGCGTGCTGCGCGCGCCGTGCGATGGTGCGGCTGCGCGTGGCGTGGGGGCGCTGGCACAGGCGCACAGGCCCAAGGCCGCGGCCACGGCCACCACCGTGAACGGCAGCACAGCCCGGGTACGGTCATTGCGGTTATTCATGGGGCACCATCCGGCGAAGCAAACGACTATGGTGCCGCTGTCACCCTGTCGCTGTCACCCCGCCGCTGTCACCCCGCAGCCGTCGTCCCGCGGCCGTCGCCCTGCGGCTGTCACCCTGCAGCCGTCACGGTGCAGCCGTCACGGTGCGGCCGTCACGGTGCGACGGCCGCCTTGTGACCGGCTATTGCACGACCGAGACCGTGCAATCGCTGGGCTCGTGATTCCAGGGAGCCTCGGGACCCTCGCAGCTGGAGACGACTCCATTGATCGGCTGGGGCCCGAAATGCGTGTCGGCGGGCGGCCCGAAAATCAACGTGAAGTTGGAGAACTTCACGAACGCCTGTGCGCCCGTGATGCTCGAGTTCTGCATCCCGCCCAGGATGCAGATGGTCGCGGGCGAGGGGTTGCCAAACGGAGGGTTATTCCCATTTCCCGTGACGTATGCGGTACCGGTGACCACGAAGCCACCCGTCACCGCGGGTGAGAACGGCGGTGATGGCACGCACGTATTCTGCCAAGTGATGGTATCGCTCGGGCTGTTATGGATCGTGCCGTCCGAAATGACGATGTGGTGTGTATGAGGCTTCAGCGCGGTAGGGTCCGAATCGGGGTTGGCGAAAGCGGCCATCTCCATCGTCATGTCTGCCGAGAATGTTGCGGTGCCCTGTCCCACATCGAGGTCCAGTGACCACCTGCCGTGCATCTCGTACGGACCGCCGGCCACGGTGTTGGGTGTGTAATCGTTGAACAAGCCGCTGAAATGCGCCGGTAGTGCGGACTCATCCGCGGCGAGTGCCAGAGTGAGTCCTCCGACAGCGATTCCCAGCACTGCCAGCGCCGTCAATAGCCGAATTGGCCTGTAGACCCGAATCGGCCTGATACGCAGGATCCTTCCCCAGGCTCCATTATTCATAAAAAACCCTCCCAAGTTGTTCGTCTGCACGCCTGAATTCACGGTACGCGAGCCACACCGTGGGTCGTCAAGGGGCGTGGATCCGGATGCCGCGCTGTGCGGTCGAATGCCGCGCTTTGCCCTACCCGAAGCCTGCGGGCTATAAATTGGCTTAAGATGACGTAACCGCAGACCCGGTCAGCGCCTGGCCGGACTGAACTTCGATGAACGATGCCTCCATGGATGGATCGCGTCCGCAGCCGCCGCCACCGCTGCAGCCACAGCCGCTCCCGGCGAGTGGCCGGCTGGATTCCTGGAAGAAGATCGCGGCGCACTTCCGGCGTGACGTGACCACGGTGCAGCGCTGGGAGCGCCGGGAGGGCATGCCGGTTCATCGGCATCTGCACGACAAGCAGGGTTCGGTGTACGCGTTCCGCTCCGAGCTCGATGCCTGGTGGCAGAGCCGGCGGGGTGAGCTCCCGGACCTCGCGACCTCCCTCGTGAGCACGCTCGGGCGCCCCTCCCGCGCAACCGGGCGGCAATGGGCTTGGGTTGCAACCCTCGCGGCTGCTGCGCTGCTGCTCGCCTACGCTGCAGTCGAGTTCGGTTATCCGCGCGCGCAGCCGTGGCGCAATCCGCTCGCGAATGCCAGCTTCATGCGTCTCACCGATTGGCCGGGTACCGAGCAGGCGGCGGTGATCTCGCGCGATGGCCGATGGGTCGCGTTTCTTGCGGATCACGACGGGCAGATGGACGCGTGGCTCACCCAGGTCGGCAGCGGGAACTTCCGCAACCTGACCCAGGGCGGCTGGAGCGAGCTCGTCAATGGTTCGATCCGTACGCTCGGTTTCTCAGCGGACGGTTCACTGGTCACCGTCTGGACTCGCCGCGGCGACGGATCACGCCCTGACGACATCAAGCTGATGGCCACCCCGGTCGCGGGGGGTGAGCTGCGTGACTATCTGCCCGGCGTCGCCGAGGTCGCCTGGTCGCACCATGGCGGACAGATCGTCTATCACACGACCGCGCCTGGCGATCCGCTGTTTGTGCGGGATTCCAAAGGTCTCACCCGTCGAATCTACCTGGCGCCGGCGGGCGTGCATTGTCACTTCCCGCTATGGTCCGCGGACGACACATATATATATTTTGTACGCGGCATACCGCCCGGCGATTGGGACATCTGGCGCATTCGTCCTTCGGGGGCGGGATTGGAGCGCATCACCTTCCACGATTCTCAGGTGAGTCACCCGGTACTGCTCGATCCGCGCACGCTGGCCTATCTTGCCACCGACCGACAGGGATCTGGCCCCTGGCTGTACGCCGTGAACGTCGAGCAGCGCGTTCCCCACCGCATCAGCTTCGGACTCGAGCGCTATACCTCGCTTGCCGCAAGCGGCGACGGGACGCGCCTCGTAGCCACCGTGGCCGAATCGAGCTCCAGCATCTGGAGCGCGTCGCTCAGCTCCGCCAGCGCGTCGCTCAGCTCCGCCGTGGGGAAAGCTCAGAGCGCGACTGCGCCCGTATCGCTGCTCTCGGCGATCGGGACGTCACCGCGCGCAGGTCCCGACTACCTGCTTTACGTCTCGACACACGCCGGACGCCAGGGCATCTGGAAGTTCGCGGCGGGTCAGAGCCGTGAGCTGTGGAGCGATGCGCACGCAACCGTCGCAAGCGCACCCGCGGTTGCACCGGATGGCCGGCACATTGCCTTCACGGTCGCGGATGGCGAGCAGACGATCCTGTACACGATGGACAGCGACGGCAAGCAAGCGCGCGCGCTGACGCGATCTCTCGCGCTGCGAGGCAATCCTGCCTGGGCACCCGATGGGCGTTCGATCGTGTCCGCGGTGCTGCGCGACGGCGAGCCGCGCCTCACCAGCATCTTTCTGGACGGCAGCCCTCCAAGTCCACTGGTGTCCGAGTACTCGATTGATCCGGTCTGGTCGCCCGACGGTCGATTTCTGATCTATTCCGGCGCCGACGTGGGGACCACCTTCCCGCTGCGCGCTGTGGCGGTCGACGGCAGACCATACCCGATTCCGGCGCTGATTCTGACTCGCGGGGCGCGCCGCGTGGCCTTCACTCCCGACGCCCGTTCGATCGTGGTGCTGCGTGGCGATGTGGGTCACAAGGACTTCTGGCTCGTGGATCTGCGCACCGGCGCGGAACAACGGATCATCGATCTGCCGCCGGACGTGGAGAGCCGTGATTTTGATATGTCACGCGATGGCCGCCAGATCGTGTTCGACCGCATCCAGGAGACTTCGCGGATCGCGTTGATTGAGCCTGGCGGCTAGCGCAAGGTACGGCAGAAGGTACGGATGAGGCGTGAGCTATCAGCGTCCGGGATGTGCTGCCGCGCACGCCAGCCGCGCGCGGCAGCACGCCATTCAAAACCGATACGCGAGCCCGACGTCGATCACCGGATACCACTGCACGAGGGTCACATCGTTCTGCAGTTTCAGGCGCTCGCCTTGCACGTCGCTCTGCAGGGCGGTGCAGGTCGATGTGCCTCTCGGTGAGGCGGAGCCGCACACGGCGGTCAGCGTGACGTTGGGCACTCCACCGTAGATCGCACCGATGTCGAACAGGAAGTGCAGATGGTGCTTGGTGCCCACGGCATCGCCCCAGCCCAGGCCCACGTATGGAGAGACCGGATTGCCGAACTTCAGCTCCCCTCGTAGGGAGCCGACGTCGGCACTGGGGAAGTACGTGCCGTCGATGGTGTAGCCCCCTGCGGCGGGCTTGCCGACGACATCGAGCGTGGTGCCGTTGCCTACCGCGCCGGCCGTCAGATGAAAGCCTCCCTTGAAGGCGTACCAATCGATCAGGCCGTCCACCATGCTCAGCTTGAACTTGCCGGAGTAGTCGACATCGGACGTGTCGACCGCATGGTCATAGGTGAAGCCGCTGTAGCCGATGCGCGCGCTGAAGTACTGCGCGAACCCGACATCGTAGTCCAGACCGATGCCCGTGGTGCCGGCGCGCACCGCCACGGCCATGGGCGTATCGGCGATCGCGGGGGGCGCCGTCGCGACTGCGAGTGCAGTCATGCCGAGTAGCGAGGTGGCGAGCATCGCGGCCGCGCGGTTTCCCCGCTGGGCCTGAGCGGACTCCTTTGCTCTCATATGAATACTTCCAGACCTCATCGATCGATCATCCACGGTGCTGACCAAGGCAAACCTCCATTTTTTGGCCTCCCCGGCCTGATGGGCCGGTCGAGTCGCCCTATTGCACGCAATAATGGGTTGGTTTTCCGTGAGGTCGATCTCGCGGGGCGATCGCGAGGTGCATGCAGATGCATCATTTCCCGGGCTGCGTGGCCTCACGCACCACGGGGATCGACAGCCGCAGCAGCGTCCAGGCAGGACGCGAGGCAAACGTCAGAAAACCCGTCAGATCGGGCAGCTGCTCGATCTCGAACCCTCAGCGCGGGTCGGTCTGCGGTCTGCGGTCTGCGGTCTGCGGGCTGCGGTCTCGCGCCTACTGCCCCTGGGCCGGTGCCCCCTGAGCGATCATCGGCAGTGCCATGACCTCATCCTTCAGTCCCCCGGGACCGGCGTCCAGCCCTACCGCATACAGTGTCTTGCGATCGGTGCCGCCGAGAGTCGTGGAGATGACCCCGAAGGGGCTGGCAATCAGGCCCAGATACTTGCCAGTGGGAGAGAACACCTGCACGCCGCGCTGGGCGCCCTCGAAATAGACGCGCCCATCCGCATCGACCATGCCGCCATCATTGCCGCCGCCCGGGATGGTGGCGAACACGCGCTGGTTGGATAGCGCTCCGTCCGCGCCGACATCGAAGGCAAGAATCTTGCCGCCGCTGCCCACGTAGAGCGTCTTCTGATCGTTGCTCAGGACGATGTCGTTGGGCTCGATGTCCTGGGTGCCATATTGCGTGACATGGCCCTGCGGATCCGAGTAGAGCAGGCCGCCCATCGAGAAGTACACCCCGCCGTTGTCGAGCGCGGCGGGACCATCGATGCCGGCGCCGCCCATGCAGTCGAGGCTGTCGCCGTCGATGGAGTCGGCGAGCAGCCGGCGCTGCGGCGCGAGCTCCCACACCGAGGACATCAGCGCGCGCTCGGCGACGAAGATCTGCCCGCGGTGGTTGATGGTGAGGCCGCCGCCGCTGTCCGTATCGGTGTACACCGTCTCGGCGCGTCCGTTCGGGTAGATTCTGACGACGGCACTGTCGTCGTTCTGTGCCAGCTCGATACTGCCGTCGGGTAAGGTGATCAGGCCGTCGGCATTATTGCCGTCGGCGACCCAGACGACGGTCCACTGTGCGCCCGGCGCCACCACACCCGCGATGCCATTGACGTGATAGGGAAACGGTGCCACTTGCACGGGGCCGCGCCGGCGCGCGCCCACGTTGAAGGGTCGTTGCGGGGCCGGGTGATGGTTCCGGCACATCGCCAGCAGCGCGGGCTCGCGCACGTCCTGGGGCGCGTGCATGCCCGGGCCGGCCGGCTGCGGGAACGTGACCGCAAACTGACCCATGGCGACGGAGGTGCCGAGCACCGTCAGCGCCGCCGAAACACACACACTATTCCAGGATTTCATCGGCAATCTCCCCGTATCGTTTTGTTGGTTACTCTGGCTCCTTCAGGAGCCTGCTGCCAGCGCGCTGGCTCAGTCGCGCTGACAGTAGCCGGTGGGGATAGTGTACTGCTTGTCCAGCACCTTCTGGTACTGCGGATATATTTCCGGGCCGGACACACCAGGTCGGACACACAACGAGGGGAGTCAACCCAGACATCGACGCCGAGTACGCCAGAAGAGATATATCAACGTATCTCTTCTGGCGTACTCGACGCCGATGCCAGGAGTGAACCCTTCTGGTGTGTCCGCCCTACGGGCCGCCGAGCCTCAGGTGCCGTTGCTCTGGCGCATGAAGCCCATCACGATGCCGCTGAGCGTGCTGCCTGTCATGAGGAAGGTCACGCCCAGCACGATCAGTGCCGTGAGCATCAGGGTCTGCGAGCGCTGTCCGGCCGCCGACAGGATCCCGAGCACGACCGTCGTGAGGCCGGCCGCCAGCTGCACGCCGGCCGAGCCCGAGGCCATCTCTCCGGCCAGCATCTCCGTGGTGGTGCGTGCAGCGCTGCGCCGAGCGGGCGTCTGCAGCACGAAGAGGCGTCGCACCGAGCTGCTGCTGAGCACCAGCGCAGCACCGAAGACGATGATGGCCACGGCGGTCAAGGCTGCGGCAGCGATGCCGACCAGGGCCAGTATGCCGAGCACCATCCCGGCTATGCCGCCGAGGAACATGATCGACATACCTCCGTCGGCGCCGATCTCGGTCGAGGTGCTCAGCGGCGACATCGACAACGCCTTCAGGACGATCTCGTATTCGGACAGCAACGTGCCCGCCTGGATCAGCATCGCGGCACCAAATACGATCACGGCAATTGCAGTGAGTTGTTCCGGACGAAAGCCGGTCAGGCCGACGATCGCGATGACCGCTGCGGCGATGCCGCCGACGGCGTCCATCAATCCGCCGAAGGCGCTGGCCGATCCGCTGGTTTTGCTCTCAACGAGTGTCGTGCTCATCGCGGTGTTCCTCGAGCTGCAGGCTCAACGATGCGCGCACGGTAGATGGCCTTGCGGGTCCGGTGCAGGACCTCGTTCCCCAGAACAAATCGATCGCCGTCCTACAGGCCGTAGGAATGAGGCCGCGAATCGCTAGGGCGAGCCATAGAGCTTCAGAAACAGCCGCACGCCTCGCCTGACGCGTCGCCGCAGCTGTGCCGGTGGTGGTTTCGGGCGGTAGCGCAGCGTCGTCTCGATGCGCAGAAACCCCTGCCAGAGTCCGGCCAGATCACCCGCCGCCGCGAATGCATCCGCCACACGCAGCCGTCCCTCTGCAACGCCGCCGCGAATCAGCGTGACCAGCGTCGAGCGCGCCCGCCCGGGTCCGGCCTCGAAGCAGCGCGCCGCCAGGTTCGGATAACGCTCGGCCGCTCCCCCGAGCAGCCGTTCGAACTGCAATCGCTCCGGATCGGTCAGGAAGGTCAGCAGCCGCACTCCCAGGCGCGTGAGCCTGATCTGCAGATCGAGTCCCGCCTCCTCGATGAGCTCACGCTCGCCGAGGATGCGCTCGGATTCCTTGCGAATCACCGCTTCCAGCAGCGCGCTGCGGTCGGGAAATTTGGCGTAGAGCGTCGCCTTGGAGACGCGGGCGCGAACCGCGATCTCGCCCATGGTGACCGCATCGTAGCCTCTCGCCAGAAACAGCCGGCGCGCTGCCGCAAGCACCGCCGCGCGCTTGGCCGGATCGACCGGTCGGCCTCGCCGGGAGGCGCTCCTGCGCCGCGCGCGGCGGCGATTAACCCGGGCTCCAGCCACCGCCTAACGCCTCGTAGAGCGAGACCAGGTCGCTGGCGAGCGCGCCATTGCTCTGTGCAAGCTGCATGCGCTCCTGCAAGGCCGCGCTCTGCGCCGTGAGCACCGGCCCTATGTTGTTCACTCCCAGCTGAAACTGCCTGCGCGCAATATCGGCCGCCGCCTGCGCTTCGCTCGAGGCCTGCCGCAGGGCCTCATTTTTCTTCAGCTCATCCCCGTAGCGGGTCAGAGCGTCTTCGACGTCTCTGAGCGCTTCGAGAACGGTGTTCTGATAGGCATAGAGCGCCTGTCGGTTCTGCTCCTCCGCGATGCGCACGTTCGCCCTGCCGCGACCGGCCTGGAACAGCGGCGCGCTGAAGGCACCGGAGACGTTGTATTGGCGGCTGGCGATGTCGAGCAGATGCTTCAACTCCACGGACACCAGGTCCACCGCTCCGGTGAGATCGATCTTCGGGTACAGCGCGTCGACCGCTACGCCGATGCGGGCGCTGGAGGCGGCCAGTGCCCGCTCGGCGGCCCGCACATCCGGCCGGCGGCGCAGCAGCTCGGAGGGCAGCCCCACGGGTATCGCCTGCGGGGGAGGAGGCAGGGCCCGCACTGCCGCAAGCTGCGCCTGCAGGGCCTCGGGCGGCTCGCCGACGAGTACCCCCAGGGCGTGAACCTGCGCCTGCAGCGCGCTATCCAGATCCGGAAGCGCTGCCCGGGTCTGCGCCAGCTCTGCAGCCTGCGAATGCACGTTCTGCTCGGTCACGAAACCGAACCGCCGCCGCGCCTGCTGTAGCGAGAGCATCTCGCTCTGCTGCTGCACCTGCTGATTGACTATGCCGATCTCGGCCTGCAGGGCCCGCAATGCCCAGTAGTCGTTGGCGACCTCGGCGGCGATGGACACCTCGCTGTCGCGCTGACTCCAGACGGCCTGCTCGGCTTGCGCCTCGGCGGCCTGGATCGAGCGGCGCACCCCGCCGAACAGATCGATCTCCCATGAGGCGTCGAAGCCGAGCGAATAGGTGGTGATGTTCAGGCCAGGCAGTGTGAAGCCGCTGGCTGCGCTGCTGCTGCTGCTGCCGCCGCCGCCGCCGCCGAAGAGGCTGGTGAATTCGCTGATCCCGGAGTTCTGGCTCAGGTGGATCGCATCGATGCCGGCATCGCCATTGATCTCCGGGAAGCGCGCAGCGCCGGCGATGATCAGCTGCTCGCGCGCCACGCGCACACGCGAGGCGGCCGCCTCGAGGTCGAGATTTCCCCGCAGCGCCTGCGTGAGCAGCGCGCTGAGCTCTGCATCGTGAAATTGACTCCACCAGGCCGCAAGCTCTGCCTGCGGCGCGCTGGCCTGCGCCGCGGGCACCAGCGCCGTCGCCGCGAACTTCGGCGGCAGCGACAGCTGCGGTGCGTGATAGCTCGGGCCCACCGTACAGGCGGCCAGGAGCGCGCAGCCCAGCAGCGCACCGCTCGGCAGCGCATATCGGCGCAGCGGGCGGCAGGCCGCGGGTCTCCGTATGGATCTCATGATGAGCACCTCACAGGGCGGCCTCGCTCGAGCCGTGGTGTGGCCGCGCCCGGCGCATGAGGAACACCAGCGGCAACGAGGCCACGGTGACCCACAACAGCACATGGAAGACCTCGATGTAGGAGAGCATCTGCGCCTGCTGCTGCAGGTTCTGGTAGATCACGCCGAGCGATTCGCCGCTGGCGCCGGCGCCCTGGCCGGAGAGTGATTGCGTGATGTGCTGCACGGCCTGGCTGTAATTCGCATTGGTTGGATTGAGCTGATACGCCAGCAGCGACTGGTAGCGCTGCGCGCCGCGCGTGAGCAGCGTCTGCACGAAGGAGATGCCGATGGTGCCGCCGAGGTTGCGCACGACATTCATCAGGCCCGAGGCCTGGTTGTTCTCCTGCGGCCGCAGTCCCACGTAGGCCACCGTGGTGAGGGGGATGAACAGAAACGGCAGACCGACCGACTGCAGCATGCGTACGAACGCAGCGTCGAAGAACGACATCTGCGTGGACAGATGTCCCATCACCCAGAAGGCCAGCGCCTGAGCGGCAAATCCAAAGGCCACGAGGTAGCGTGCATCGATGCGGCTGCTGAGGATGCCGACCAGGGGCATCACCAGAATCGTGGCGACGCCGCCGGCGGTTAGAGCCAGACCGGCGTTCTCGGCCGTGTAGCCGAGTACCACCTGCAGCAGCTGCGGAATGAACTGCGTCGTGCCGAACAGCACGACGCCCAGGGCGAGAAACAGCATCTCGGCGATCGCGAAGTTCCGCCGCCTGAACAGGTGCACGTTGATGATGGGGTTCTCGTGTATGAGCTCCCACGGAATCAACGCCAGGAACGCAAGGCCTCCGATGATCGCGAGCCAGGTGATCATGGGGGAGGCGAACCAGTCCGCCTCCTGCCCCCGGTCGAGCGTGACCTCCATGAATCCGAGCGCCAGCGCGACGAACGCAAAGCCCACGTAGTCGATGCGCACACCGCCGGCACGCAGCGCCGCGGTGTGCTCGCGCAGCGCCTTGGGTTCCACCACCAGGGCGCTCACCAGGCTGAGCGAGGCGATTCCGACGGGCACGTTGATGAGAAACACCCAGTGCCAGGAAAAGTTGTCGGTGATCCAGCCACCGAGCGTCGGTCCGAGAATCGGGGCGACCACCACGACGATGCCGTAGGCGGCGAAGGCCATGCCGCGCTGGCTCGGTGGAAAGGTGTCCGCCAGCATCGATTGCTCGACGGTCTGCAGGCCGCCGCCTCCCAGGCCCTGGAAAACCCGTGCCACCACCAGGACACCCAGGTTGGGTGAGAGGCCGCAGACGAGCGAGGAAGTGGTGAACAGCGCCACCGACAGCATGTAATAGCGCTTGCGGCCGAGCACGTCGGCCAGCCAGCCGCTCGCCGGCAGGATGACGGCGTTGGCGACCAGGTAGCTGGTGAGTACCCAGGTGGATTCGTCGTAGCTGACGGCGAGGTTGCCGGCGATGTTGGCGAGGGAAACATTCGCGATGGAGGTGTCGAGCACCACCATGAAAGTCGCGATGGAGATGACCGCGACGATGCTCCAGGGATTGCGATCGCCCGCGACCGAGCGTGCAGGGGTCCAGCCGATGTCCTGGGGGCGGGTGGACACTTCAGGGATCCGTGCGTGGGGAGCTGCGCCCGGACTGGCGAGCTGCGCCTGGCGCAGAGCTCGTGCTCGGTGCGCCGCGTACCTGCACGGTGACATCGACGCTCATGCCCGGCCCGAGCACGTAGCGCGAGTCATTCGGCGAGTCGATGAGGATCTTCACCGGCACGCGTTGCACGACCTTGACGAAATTACCGGTCGCATTCTGCGGGGGCAGCAGCGCAAAGGCCTGTCCGGCGCCGCGCTGGATGGAGTCCACGTGGCCGACGAAGTGCACCTCGGGGTAGGCGTCGATCTTCAGGTTGGCCCGCTGTCCGGGGCGCATCAGCGTGAGCTGCGTTTCCTTGAAGTTGGCGGTCACCCAGATGCTGCGCGGTACGATGTCCAGCAGCTCCTGGCCGGGCTGCACGTAGTCACCGGTGGCGATCGAGTCGTGCGCGACCGTACCGTTCACCGAAGCACGAATCTGCGTGTAGGTCAGATTCAGGTGCGCCTGCTCGAGCTGCGCCTTCGCGGTGGCGAGCTGTGCCTGCGCACTCGCCACCTGGGCGCGGGCCGCGGCGATCTGCGCGCGCGCACTGTCGACCTGGCGGGAGCTCGCCTGCTGCTGGGCGGCGAGGTTGCGCGCCGCCGCCTGCGCCTGATCGAAATCCTGGTTGGACACCGCGGCCGGGAACGCCTGCCGCAGGCCCTGATAGCGCTCGAGCTGTGCCGCGGCGTTGGCGGCCTGCGCGGCCACACCGGTGCGGTCGGCGCGCGCTCGCGCCAGGGCGGCCTCGCTGACCTGCACCTGCGTTTGCGCGTCGGCGAGCTGCGCCTCGAGCTGCTGCTGCTGCGCCTGCGCCTGATCGTAGCGCACCTGCTCATCCGCGGGGTCGATCTGCACCAGCAGCTCTCCCGCGTGCACCGTCACGTTGTCGGTGACGTAGACGTGCAGTATCCGCCCGGTGATCTGTGGCGAGACATGCACCAGATGCGCGTCGATGAAGGCGTCGTCAGTGCTCTCGTAGTTGCGTGCGTGCAGCCAGTAGAGCAGCGCGACCACGAGCACCACCACGATGACGCACGCGAGGATGAGGAAAAAGCGCTTCTTGCGGCGTGGGTTGCCGGGCGCTGGCCTGTCGGGCACTTGCCTGTCGGGCACTTGCCTGTCGGGCGCGGGGGATGCCTGCCGCGCTTGCGGGCGCTCGGCGGCGGCGGCTGTAGGCTGCTCGGTGGCCACGCGGGGTGTCCCTCATGACTGATGGCGGATTTGGCCCGAAGATTAACAGACGACATCGTTCAATAAAATCGGCGTATCGGGGTCGCGAACGTAACGGCTTTGAGCCAGCCGGACAGCTGAGGGACGGGCGAGCAGGCCGACATCGAGGCCGCTGTACGCTCAGGAGGTGATATCGGCCGCCTGACAGGATGCTCGTGGGATGCTCGTGGGCTGCTCGCGAGCCTTGGAGATCAACGGCATGCGAGAGCGTCTTACGGCCGGCGAGCGCCCATCTGCCGGCGAGCGCCCATGTCAATGATGCGAGAGCTGTGCTCTGACCTTGCCCCTGAATACCCAGTACGACCAGCCGGTGTACATGAACACGATCGGCAGCATGAAGACGGTGCCGATCATGAGAAACACCTGAGTGCTCGAGGAGGAGGCCGCCTGCCAGAGGGTGTAGTGATAGGGCACGATCATCGGCCACATGCTGATCGCAATGCCGGTGTAGGAGATGAGAAACAGGCCTACGGCGGCGATGAACGGGGCGACTTCCGCGGTCCCGTGCAGCGCCCGCCATTCCCAGAGAACGCACACGAGGGCGAGGATGGGCACCGGGGAGAGCAGCGCATAGTTGGGCCAGGTGAACCAGCGCTGCTCGATGCGGTGCTCGATGAGCGGTGTCCAGCAGCTGACCACCACGATCGCAATCGCGACGCCGATCAGACAGATCCGACCCCAGCGGCGCGCCCACTGCTGCAATTGCCCTTCGGTCTTCAGGATGAGCCAGCCGGCGCCGAGCAAGCCGTAGCCGACGACGAGGGCTGCGCCCGTGAAGGTGGAGAATGCGGTGAAGCAGTCGAGCGAGTGGCCGGCAAAGACCCTGCCGTGCACGTCGAAACCCTGAATGAACGCGCCGATCACGATGCCCTGGGCGAAGGTGGCGATGACCGAGCCGTAATTGAACGCGTGATCCCAGAAGGTGCGGTGCTCGGCGTCACGGTAGCGGAATTCGAAAGCGACGCCCCGGAACACCAGTGCGAGCAGCATGATGAGGATGGGAAAGTATACGGCCGGCAGCATGACCGCGAAGGCGAGCGGGAAGGCTGCCAGGAGCGCCACACCACCGAGCACCAGCCAGGTTTCATTGCCATCCCAAACCGGTGCCACCGAGTTCATGATGAGATTGCGCGAGGGCGTGTCCGCGGCCAGACCGAAGAGAATGCCCACGCCGAGGTCGAAGCCGTCGAAGACCACGTAGTAGAAGATGCCGACCGCCAGGATCAGCGCCCAGAGAGGCGCCAGATCGGGGATGAGTGGGCTCACGAGGGCTGTCCCCCGCTCTGTCGTCCCGCCGCGTCGCGCGGCAGCGCTTCCACGGGGTGCTGGGGCCGACCGCTCTCGATCACCTCGGGGCGTGTCGCCGGCTCGGATGGCCCGTGCCGCACGAGCCGCAGCATGTAGCCGACGCCGGCGGGATACATCACGAGGTACACGACGCCGTAGCCGATGAGCGAGACGATCACGTTCACGCCGGTCAGCGAAGGGGAGACCGAGTCGGCGGTGCGCAGCAGCCCGTAGACCGTCCAGGGCTGGCGGCCCACTTCGGTGGTCGTCCAGCCGGCGAGCACCGCCAGAAAGCCGAGCGGCGAGGCGAGCTCGCACAGTCGCAGGAATCCGCGCGCTCGCGGCAGCCGGCCGCAAGCCTTCAGCAGCCAGGCCGCGATCACGAGAGCCAGCATGAGCAGGCCGATGCCCACCATGATGCGGAACGCGAAGAACGGATAGATCACCGGCGGCCACTCGTCGCGAGGAAAGCTCTTCAATCCGCGGACGGTCCCGTTGGGATCATGAGTGAGAATGAGACTGCCGACATCGGGCAGATCGATGGCGTAGCGATTCGATGCGGTGCGTTCGTCCGGAATTGCGAACAGCGTCAGCGGAACGTGGCTTTGCGTGTCCCAGCGCGCCTCGATCGCGGCCAGCTTCGCCGGTTGATACCTCAGCGTGTTGAGGCCGTGTGCATCACCGATGAAGATCTGCAATGGAACGAGCACCGTCAGCAATCCCAAGGCCTGGTGAAACATGACGCGGGAGTCTTGCGCATGCCGTGCGCCGCGCAGGTAGTAGGCGGCGACCCCGAGCACCACCAGGCCCGTGGTGATGTAAAAGGCCACGACGGTATGGGCGAAGCGGTAGGGGAATGATGGATTGAAGATGATCTGGATCCAATTGGTCGGAAAGAAGCGGCCGTCGAGCATCCTGTATCCGGCGGGGGTCTGCATCCAGCTGTTGGCGGAGAGAATCCAGAACGAGGACAGCAGGGTGCCCAGCGCGACCATCAGCCCGGCCACCAGGTGCGCCCACCCCGGCACGAGCCGCCGCCCGAAGAGCAGCACGCCGAGAAAGGCGGATTCGAGGAAGAACGCGAACAGCACTTCGTAGGCGAACAGCGGCGAGAGGATGTTTGCGGTGGCATCCGCAAAGCGGCTCCAGTTGGTGCCGAACTGAAACGGCATGATGACGCCCGACACCACTCCCATGCCGAAGGAGATCGCGAAGATCTTGGTCCAGAAACTCGAGAGCCTGAAGTACACCTCCCGGCGGCGCGTGAAGTACAGCGTTTCCAGCACCGCGATGTAGCTGGAGAGCCCGACCGTAAAGGCCGGCAGCAGGATATGCCAGCCGATGACCCAGGCGAACTGGACACGTGAGAGGAGCAGGGCCACAGTCAATGCCTCGTTCGCACAGCGCGGTGAGCTTACCACTGCGCAATGAGTCGAGTACCTGGGGGTGTCGGCATCAGAACGACCAGCCGTGACTGCCGGCCACGGCCGCTGCGATCGTGACCAGGGCTGCGGCCAGAAGCACCACGTGAACGCGCTGCATCCGGGCCAATGGCACTTCGCGCGTGGTGTGCGCGCGCGCGAGCACCCGGCGATGCAGCCCGAGCGGCTCGATCACGAACAGGATGAGTGCGAAGACGGTCCACACGCCGACCATGGCATGCATCCACCAGAACTGCCCGGCGCGAAACCGGTCCCAGGAATGCAGCCGCGCCACCATGTAAAATCCGGTGGCGCCAACGACGAGGACGGCGGCGCGCGCGATCCATACGAAGCGCCGCTCGATGGCTTCGAAGGCTGCGAATCGATTGCTCCCGAGAGCACCGCTGCGCACGGCCGGCAGCACCGCGACCGTCACCATCGAGACGCCGCCGATCCAGATCACCACCGCCAGTACATGTAGCGCACGAGCGAGAATCAGCGTATTCATGTTCTCTCTCCAGGCGCGATGCGGCCGGTGCATATTCGCACCGTGGCGGGCCGGATGTGACTGCGGTTACTACGGATTCATCGCGTCTCGCCGCGCCGCTATAAGGGGATATTCATGACCGCAACCGTCGTTCAGGCTGACCGCTCGCCCGGGGACCGTATCGGCAACGTTCTCAAATGGGTGCTGCTCGCCACCGCGATCGTGTGCTTCGGACTGCTGGGCTGGGCGACCCGGGTCACCTATCGAGCGGCGCCACCGTTGCCGGAATTTCTTGCCCCGGATGGCGCGACTGTCATGAGCGCGGCGGACATCGTAGCCGGCAAGGGCGCCTTTCAGCGCGCGGACCTGATGGACTATGGGAGTCTGTATGGGATGGGCTCCTACTTCGGTGAAGACTACACCGCGCAGTACCTGGTGCGCCTCGGGGAGCTGACACAGGATTCGATCGCGCGTAGCCGCTTCGGTAGATCGTTCGCGACGCTTTCGGAGGAGGAGCAGGCGCTCGTGCGAACGGCCATGCAGCGCCAGCTGCAGGGAATCGATCTGGCCGGCCGCGAGGCGCACCTGCCCGCGGCGGTCGTCGCGGCGATCCGCAGCGTGCAGCCGGAGATCGCCGGCGCGCTCCTGCATCATGATTTCGTCAGGGGCTGGACGCAGGCGTACAGCCTCGATGCCCAAAGCGCCGCTGCCACCGCCGACTTCATCATCTACTCTGCGATCACCTGTGTGGCCAGACGCCCGGATACGGGCGCGTCCTGGACGCAGAACTGGCCGTATGAGCCGCTGGTCGGCAACGCACCTTCCTCGGGCACGTTCCTGTGGACCTGGATCAGCTTCTGCTTCACGTTCTTCTGCTTCGGTCTCGTTCTGTTCGCCTATCACCGCTATCTGCGTGTCGGAGACGCGGGCGTCATGGATCCGGTGCTGGCGCAGTTTCGCCCGCTCACGGCGAGTCAGCGCAAGATCGGCAAGTACTTCATCGTGGTGGCTCTCGTGCTGCTTCTGCAGATCGCCGCCGGCGCCATGCTCGGTCACTACTATTCCGACCGCACGAGCTTTTATGGGCTGCATTTGGACAACGTGCTGCCGTTCAACTTCTTGCGCAGCGTGCACATCCAGTCCCCCATCGTGTGGATCGGTCTTTCCTGGATCGGTGCGGCGCTGTTTCTGTCGCCGGCCATCGCTCGCGGGGAGGCACGCGCTCAGGGGCCGCTGGTCGATGTGCTCTTCTGGGCGACCGTGCTGGTCGTGGTCGGCGCGCTCGTGGGGGATTACCTCGGGATCATGGGTTACATCGGGCGCGACTGGTTCTGGTTCGGTAACCAGGGACTCTCGTATCTGGAGCTCGGACGCTTCTGGCAGATCGGCTTCTTTCTGGGCCTGACGTTCTGGAGCGTGCTCGTGCTGCGGGGCCTGTGGCCGACGCGATCGGAGTTGCAGCTCGCCAGTCGCCAGTTCTGGACGGGTCGCATCCGGCTGGAGCATCTCATCTGGGCTTCCACGGTCAACATCGCGGTGCTGTACGTCTTCGGGATGATTCCGCTGCTGGGCATCAATCCTTCATTCACGATCACCGACTTCTGGCGCTGGTGGGTGGTGCATCTGTGGGTCGAGCAGTCCTTCGAGTTCTTTGCGGCGGCGGCGAGCGCCTACCTGCTCATGGCGCTCGGGCTGGTCTCCCGCCAGCTCGCCGAGCGCTCGGTGTACCTGGAGCTGATCCTGATCTTCCTCGGCGGCGTGCTCGGCACGGGGCACCATCTCTACTGGGTCGGCGGGCCTGCCATGTGGGTGCCCCTTGGCAGCATGTTCTCGTTCATCGAGGTGCTGCCGCTGGTGCTGTTGATCCTGGATGCCATGGATTACCACGATCTGATCGAGCGGCAGCGCGGCTTTCAATATGGCGTCGCGTATCTGTACATCCTGGGCGCGGCGTTCTGGAATTTCGTAGGTGCGGGAGTGTTCGGCGGCGGCACTCTCAATGCGCCACTCGTCAACTATTACGAGCACGGCACCTTCCTGACGCTCAATCATGCGCACACCGCGCTGTTCGGTGCTTTTGGCCTGCTGGCGATCGGGCTCATATATTTCTGCCTGCGCTATGCGGCGGGCGAGCACGCGTTCAGCGAACGGGCCGGAAAGAGCGCTTTCTGGCTCTACAATCTGGGGCTGGTGCTGTGGATTGCGCTCAATTTCTTCCCCGTGGGCTGGCCGCAGCTGGCTGAGGTTTACGAGCATGGGCTCGCCCAGGCCAGGAGTCTCGCCTTCTACGACACGACGGTGCTGTGGCAATGGCTGCGGTTCGTCGGTGATGTGCCATTCGCGATCGCCGCGCTGATCATGGCCTACGACTTCATCGTCAAACTGCGGCCGCTGTTCCCCGCGGCCGCCAAGGTCACGGCCCTGGCCGGCGCATCCGGCATCGCAGGCGAGACGCCGTGCGCGCGGCGCTGATGGAGTTCGCACGACCACCGCGATTGCGCGGGAAACATGTGAACATAATGTGACTCCGGCGACGATGCTGTCCGTGAGTGCAATCCTCGGATCGATCTTCACCTTGCTGCACAGCGCGAGCACGGAGGTCCTCGCGGCTCGCGCCGTCGCGAGTGTCGAGCGCAAGCTTCCAGGTGACTCGCTCTCGCCCCCTAGGCTTATCAAAAACAGCTCACGTAATCTCTAGAAACCGCCGCGACGATCGCACCCGCAGCCCTCGCCCGAGCGGATTTGCGCGCTTCGCCATACGTACAAAACCGCTTGCTCGACGCGGGCAGGTACGTCTATATTGCTTGCACAATAGTTCCCAAAAAGAACATTGAACTGCGTGGACAGGGATGTTACGCGACGTCATTGTGCTTCAGGGCGCGGGCTCGGTTACTGACCTGACTTCGCTTTTGACTGCCGAGCAATGGCAGTCGCGTCGAGCCACGCACCCAAATCAGCTGATCAGCGCCTCAGGCTATGAGGGCTGCCACGTGGGCATCGCGGTGTTCGATGCGGCGTTGGCGTGCTCTCCGAGCGAGTTCATCTACATCGCCGCGGCTTCGGGCATCGACTGGATCGCGGTGGTTCATCCCGACTCCGCCCGGGACCGCGCCAATGCACGCGCGTTGGCTTGCAGCTTCTATGACTATCACACGCTGCCGATCGACGGCGCACGCCTGCTGTACGCGACAGGACATGCGCACGGCAGAGCTCTGCTGCGTGAATCCAGCACACCGGCGGAGATACAGACGCAAGGGCGCTTCGGAATGATCGGCAACAGTCCCCGAATGACGCGCCTGTATCGGGAACTGGAAAAGGTGATGAGCGCGCGTGCACCGCTGCTGATTACGGGGGAAAGCGGCGTCGGTAAGGAGCTGGCTGCGCGCGCGGTGCATCTGGGCTCTCCCCGCGCGCACGGCCCCTTCGTACCGGTGAACTGTGGCGCCTTGCCGCAGCTGCTGACCGAAAGCCTGCTGTTCGGGCATGAGCGGGGTGCCTTTACCGGCGCGCACGCGCGCCAGATCGGCTCCATCGAGGCCGCCCACGAGGGCACCATCTTCCTCGACGAGATCGGTGATCTGCCACGGGCTGCCCAGGCGAGTCTGCTGCGCTTTCTGCAGGAATCGACCATCGTGCGCGTGGGGTCCACGCGTGAAGTGCGTATCGATGCCCGAGTCATTGCTGCCACGCACATGAATCTGCGCGATGCCGTGCGAGCCGACCGGTTCCGGGAGGATCTGTTTTATCGCCTGAATGTGCTCAATCTGGAGGTCCCCCCGCTGCGCGTGCGCGGCGACGACTGTCTCCTGTTGGCGGAGCACTTCCTGCGCTACCAGCCCGAGGTGAAGAGTCTGCCAGCTACGCGCCTCTCCAGCGAGGCCATCGCCGCCATCCGCGCGTACCACTGGCCCGGCAACGTGCGGGAGCTGCTGAATCGCGTCCAACGGGCAAGGGTGATGTGCGAGGGTCCGCAGATCTTGACCGAGGACCTGCAGCTGGATGGCGAGGAGACGACAGGCATCCAAACCCCGCCCCTTCTGAGCGGGCCACTGCTGGTTGCCCGCAACGACACGGAACGTGCGCTGGTAAAGGCGACGCTCGAGCGCGCGAACTACAACGTGGCAGCGACGGCACGCGAGCTGCGGGTATCCCGCGTCACGCTCTATCGGCTACTCAAGAGGCTGCGGATCGGTCTTGCCGCTTCCTCCCGAGGCGGATTCGACGCACTCAAATCATCGACACCGGACGGAGAATGAAAATGAACCATCGATCTTGCATCGCGGTGGCGGTGCTGAGCGCTTTGCTCGCTCGCGCGGGGTGCGGCCTCGCAGATACGCCTGCCGGCAGCGGCCAGAGCGCACCGGTGGGGCAGGCGCCCCAGCAGAGCGGGGCGGCTCCCTCCACGGCTCAGGTGTTTGCCGAGCCCACGGCGTTGACACCGCGCGGGGAGTTCGTGCTGGAGCCGTCGATCCAGTACGTGCACTCGACCAATAATCAGGTCGCGCTCGTGGGCTACACGGTGTTGCCCGCGCTCACTATCGGTCTGATCGACATCCAGCGCATTCAGAGCAATCTGACCACGGCCACCCTGACGGGGCGCTATGGCATCCTGCCGCGCCTGGAATTGGAGGTTCGGGTCCCATACGTGGACGAGTCGACGAGCACCGAGACGCGCCCGCTGAATACCGGCTCCAACGTCGATTCATTTTTCGACGTCGCCGGCCACGGCATCGGTGATATCGAGGTGGCGCTGCGCGCCCAGCTCAATCACCTGCGCGGCGACAACGTGGTCTGGCTCGCCTCGCTGCTCTTCAAGACACGTACCGGCAGCGATCTCTTCCAGGAGCCCATCGACCCGGATTCGGGTCTGCAGACGCAGCTTCCGACCGGCTCGGGCTTCTACGCCGTCCAGCCCAGCTTCACGTTCCTGATGCCTTCCGACCCGGCGGTTTTCTTCGGGGGCCTGGCCTATACGAAGAGCTTTGCACGCGATGTGGGGTACGGCTATGGGTACGTCTATCCGGGTGGCATTTATGACGTGACGATCGGAATGGGTCTCGCGCTCAATGAGCGCGCGTCCTTCAGCATGGGATATCAGGAGAGCATCGTCGACCAGACGACCCAGATCGAGCCGAACCCCAGCCTCACGCTCGGTCGCGTGGGAACGTTGGAGCTGGGCACGCTGCGCTTCGGCATCACGTATCGGGCAACGGGATGGGCCTACTTCAATTTCACCCTAGGCATCGGCGTCACACGTGACACGCCCGATATGGAAGCGACCACCCGCCTACCGATGACCTTGTGAGAGGGAGCGGGCTTGCGGGCGCGCGCGCCCCGACTGCTCAATGGAGTGAGGTGACGATCGAGTTGGTCACCGCTGAACGCACGGCGTTGCCCATGGAGATCCCGTTCAGCATCGAGAGGCTATTCAGCGTTGCCGCAATGGTGGTTTGCACCTGAATGGTGGCCGCTTGTACATCGTTCTGCACCGCTGTCGTGATTGCCGTGGTATTCGGCAAGCTCGAGACCACAACCAGCGGAGCATTTGAGCTGGAAACATTCTGAGCGGCTGCAGGAGTTGCGGAGCTCGCAGCCGTGCCAGCCGTGCCCGTCGCGCTTGCCGTCACTACGGGGGTGATCATGGCGGCAGCGCCATTCGACTGCGCTGCCGAGGATGCAGCGGCGGAAGTGCCGCTCCCCGACGCAGTGGTCGTGATGCCCGCGTTTGCGCTCGCCGCCGTCGTGGAGGCGCTCAGCGGCGTCGAGGCAGGTCCCAAAGACTGAGGCGCTGCCGTCGCCGCCGTCGCGGCTCCCGACGTGGGTGACGGCGTCGGCACCGATACGTTGATCCCGCCGGAATTGAGGATCTGCACCAGGGCCGCCGTCATGCCGGACACGCTGATGGTCGGCGTACCGCTCAGGTTGGAGATGACCAGCTGCATGTTCGCCACCACCTGCCCATCGACCTCAACCACTCTGTTGATGGCAAAGCTCGCGATCAGCCCGGTCTGGGGTAACTCCATGCCGCCGCGCAGGCCGCGCAGTGCCTGGTCCGGAACGATCTGCCAGTCATCGCCCACGGTCGCCGCCGCGGCAATCTGCTGACAGGCTGCCGCGGCCATGCAGGCCCCCGCTACGATAGAGATCAGTTTGCGCATGCAGCCCTCCTTGGCTCTAAAAGCGGCTCGCATCCGGGATCTCGAGAAATTCCTGACTCAAGTTATTGCGATCCACGGCCGCGGATAGCGGCGGATTGGTATCGCTGGCCCAGTCCAGACTCGAATTGAAACGTGCAAGCTGCCTGTCGTTGCGGATGACGAAGAAAAGATTTCCAACGCGCGCCTTTTCAAAATCGCGCCGGGACAGAACGCGTCGTCCGAGCGCCGGATCGCCGATCAGCACGCGGTCACGATCGGCGCCCTTCACCACGACGAAGTGGCGGTAGCCGTGATCGCTGATCAGAGCGATTGCGGGAATGCCCACGCTGATCAACGTATCGAGCGACACCCGCACCCCGTCCGCCCGATATCCAAGGCTCTCCAGATAGCGCTTCATGTCCAGCAGGGAGAATCCCTGGGAGCGAATCTGCGCCTGATCCCCGGCCCGATACATGGCCACGAACACGGTCGTCTCCGGGGTGGGCCGGTCGTACTGAAAGGTCAGGAGCGTAGCCACTGCGGCCGAGCCGCAGCTGAAGTCGTACTGCTGATGCCAGGTCCTGCGAAAGGCGCGCATCAGCTTCAGTTCCCTGAGGTTGTGCAAATGCAGCCCCAGCGACTCCGTGGCGCTGATCTGCACGGCATTGCCGGCAATCGGTGTGGCGGGTGTGGCGGGTGTGGCGGCGAGCGCGCCCGGCGGGCCGAGCCATGCCAGGAGCCACAGCGTCAGGATGCGCCATGCCACGCAGCGGCTCATGGCGCTACTTGGGGCTCGTGAGCTGCAGATTCAGGATCGTGGAATTCTGTATGAGTACGTTGTTACCGGTATTCTGGATGACCATGGGTATGCCCGAGGTGTTCGAGAACGAGCTCGAGCTGATCGAGTTAGAACCGGTCGTGAGTTGAGAGGCAACGTTTCCGCTGACCGTTCCCGTGGCGTTGTTGGTGTTGGTATGGGTATCCGAGCCTCCGCGAGCTTTTGCGAGCTGAGCGTCGTCAATCACGAACGCGCTGAAGGCATCGGTACTCGCCTTCGGCCCGGAGCTTGCGAGTAAAGAGGCTGCAGAGGCAGCCGGTTTGGCGGAGGACTGTGTCGCTGCGGTTGCAGCGCTCGCAGGTGACTTCGCCGCAGCCAGCGCCGTGGTGCTCGCGGCCGGGGCCGCAGCCGAAAGCGTCGCCCCGGTGTTGTTCTTCCCGCTCGCGTCAGGGGCGGGTGCGGGGCTTGCCGCCAAGGCACTCATGAAACCCACCACGCCGTAGGCGACGAACAACGCGGTGAGCGAACTGCGATAGTTCATATCTTTACCTCCCAGGGTCACCGGCTCCCGGAGACGGTGCGCGGACCCGCGCACCGCCCCCGGGGGGTCATTCCTAGTGACCAGTTGCCGAGAGGGACACGTTTGCCTGCACGTTGACGCTCTGCTGAACCAAGGACGAGATGCCACTGTTCTGGCTCGCGACCGTGATTCCTGCGCCGTTGGTGAAGGCACTGTTGATGTTGTTCGACAGATCGAAGGTACCCGCCGATACGCTATTGGTACCACCGGCACCGCCGGCACCTCCAGCGCCACCGACGGCACCATTACCGACACCGCCGGTTCCGCCACTCGGGGCCTGCGTACCACCCACGGCTGCCCCACCGGCACCACCGCTGCCGCCGCTACCGCCGCTACCGCCGCTACCCAGCGAGGCCGACGCGCTGCCATTCGTGGCACTGCCGTTGGTCGCCGAACCGCCAGCGCCGGTCGTGCCGCCGGTGTTGGTGGCCGCGCCGCCCGCACCGCCGAATGCCGTGCCACCAGCGCCGCCGGTGCCCTGGTTGGGTGTAAAGGTTCCACCCGAGCCACCGGCCCCACCAGCGCCACCGCCGCCGCCATTGCCGCCACTGCCGCCGTTACCGGCCGTCGAACTGCCGTTGGTGGCACTGCCGTTGGTCGCACTGCCATTGGTCGCAGTGCCTGCAGCGCCCCCCGCACCACCCGTGTTGGTGCTGGCGAGCATGTCGGTGGCCGCGCCGCCCGTGCCCGTGGGCCCGGATACGCTACCGCCCGTACCGCTGGAGCCACCGCCGCCTCCGGCCCCGCCGCTGCCGGTGAGCGCACCGGCCGAGCCGCCCGCACCGCCGCTTCCGGCGTCGCTGGGCCCTGCGGCCGCGTAACCACCCTTGCCGGCACCGCCGCTACCGCCTAACTCCCCGCTATAAGCGCCGCCGCCGTTGCCAGCGCTACCGACCCGAGCGCTGCCGTTGCTTGCGCCGCCGTTGCTGGCACCGCCGTTGATGGCGTCTCCGCCGATCGCGCCGACTGCGCCTGCACCGCCGTTGGAAGTTGCACCATTGCCGCCGGTTCCCGTGTTGTACGAGTTCCCGGCGTTACCGGCATCGGCGCGACCGCCATTGCCTCCAGCGCCGCCCACGGCGCCGGTGGCGTCGGCGCCATCACCGCCGTTGCCGGCATGTGCGCTGCCATTTGTGGCGCTGCCGTTACTGGTGTTGCCGTTGCTCACCGACCCACCCGGGGCACCTAGGGCGCCCTGGGCACCTGCGCCTCCGTTCGTGGTCATGGTGCCACTGGCATTACCGCCGGTACCGCCGTATCCGTTGCCGCCCCTGCCGCCATTGCCGCCTCTGGAGCCGTCGGCATTGCCGCTATTCATAGCGGTATTGCCAACCCCGGAGACGCTGTTGCCGGACACCGTGGCACTCAGATTCGAGGTAGCCGCCACGGTGGTATTCCAAGTGTCGCTGGTCTTGGTGACCGTGGTCGTATCTGTCGTTGTCGTGGTGGTCGTTGGATCGAAGCTGCTCGTCGCTGTCGCAGTCGTCGTATCGTTCGCCGTCGAGTCATGGCTTGCACTGTTGCCATTGCCGGCGAGTGCCAGCCCGCAGGCCGAGCCCAGCGCAACGGCGACAGCAATGGTTACCAGACGATGAGTGGTCATGAAAACTCCTCCCGGGGTGTATGCAATTCGTCCCTGTTATTACTGGCCACACACCCGATGCGTGTACATCGATGCTGGCTGCATCTCTTGAAGCAAGCGCTATGCCAGCCGCCGGGCAGATGCAACTGATTGATCCATGGGAGGGGTGGCGCCAAACTCTTCCTGGAGCGGTGTTTCAGAAGAGATACATGTTTCACGCCGGCATCACGGGTCGAGAAGCCAGCTCAATATGACGGTGTCAGTGGCGCAAAAGGCTCCTCCGTGTTGAAGCGCTTGTACCGCCTGGCGCAGATCTGGCTGCTTTTCTTCGTGCTTTGTGCCGGCACCGTGGTGCTTGCATTCACGCACATAGACGTGCCGATTGCCGTTCGCTGCGCGAATCTCGGTCACGTTTTCGATCCGTTGAACATGCCCTTGGGCGCCGCCGTCATCCTGTCTCTGGAATCAGCGGTGACCCTGAGTCTGCTGCTTGCCCGCGTAGTACGCGGGCATATCTCGCGCCTCGGGGAGACCCTGGGGATCGCGTGCCTGGCGTCGATCTGCGCCTATGGCATCAACGACATTGTCTTCAAGCCATTTTTCGGCGTTCCGGCCCCTGCTGAAGTCATAGCCGGCGCGAGGCATACCTTCAACCTCTTGATGGGCTCCGAACAGAGCAGTTTTCCATCCGGCCACATGGTATTGGCCGGTGCGTTTGCGGGAGTCTTCATGAGACTCTACAGGGCCAGCCTCTGGCCTCTGTCCGCGCTGCTGCTGCTTGCCGCGGTGTTGCTGGTGATCGGAGACTGGCATTTTGTCAGTGACGCGATAGCGGGAACATATATAGGAGTACTCGCCGGGATAATGGCCGGCGAGGCGTGGGCCGTTCACTCCAGTAAGAACCGCCCCGCCGGGTGAGAGGTGCATGCTGCGACGCAGCATACGCCGCGCTCGTGGCCCTCGTGGCCCTCGTG
>JASHPX010000375.1 GCA_030037905.1 Gammaproteobacteria bacterium
GTCATCGCCACGCGCCGCCCGCTGACCCAGGCGATGACCCCGCCGATCGCGATGGCGATCAGGATCAGCGGGTAGTTGGTCATGCCGGGGAAGAAAAAGGTCGCGAGCGTCGCGATCACCATGCCCGCGCCGGCCCACAGGATGCCGTTGCGCGCCGTGACCGGCGAGCTCATGCGCTTCAATCCCACGATGAACAGGAACGCAGTGACCAGATAGGTCGCCTGGATCGCGCTCGCGGCGCTGATCGATGCTCTCATCAGCGCCGCCCCTCGCCGTCGCGCTGGCCTTCACCGGCGCCCTTCGCGCCACCGGCTGCGCCGGCGCCAGCCGCGTCGTAGGCGCCCGCACCCCGCCGTCGCGGCGCGGGCGCCTCCGATGCGGCTGGCGCTGGCGCCGCTGGCGGTGCCGCCGGCGCGAAGGGCGCGGGCGAGGGCCAGCGCGAGGGCGAGGGGCGACGCTGATGAGCGCATCGATCAGCGCTGCGGCCGCGATCCAGGCGACCTACCTGGTCACCGCGTTTCTGTTCATCGTGGGATTGAAGCGCATGAGCTCGCCGGTCACGGCGCGCGACGGCATTCTGTGGGCCGGCGCGGGCATGGTGATCGCCACGCTCGCGACCTTCTTCTTCCCCGGCATGCACAACTACCCGCTGATCATCATCGCCATCGTGGTGGGCGGGGTGATCGCGTGGGTCAGCGGGCGGCGCGTGCCGATGACCGCCATGCCGCAGATGATCGCGCTGTACAACGGCATGGGCGGCGGCGCCGCCGCCTGTATTGCAGCCATCGAGCTGTATCGCGGCGCCCGCCCGGAAAGTGCGACGATCTCGCTGGCGGTGCTCGGCGCCATCATCGGCGCAGTGTCCTTCAGCGGCAGCATGATCGCCTTTGCCAAGCTGCAGGGCCTGATCAAGCGCTCGCTGCGCTTCCCCGGTCAGAACTTCCTCAATCTGCTGATCATGCTGGCGGTGCTGGTGCTCGGCGCACTGCTGATCACCGGGCTGTACGCGGGTGCGGCGCTGGTCACAGCCTTCTTCCTGGTGGCGCTGCTGCTGGGTATCACCATGACGCTGCCCATCGGCGGGGCGGACATGCCGGTGGTGATCTCTCTGTATAACGCCTTCACCGGACTCGCCGTCGCGTTCGAGGGATTCGCCGTCGGCAACGCCGTGATGATCGTGGCCGGCATGATCGTCGGCGCGGCGGGCACATTGCTCACGCAGCTCATGGCCAAGGCGATGAACCGCTCGCTCGGCAATGTACTGTTCTCGGGCTTCGGCGAGACCGCGGCAGTCAGTAGTGGTGAGACCCAGGGGAGCCTCAAGCCCATCGAGGCCGCGGACGTCGCGGTGATGCTGGCTTATGCGCAATTCGTGATCGTCGTGCCGGGTTATGGGATGGCCGTGGCGCAGGCCCAGCACAAGGTCTGGGAGCTCTGCCAGCTGCTGATCGATCGCGGCGTACGCGTGCGCTTCGCGATTCATCCGGTGGCCGGTCGCATGCCCGGGCACATGAACGTGCTGCTGGCCGAGGCCGGCGTGCCTTACGATCTGATCGCCGATCTCGACGAGATCAATGGCGAGTTCGAAAACGCCGACGTGGCGCTGATCATCGGCGCCAACGACGTCGTCAACCCGGTCGCGCGCACCGATCGTGGAAGCCCCATCTACGGCATGCCGATTCTGAACGCCGACAAGGCGAAGAACGTGGTCGTGATCAAGCGCGGCCAGGGTGCCGGGTTCTCGGGTATCGAGAACGCACTGTTCTATCTGGATAACACGCGCATGCTCTACGGCGATGGGCAGGCAGCGGCGGGCGCGCTGATCAGCGCGGTCAAGGCGATCTGATCAGCGGTGTGGCCCGCCGCGGCGACGCCCCTGTCCGTCGTCGAAGTCGCCGCCGAAGCGACCACCGAAACGCGGTCCGAATTGCCGCCGCGGCCCGAATTGCTGCCGCGGTCCGAACTGCGGTCGCTGATCGACCCGCTGTCGTTGCCGCTGCAGCATCTGCGCGCGCTGCTGTGGCGTGGCTCGGAGCCATTGCTGGCGCAGCTGCTCGCGCTCCTGTGGCGGCAGGCGCTCATAGTTGCGAAAGTTCTGCAGTATGGATTGCTGCTGCGATGCAGGCAGGCGCTCAAACTGTTGCAGGCGCCGGCGGATGAACGCGCGTTGAGGCTGTCTGAGCCGCTGCCAGACCTGCAGGCGCGCGCGCGCTGCAGCCCGCTGCTGCGGAGTCATCGACAACCAGCGCGAGGCGCCACGGGCGAGCGCTCGCTGCCGCGCCGGCGGCAGGGTGTCCCAGCGCCCCTGCAGCTGACCGAGCAGCTGCTGCTGCTGTGGAGATAGCGAAGACCACTCAACGCCCGGCCGACCGACGTCGCCCGGTACCGGCGCATCATCGACGAACAGGAGAGCCGGCGGCACATCCGCGGGCGGAGCCGGCGGGGCATTGAAGGGCTGCGCCACATGGACGGGCGGGGCGTAGGCAGGCTGCGCCCACGCTGGCGCCGCGAGAGCCGACACCGCGAGCGGCAGCGCCGCCAGTGCCGGTGCCCGGCCCAGACAGCCCGACGTCCATGCCTTCCAACCCGTCATGTCAGCCTCGTCGTGATCCATCGAGGCCGCCGCCCAGAGCGCGGATGCGGCCTGGCCCTCCTAGCTTCCGTTTGAACCCACCGAGGCCGCCCCCGCATGTCCGGCGCTGGTTGGGTTGTTCGCCGCATCCACAGCCCACTCGTAGAACGAATAGTCGACGTCCTGATCGGTGGCGAGCGGCACCTCACTGGTGAGCAGATCGATGTCATCGATCGAGCCGGAGATCGCCGCGGTATTGGGAACCGGTCGCGTGTGCGGCAGGAATACCACCAGCAGCGCCAGCGCTGCGGCGGCCAGTGCGCCCGCGGGCGCCCAGCGCTGCAGGCGGTAGCGCAGCCGCGCCGCGTGTGCGCCCAGCGCGGCATGTCGCGCCTGCGTCAGACGCGAGCGCACCGCGCCCGACAGCGATTCGCTGCTCTCCACCAACAACGCTCGCGTGCGCAGCTCGAATTCGCTGCTGCCCGTCTGCTCCTGTTCCTGGTTCATTCCCGCGTTCATGTCCGAAAGTCCCCAAGTTTCCCGCGCAATGCCTGCACCGCGCGAAAGTAATGCGTCTTGACACTCCCCTCCGAGCACTGCATCGCTGCCGCCGTCTGCGCCACGTCCAGGCCTTCGAAGTTGCGCAGCAGGAACGCCTGGCGCTGCCGGTTGGGCAGCGCCTCCACTGCGCGCTCCAGGGCCGTGAGGATCTCGACCGATTCGAGCTCCATACCCGGCGTTGGCCCGGTATCCACCGCCTGCGCGATCGGATCGATAGCCTCGTCTTCGTCATCGCCTCCACGCCACGGCACCATCGCCATGACACGATTGCGAACGCTGCGCCGGCGCTGCACGTCGCGGATGCGATTCTCGAGTATCCGATAAAACAGTGGCTTCCATTCCTCCGTCGGCCGCGAACCATACCGCGCGCTCAGCTGCAACATGGCGTCCTGCACGACGTCCAGCGCATCCGCTTCATGGCGCAGAGCGATCTGTGCGATTCTGAACGCCTTGCGCTCGACGCTCGCCAGAAAAGCCTCCAGCGCACGCGCGGTCTCCTCGGTTTCACGCAACTGGGCTGTCCGAGGAGTCGCCACGTCCGTGACTGGCGGAACAAGCGTAACAAAGCCACTCATACAGCGGCACCCGGCCAAGTGGGAGTGAGCCTACGCGCATACAACGGAGCGCCGCGGGTTTAGGTTGACGAGGTCGAGCCAGAAGCAGAACTTCGCGAAATCATCCACTTAATGGAAGGGAATACCAACGCTTGCACACGCGCCTCACAAGAACCTGCCCGATTCCGCCAGGCAGCCCTTAATCCATTGATATCTATCTACTTTTATGCTTAGGGACATTTCATAATCCGTGACAGCAGAGAGAGGCGACCGCGCCGCTCGCGCTGCAATTCTCACCCTTGTCCACAGACTTATCCACAATCGCACCGCATCATCCGGCACCTCGGGACCCTGCCGGGGCATCGGCCGTGCCCCGCATTCTCAGGGTCGCGATCGATGCTCCACTGCCCCAGCCGTTTGATTATCTTCCTCCGGAGGGGCATGCCGCGGCCGAAGTGCCCGTGGGCGTGCGCGTGCGTATCCCCGTCGGCTCGCGCCACCAGGTCGGCGTCGTGGTGGGCCACAGCTGCGAGGCCGCGGTGCCTGCGGCAACGCTCCGGCCCGTCGACGAGCTCATCGATGTCATTCCGGTGCTGGATCCCGCAGTGCTACAGCTGCTGCGCTGGACGGCCGACTACTACCATCATCCTCTGGGGGAGGTGATCGCCTCCGCGCTGCCCAAAGCCCTGCGGCAGGGCGCGCCGGCGCGCGCACCGGCTGCGACCACGCGTCGCTGGCGCATCACGAGCGCCGGGGAGACTGTATTGGGCGACGGCTCTCTGAGGCGCGCGCCCGCCCAGCGCGCTCTGCTGGCACTGCTGGCGCGGAGCGCGAGCGGCTGCACGCAGCTGCAGCTGCCGCGCGGGCAGCGACGCGGCATGACAGCGTTGCATGAGCGCGGTTGGATCGAGTGTGACGAATGTGCGCTGGACGACTCTGATCTCGCCACCGTTGCCGACCCGGCTGGCGCAGCCGCGGCGCTCGCCGCCGCAGCGCCTGACACCGCAGCGCCCGACGCCGAGGCGCCCGAACTGTCGGAAGCCCAACGCGCCGCCATCGGGCGCATCGATGCAGCCGCGGCGGAAGGTTATCAATCGTTCGTGCTGCAGGGGGCCACGGGCAGCGGCAAGACCGAGGTCTACCTGCGCTGTGCAGCCCGGGTAGTCGCGCGCGGCCGCACGGTGCTGGTGCTCGTGCCCGAGATCGCGTTGACACCGCAACTCATCGAGCGCTTTCGCGCACGTCTGCCGGGCGCGGTGGCGCTGCTGCACTCGGCGTTGAGCGACGCCGAGCGCCTGCGCGCCTGGCGCGCCGCGCGTGAGGGCAATGCCTCGATCGTGCTCGGCACGCGCTCGGCGGTGTTCGCGCCGCTGCCCCGACTCGGGCTCATCGTGGTGGACGAGGAGCATGACGGCTCCTACAAGCAGCAGGAGGGCGGGTGCCGCTACTCGGCCCGCGATCTCGCGGTGGTGCGCGCTCAGCAGGCACAGGTACCGATCGTTCTGGGCTCGGCAACGCCTGCCTTCGAGACCCTGCAGAACCTGGCTACCGGACGCTATCAGGGCCTGGCGCTGCCGCGGCGCGCCGATCAGGCCGCAGCGCCGCTGCTCAGGCTGGTGGACCTGCGCGCACACCCCGTACACCAGGGTCTGTCGATGCCGGTCCTCGAGGCCCTGCGCCGCCACCTCGCCGCCGCGGCTCAGGTGCTGGTATTCATCAACCGCCGTGGTTACGCGCCGACGCTGCTGTGCACGGCCTGCGGGTGGATCGCCCCGTGCCGGCAATGTGACGCGCGCCTCACCGTGCATCGCGCCCGCGGCACACTCGATTGCCATCACTGTGGCGCGACCGAACCGCTGCCGCAGCGCTGCCCGCGCTGCGGCTTCGGTGTCAAACCCATCGGACAGGGAACCGAACGCATCGAGCAGGCGCTGCAGGAGCTGTTTCCGAACGAATCGCTGCTGCGTCTGGATCGCGACAGTGCCGCCCGCCCCGAGCAGTTGCACGACATCGTGCAGCGCCTGCGCCGGGGTGAAGCGCGCATCCTGGTCGGAACGCAGATGATCACCAAGGGCCATCACTTCCCCGGCATGATGCTGGCCGTCGTGCTCAACGCGGATCAGGGCCTCTTCAGCAGTGACTTCCGCGCCGCCGAGCGGCTCGCGCAAACCATCGTGCAGGTCGCCGGCCGCGCCGGTCGCGGGCGCGAGCGCGGAGAGGTGCTGATTCAGACCGAGTACCCCGAGCATCCGCTGCTGCAGAGCCTGCTGGCCGGCGGCTACGAGGGCTTCGCGCGCGGCGCGCTCGCGGAGCGGCAGGCGGCTCGCTGGCCGCCGTTCACACGGCTCGCAGTGCTGCGAGCTTCGACCCGCTCGTCCGAGGGCGCGCTGCAGTTTCTGGCAGCGGCACGCGCGGCCGCCGAGCCTGCCGCGGCCGGCAAGCCCGCGGCCAAGCCCGCGACGAGTGAGCGCAGCAGCGCCATGCCGCCGCCGCAGGTGCGGCTGCTCGGGCCGGTCGCTGCCGCAATGGCGCGCCGCGCAGACCGCTATCATGCCCAGCTGCTGCTCGAGAGCAGCGAGCGCGCCGCACTGCACCGCTTCATCGATGCGTGGCTGCCTGCCGTGCAGACTCTGGCGCGCGCACGCCGCGTGCGCTATGCGCTCGACGTGGATCCATTGGATATCGGGTAGACTCGCGCGGGCCGCGCGCCTGCGTGTGCATGCCCGTCCTCACCCCGGAGAGCTTCTCTGAAGGATCGACGAGTTGAAAGATGAGCTGACGCGCCTGATCGCCGCGGCGCTGAAGTCCCTCGTCGGTTCTCTGCTACCCGAGCCGATCGATGACAGCTGGATCAGCGTCGAGCGAGCGCGCGATGCGAGCCACGGGGACTATGCCTGCAACATCGCGCTGCGCCTGGCGCGGCCGGCGCGGCGCGACGCGCGCGAAATCGCCGCCGCCATCGTCGCCGCGCTGCCAACGGATCCGCGCGTCGCGAGCGCGCAGGTGGCTGGCCCCGGCTTCATCAACTTCCGCCTGGCTCACGGCGCACATGGCTCGGTGCTGCTGCAGGTGCTGCAGCAGGGGCAGCGCTACGGACACGGTACCCGCGGCGCCGGCCAGAGAGTGATCCTGGAGTTCGTCTCGGCAAATCCCACCGGCCCCCTGCACGTCGGCCACGGCCGGCAGGCCGCCTACGGCGCGACTCTCGCCAACCTGCTGTGCGCTACCGGCCACGACGTGCACCGCGAGTACTACATCAACGACGCCGGACGCCAGATGGACATCCTCGCCGTCAGCACCTGGCTGCGCTATCTGGAGAGGTGCGGCGAGCAGCTCGCGTTTCCCTCCAACGGCTATCGCGGCGACTACATCCACGCCATCGCCGCCGAGCTGTACGCGCGGCGCGGCCCGGCGCTGCATCGCGCAGCCGAGCTGGTGACAGTGGGGCTGCCCCCGGATGCTCCCGCGGGCGACAAGGAGCGGCACATCGATGCGCTGATCGAGCGTATGCACACTCTGATCGGCACCGAGGCGTCCCGTGAAGTGCACCAGCTGGCGCTCACGCTGATGCTCGCGGACATCCGCAGCGATCTCACCGAGTTCGGCGTCGAGTTCGACCGCTGGTATTCGGAGCGTGAGTTGACCGACAGCGGCGCAGTCGAACACGCCATCGCGACGCTGCGCGCGCACGGCCAGCTGTACGAGAAGGATGGCGCGCTGTGGTTTCGTGCCAGCCGCTTCGGCGACGATGAGGACCGTGTGCTGGTGCGCGCCAACGGTCAGCCCACCTACTTCGCTCCGGATGTCGCCTACCACCTGCAGAAGCGCGAGCGCGGCTTTGCGCGCCTGATCGATGTGCTCGGCGCCGATCACCACGGCTACGTCGCGCGCGTACGCGGGGCGCTGGCGGCCATGGGCGAGCCGCCCGAGTGCCTCGAGGCGTGCCTGATCCAGTTCGTCAGCCTGTTCCGCGGCGCCGAGAAGATTCCCATGGGCAAGCGCGAGGCGCAGTTCGTGACGCTGCGGCAGCTGCGCGCCGAGGTCGGCAACGATGCCTGCCGGCTGTTCTACCTGATGCGCAGCCATGACCAGCACCTGGATTTCGACCTGGAGCTGGCGCGCTCACGCACGAACGAGAATCCGGTGTTCTACATCCAGTACGCGCATGCACGTGTTGCGAGTGTGCGTAAGCAGCTGGCCGCACGCGGGCTCGAATACGATGCCGGACTCGCCGCCGCGAATCTCGGGCTGCTGCAGAGCGCGCACGAGCAGGCGGCGCTGCGCGAGCTCGCGCGCTATCCGGAAGTGATCGCACAGGCCGCCGCGGCGCGCGCCCCGCACGCCCTGGTGCATCATCTGCGCGAGCTCGCCCATGCCTTTCACACCTGGTACAACGCCGCCACCATCCTCACCGACGAGGCGCCGCTGCGCAGCGCGCGCCTGGCGCTCGCGCTGGGCGTGCAGCAGGTGGTACGCAATGGCCTGACGCTGCTCGGCGTCTCTGCGCCGGAGAGCATGTGAGCGTGAACGGCCGCCGCATGGGCCTGCGAGACTACAAGCGTCCGCACGGCGGCGGGCTGCGCCTGGATGCGGCACAGCTGCGCGGCTTCGCCCTCGGACTCGGGCTCGGACTGCTGGTAGCGGCGATCGTCTACATCGGGGATCATCGCGTGCGTGCCGCGATCGCCGACCCGCTGCGGCCGGTGCCGCAGCGGCGTGCGCCCGATGAGCTGGGACTCAGCCGCATCGATGCAGGAACGCGCCCGGCGGCTGCGGCGGATGCCGCGCCTGCGGCGCACGCCGCGACGCCGGCGGATGCCGCGGATGCGGACACCGCGGGACAGCAGGACACCGAGACACCGGCTGAGCGATCCGGCCGTGCGGCCGCCAGCGCAGCGGTCAGCGCGCCCGCCGCAGCATCAGCCAGTGCGCGCGGACAGGCCCCGGCAGGACAGGCGGCTGCAGCGCCGGCAGCCACTGTCGGCAGATTCGACTTCTACCAGATGCTGCCCCGCGCGCGCGTGCTGGTGGCCGCGCACGAGCACATCAGCTCGATTGCGCCGACGGCACCGGTCCAGCAGCCCGGCACCTATTTTCTGCAGGTCGGCTCTTATCGTGACGCAGCCCTCGCCGGGCGAGTGCGCGCCGAGGTCGCCAGGCTCGGGATCCTCGCCACGGTGCAGCGCGTCGCCGTCGGCTCCGACGTCTGGGATCGCGTGCGCGTCGGTCCGTTGCGCGATCTGGCCACCCTGAACCGGATGCGGCGGCAGCTGCAGGCTGCCAAACTCGGCTCGCTGGTGGTGCGCATGGAGAATTGATCCGCGCGAGCGCGCGTGGGCGCCGGCGTGGCCCTCGCGGCATCCATCGGCGGGGGACCCATCACCGGCCTTTAATCCGCCTTTAACCCCACGGCGCCCTCTGCGACGATGAACGTACATCAGAAGCCAGGATCGCGCAGTGCCCTATCGCGCAGTGCCCATGAGCGCCAGCGCTTCTTCGACATTCGATGCGGCTTATGGAGCCACCGCGGCATCCGATGCCCCACGTGAGGCAGCGTCGCCGACGCCGAGTGCCGATGATGACCGGCTGCTCATGGAGCGGTTCCGCGCCGGCGATCAGAGTGCCTTCTCGATTCTGTACGCTCGCTATCGCGGTCCACTGCGGCGTTTCGTTACCAGCCTCTGCCACGACCCCGAGGACACCGCCGAGGTTTTCCAGGAAGTTTGGATGGCGGTGATCCGTGCGCGGCGTTCCTACCGCTACACGGCGAAGTTCACCACCTGGCTCTTCTCGATCGCGCTTCGCCGTCTGGCGGATCGCTCGCGCCGTCGGGGGCGCCGCGGACTGCTGTGGAATGAGGACCCGGATCCGTTGGCTCTGGAGCCGCTCGCCGATGAGTGGGCCCGCCCGATCGAGGACTGGATGCGCAACGTCGAGCTGCACCAGGCGCTGGCGACGGCCATTGATCGGCTGCCGCCGCCGCAGCGCGCCGTTTTCCTGATGAAAGCAGAGGGGGAGCTGACTCTCGAGGAGATTGCTACCGCAATGGGAACGAGCTTCGAGACGACCAAGAGCCGCATGCGCTACGCGGTCGCGCGTCTGCGGGCGCAGCTGGAGGGTTGGAAATGATCGTCCAAGATAGGGACCCGAACGATGCAGAGGTCGAGCGGCTGTGTGCCAGCTACCGCGCCGGAGTGCAGGAGCCGGCGTTCGATGCTGCGGATCGCCTGCTGCTGGAGGTCGCCGCGCGCAGTGCGCGGCGCCGCCGCCTGCGACACAGCCTCTACTTGCCCTGCGGCGCGCTGCTGGCCGTGCTCGGACTCGCCAGCGCGGGGTGGTGGGGAATGCACGCACTGCAACCTGCTGCCGTGGCGCGCACAGCTGCCGTGGCGCGCCTCGCGCCGCCGACAATGCACGCCACTGCGACACCGTCGGCGCTGCGCCTGACCGCCGCGCAGGTCCGCATGTCTGCACCGCTGACACCCCCGCCGGCCTCCTCCGTGCTGGCTGCCCTCGGAGAGCCGCCAGCGACTCTGCGTTCGGCCGCGGCCCCGGCTTGGCAACCCGCAGCGTTCGATCTCAATGCCCCTGGCGCTCTGGATGAGCTGCGCAGCACCCGGCCCGAGGACTACGCCCGCATCGTGGCTATCCTCGCGGGTATCACGCGGCGCCCGCAGGGCGAAGTGCCAGGGTGGCTGCGGACCGCGTTTGATGCGCGCGACGTGGTCTATGCTCCAATCTGGCTCACGAGCCTGCCACCCAAGCGGCGCCTGAGCTTCTCGCTCGACGGGCGGCGCTATCGCGCCGTTGTGACGATCACCGGCGACAGAGCGAGCGTATTTCGGGCGGCAGACGCGGCGCGGTAAGTCGCGCCGCGGTACTCCAGCCCCCGCGGCATGCCAGACGCCGCTGGCGTCGATTTAGGGTACGGCGAAGCAACACTCGCCGGAACCCGGAGCATCGCCGCGCAGTCTACCGAGGCAAGTCCCCTCAAAGGAGGAACATCCATGAAAATGGCAACAGTTCCTGTCCTCGCGCTCGCCAGCCTGGCGCTTGCGGCGCCCTTGGCATGTCTGGCGGCCCCAACTTCCGTCGCCGAGCAGAACTGTGCGCAGGCGCTTGCGAATCGGCTGCACGTGCGTTTGGCGGCCGTCAACGATCAGCCCAACCTCGAACCGCCGCTTGGCTCCCCGCAGCACCCCGATCAGTACATTCTGACGGCGCAGGCACGCAATGGCGCTCAGAGTCACGCCATGGTGTGCACCGTGGATCGAGATGGGCGGGTCGTGTCGCTGCGTCGCACCGCGCCGGTGGATACCTTGCCGCTGCTGAACGCTGCGTCACAGTGAAGGACACGGCGTAGGGAGGGACACCCGTATAGAGGCAGGGTAGCGCCTGGCGAATACGTCAGACGTATTCGCCAGGCGCTACCCTGCCTCCATACGGATTGGAGGGTCACTCCTCGCCGTGGCCTATCACGATGCCCAGCGATCGGAGCTTGCGGTACAGGTGCGTGCGCTCCATGTCCACTCGCTTGGCGAGGAGCCCCACCTTGCCATTGCACAGCAGTAGCTGCTGCTGCAGGTAGGCGCGCTCGAACTGCTCGCGTGCCTCACGCAACGGCAGGGCCAGCAGGTCGTGCTTGACGAGCGGCTCACCGGCCGGAGTCTGAGTGGACAGCTCCCGTTCGACCTCTTCCAGGCCGATTTCTTCGGGTCCGTCGTTGAGTAAAAAGCGACGCGTGAGGTTACGCAGCTCGCGGATGTTGTCGGGCCAGGGATAGTGACGCAGGCGATTCTGTGCGGCGACGCTGAAGCGCCGGAAGCGCAACCCCGCGGTCTCCGTGAGCAGGTCCACGTGGTGGCGCAGCAGCTCCGGCACGTCCTCGGCGTAGTCGCGGAGCGACGGCACGCGCACGACCAGCACCGACAGCTGAGCGTACAGATCGCGGCGGAATTGCTCGGCCATCACGCGGCTGGTGATGTCCGGACGTGCGGAGGCAATCAGCCGCGCCGACAAGGGCACGCTCGCGTCGTCGCCGGTGCGTACCCATGAGCCCTTCGACAGCACGCCGCTGAGAAGCCGCTGAGCGCCCGGCGGCAGATCCTCGATATCGCCCAGAAACAGCGTGCCGTCCTGCGCCTGCTCGAGCAACCCCGGGTTGGTGCGGTCCACGCCCAGCAGCGTCACCGCCACCGTCTCCTCGCGCAGCATACGTCCGTCGAGCACGACGAAAGGCCCGGCGGCATTCGGCCCGAGGTGATGCACGAAGCGCGCGAGCTGCTCGCGCTCGGTGCCGGACTCGCCCATCAGCAGCAGCGGGGCGCTGGAGGTGGCCAGACGCACGAGCTCATTGCGCAGCTGGGAGATCGCGCGGCTGCGGCCTACGGGGGCCGCGCCGCCTGCTGCCGCAGCGACGAACTTATGCGAGACCCTGCGGCCGCGAGCGTCGAGTGCACGCTGCACCACGCGCAACAGTTTTGCCAGCGATACGGGCTTCTCGATGTAGTCGTAGGCTCCCAGGCGCGTCGCCTCTACGGCAGTCTCGACCGTCCCGTGTCCCGACATCATCACCACCGGACACCCGTCCAGCGCGTCCACGGCCCACTCCCGCAGCAGCGTGATGCCATCGGTATCGGGCATCCAGATATCCAGCAGCACCAGATCGGGACGCAGGCGCTCGCGCGCCGCGCGCGCCTGTGCCGCGTCGGGTGCAACTTCGACCTCGTAGCCCTCCTCCGAGAGAATCTCCTGCAGCAGCCGCCTAATATCAGCCTCGTCGTCGACCACCAGTATTTTGCCCGCATTCATGCGCGCTCCCTCCGCAACTCCATGCGTCGCTCCACTCCCGTGAGCAGTGTCCGGTCCTGCGTGCTGACAGGTAGCCAGACCCACACGCGGGCACCGCCTTCCGGGCGGTTCCCGGCCTCGATGCGGCCGCCATGCTCTTCGACTATACGCTTGACGATGGCGAGGCCCAGCCCCGTGCCGCGCGGCTTGCTGGTGACATAGGGATCAAACAGGCGCCCCAGGATCTCCTTGCGGAACCCGGGCCCATTGTCGCGCACGCAGATCTGCGCTACGCCCCGCGCGTTCGCCGGGCTGCCGGAGGGCGCCGCGTCCTGCGCCGCCGGCGCATCGGCCGCCGCCTGCAGCTCAGTGCTGATCTCGAGCTGCCCGCGCGGCTGGCCAGCCAGAGCCTCGATGCCGTTGGTGACGAGGTTGGCGAGAATCTGGCGCACCCGGCCGCGATCGGCCTCGATCTCGAGCAATCGCGGGTCCAGATGCAGGCGGATCTCCGCGGCCGGATCCTGCAGCCGGTAGAGCTCCGCGACCTCGCTGACCAGCTGGTTGAGATTGAAGTGCGCCAGCTGCATGTCCGGGGCGCGCGCATATTCCGAGAATGCGTTGACCATCTGCTTCATCGCATCCACCTGCTGCACGATGGTGTGCGTGGCGCGCTCGAGCAGCAGCGTATCCTCGGCGTTCATCGCGGGCAGGAGCTTGCGTCGCAGCCGCTCGGCCGACAGCTGGATCGGGGTCAGTGGATTCTTGATCTCGTGCGCCAGCCGGCGCGCGACCTCGCCCCAGGCGGCCTCGCGCTGCGCGGCCAGCAGCGCGGTGATGTCGTCGAACACGATCACCACCAGCCCGCGCTCGTGCTCATCGGGCAGCGAGGTGCAGGCCCACAGCAACACGCGCTCGCCGCTCTCGCCCGGCAGCGCCAGCTGCTCGCGCCACTCGAGCAGGCCGGCGGCCAGGCGCTGCGCGAGCTCGCGCACGAAGGCCGCCAGGCGCAGGCTCCCACCGGTCAATTGGTCGAGCCTCTGGCCGGGGCCGGTCTCGAAGCGCGTGGCCAGAATCGTGCTCGCCGACTGGTTCGCACTGTGCAACACCAACTGCTGGTCGGTGACGATCACGCCGGTGGACAGGCGCGACAGAATGATCGACAGCCGCTCGCGCTCGCGCTCGACGGCCTGGCGGCTGCGTGCGGCCTCCTCGCTCGCGCGCCGCAGGCGTTTGGTCATATCGTTGAACGAGTGCACCAGGAAGCCCATTTCGTCACGCGAGGGCAGAGGCAGGCGCGTGCCGAAGTCGCCCTTGCCGACCGCACGCGTGCCGGCGATCAGATCCTGCACCGGTCGCGTCAGGCGCTGCGCCGAAAAGATCGCCCCATAGATGGCCGCCAGCACCGTCAGCAGCACCACCAGCGTGAGTGTCAGGCGGAAGCTGATCTTCAGCGGCTCGCGCATCGCCGACAGGTCCCCGTATTGTGAGGCGGTGTGCTGTACGGCCTCGGCCAGCTGCGACAGCTCCTGGGGCACCATGTAGTTGATCAGCACGTAGCTGCTCGGCCCATGTCCTGCGGCGCCACCGGCCGCAGTGATCGGTGAGGCGGTGGTGATAGTGTAACGGCCGTCGGCGAGCGGATTGAGGCTGACATATGACCTGCCCGTGGCCAGCTGCAACGTGACCTCCGGCGCCGGCGGGCCCGGCTGCTGCGCCATCGGCGTGGCGCTGCTGATGGCCTCGGCGCGATTATCGGCGTCGTACACGATGATGTCCTGCGCCTCGGTAGCGCGCCGCTCTTCGTCCAGGCGCGCCAGCAGCGCAGTCCCGGACAGCGTGCGCAGCGCCCGCGCCAGGCTGTCGGTGCGGCGCATCTGCTCGCGCGACCACAGGTCCAGGGAGGCGCGCGACAGCACCACGGCGTCATTCAGTCCCTGCCTGATCTCGACGCGAAACCAGCTGTCGATCCCGCGGTTGATGAAGTCGAGCGAGAACAGATAGACGATCACCAGCGGAGCGATCACCAGCGAACCGAAGATCCACACGGTGCGCATCGTCAGCCGCGAGCCCGGGACGTGGCTGCGAAAATCGCGGTACAGCTGCCACAGCTTGCGCGCCAGCAATACCGCGAGCGCCAGCACTCCGCAGATGCTGAACAGCAGGATCCACGGCTGCCAGCGCGAGAACGTGGCCGAGTTCGCCACGCTGAGGGCCAGCAGCAGCAGCGCGGCCACGCCCGCCACGAGCGCCACCGTCGCAAGCAAGCGCACTCCGAGACGTCTTAGAGCGTGAGCATCCACGTGTACCACCCGCTGTTGCGGTTCCAGTCGCCACTCCAGAACATCAGCGCGCGCAGCGCGGCGGGCATGCGCCCCCGGCGCACGCCGGCGCGCACCGACACCTGCCACGGCCCCGCTCCGAGCTGCGACTGCACCAGGATCGGCAGATCCTCGATGCGCCCCAGATGATCGAGCGCCTCGTTGAGCGTTGCATAACTCTGTTGCTGCGTATTGGCTTCGTTGCGCACGAGGTAACGCCCCGTGACGGCGTGATAGGTCAGCTCACGCCGCAGCGTGGTGTCCAAAAGCGTTGCGTTGAACCAGAAGTGCCGCGGGCGACTGATGATGACCTCGACATCGAACGCCAGCGTCACCGCGTCCTGCAGCGCCGTGCGGATGCGTGCATTGTCGGGAAACTGGATCTGCGCATTCAGCTCCAGCACGTCGTGGTCGAGCACCACGTAAGCGGAATCGATCTGAAACATGCCGTCGAGCGGGCCGGCAGCACGCGCCGGCGCCAACGGCGCCAGCAGCAGCGTCACTGCCAGCAGTCCCGCCAGCCACAGCCTCAGCGAATGGCAAAGTGAGCGCATGTGTCGAATGTCGTCTCGAAGGTCGGGCGAGTGCGTCCTTGCCGCCCGGACGTAGTGATGGATAAACGCCGCCGATCGGCCTGCCATCTCAGGCTACTGTCAGGCAAGCATAATAAAAGCCGTCCGTCAGCGCCGCATTGCCAGGCAGCAGCTGTACCCCGTGCGTGCAGACCCGGGACACGGCCGGCAGGCTGGCCAGCACCGATGCGCTCGGCAGCACGCGCGCATCGGGGGTATTCTTCAGCGCCGCTTCGACCACGCGGTCGTTCTCCTCGGGCAGTACCGAGCAGGTCGAGTACAGCAGCCGCCCACCCGGGGAAAGCAGCCCCAGACATCGGCACAGCAACCGCTCCTGCTCGAGCGCGAGCGGCGCAATATCGGTCGCGCGTCGCAGTAGCTTGATGTCCGGGTGGCGCCGGATCACCCCCACAGCCGAGCAGGGTGCGTCCAGAAGTATTCGATCGAAGCGTCGGCCATCCCACCACTGCAGGTCGCCCTGCAGATCCGCCGCCACCAGCCGCGCCGAACGGCGCAGCCGTGCGAGCGTCTCACCGACTCGCACCAGGCGCTGCGGGTCCACGTCCAGCGCCGTGAGCTCGATATCGACCCCGGCCAGATCGGCCGCCTCCAGCAAAGCCCCGGTCTTGCCGCCGGGGGCTGCACAGGCATCCAGCACGCGCTGGCCAGTCTGCACCGCCAGCAGCGGTGCCGCCAATTGAGCCCCGGCGTCCTGGACAGACACCCACCCCTCGGCAAATCCCGGCAGCTCGTCCACCGGCACGGCTCGCTCGAGAATCAGTGCGTTGGGGAAGCCCGGGACCGGCGTCGCCCCCATCCCAAGCGTGCCGAGTCGGGCGCGGAAGTCCTCGAGCTCGCAGCGCGAGCGGTCGACGCGTAACGTCAGCGGCGGGGCGCTGTTGTTGGCCGACACGATCGAGGGCCAATGCGCAGGCCAGGCCTCTCGCAGTGCCGCCAGGAGCCAGGCCGGGTGCGCGCTGGCCGCCACCGCATCGTGCGCCATCCGCGCCTGCCAGCTCTGGCGCTCGCGCAGATAGCGGCGCAGCAGCGCATTGATCAGACCCGCGGCGCGCGGTTGACCGAGTAGCCGCACCGCATCGACGGCGCAGGACACGGTCGCCTCGGGAGGGTTGCGCGAATACTCGAGCTGAAACAGCGCCGCCGCCAGCAGTCCCGTGACCGCGCTGCCGACTCTGCGGCCCTCCAGCAGCCCCGCCGCGAGCCACGCGAGCCGGGGATGCCAGCGCAGCGACCCGAGCGTCACCGCCTGAATGGCAGGCCGAAGCGCACTCGCTGTCTGCGCCTCAGACGGCGCGGCGTCAGACGGCGCTGCCTCAGATGACACTGCCCCAGATGACGCTGCCTCAGATGACGCTGCGTCAGCTGGCGCTAGCGCCGCAAGGGCCTTCTCGGCTGTGCGCCCGCGTAGCGCCACGGCTGAGAGCGCGCGGGCGGCCCCGGCCAGCACCTGTGCCCCCGCACTCGCTCGCGCAATTCCGATGCGAACGCCATCGCTAGATCTCAAAGCGCGCTCCCACCGGCACCCTGCCCCGTGCAAACTCCGGCGCTGTGATCGGCCGGCGTCCCGGCAACTGCACCTGCGTGATCGCCAGCGCTTCCTCTCCACCGCACTGCACGAGCAGCGCATCGGCCACCAGGCCCAGTACCATGCCCGGCAAGGCGCTTGCGGGGCTGGAGGGCGCATGGACCGCAATAGGCGCCATGGCCCTCTGTGCGGCCTCCGCGACATGTGCCTGCCAGATGCGCAGCGGCGTGCCCTTCCAGCCGGTGAATGCTACGGGTCGCGGATTGAAGGCGCGCACCTGGCGGTCGATCTGGACGGCACTCTGACCCCAATCGATCTGCGCGGCCTGGCGGTCGAATTTGGGCGCATAGCTGGCGCCCTCCTGCTCCTGCAGCCGTGGGTGGCAACGCCCCTCTTCGATCGAAGCGAGCGCCGCAGTCAGCAGCTGCGCACCCAGCTGCGCGAGGGACTCCTCGAGCCCTCCCGCCGTGGTCTTGGGTGAGATGGTCACGCGCCGGCTTGCGAGTATCGGGCCGGTGTCCAGCCCGGCCTCCATGCGCATCAGGGTTACGCCGGTCTGCGAGTCACCGGCCAGGATCGCGTGCTGTATGGGCGCCGCCCCGCGCCAGCGCGGCAGCAGCGATGCATGCACATTGACGCAGCCCAGCCGCGGCAGTTGCAGTACCGTGGTCGGCAGGATGAGTCCATAGGCCACGACCACCAGCAGCTCCGGCGCCCAGGCCGCCAGTTGCGCGCATACATCTTCTCCACTGAGCCGCTGCGGCTGTAGCAGCGGCAGATCGAGCTGCTCGGCGAGCTGTTTGACGGGACTGGGCGCAGGCGTGCGGCCGCGCCCTCGCGGGCGGTCAGGCTGGGTCAGGACGCCGACCAGGCGGTGCGGCGACGCGGCCAGCGCCTGCAGTGTGGGCAGGGCGAACTGCGGCGTTCCGGCGAAGGCAATGCGCAACATGCGTTGCGTCGCGCCTCATATCACGCGCCCGGCCGGGTGCGTCGGCGCCGGCGCGGCCTTCGCGGCGTCCTTGGCAGCCTCCTTGGCAGCATCCTTGGTGCCACCGGCGGCCCGCTCGCGGCGTTCTTTCTCGAGCTTACGGCGTATCCACTCGCGCTTCAGGAGAGACAGGTAATCGACCAACAGTTTGCCCGCCAGATGATCGAGCTCATGCTGCAGACACACCGCCGCCAACCCCGTCAGCTCGCGTTCGAACATCTGGCCCTTGACGTCCTGCGCTTTCGCGCGCACGCGCGTCGCACGTTTGATCGGCTCGAATACGTTCGGTACCGACAGGCAGCCCTCCTCAGCGACCTCGGAACCCTCGCGCTCGACGATCTGCGCATTGATATAGACCTGCGGCTGGTCTTTCTCCGCGCTGGTATCCATGACGATGATCTGGCGGTGCACATCCACCTGAGTGCCTGCCAGCCCCACTCCGGGAGCCGCATACATAGTCTCGAACATGTCAGCCACCACCCGCTCCAGCGCCGCATCGAACGACTGCACCGGTTGCGCTCGCGTGCGCAGGCGCGGGTCCGGGAACTCCAGTATGGGCAGCAGGGCCATCGATACTTCTCCGTCGGGGACGGTGGGGAAACGGCCCGGGAATTCAAGCATCACGGGCCCGGCCCCACCAGCGTGATCCAGTGCACAAACTGTGCAACCGAGGGTGTGTAGGGCTCGCCGTTAAGTTTATAACAGCCCGAGCTACAAGGCCCCCAAAGACCCCCAGAGGTAGCCGGGATGTCGTCTATGCAATTCTTCAGTGCCAGGCAGGCCACGCTTGCCTGCGCCGGGCTCGCGGTCACTCTCGCGCTGAGCGGCTGCTCGCTGCTGCACAGCCAGCCACGCACCGCGGCGGTCGCACCCGCCGAAGCGCCGGCGGTCGTACAGGCCCAGGAAGCTCCCGCCGTACAGGCCCCGCAGACCGACACCGAGGCAGCCATCGCGCAGGCCGCCGATGAGGCTGCCGACACTGCGGATCAGGCAACCACGACGGTGCTCGCCGATGCGGGCCCGGCACTGAAGGCGAGCGCACCGAGGGATTATGTCGTCAAGCGCGGCGATACCCTCTGGGGCATCGCCAACATGTTCCTGCGCAACCCCTGGGAGTGGCCGGAGATCTGGTACGTCAATCCGACCGTGCGCAATCCGCATCGCATCTATCCGGGCGATACGCTGCACCTGGCACTCGCCACCAATGGTCACACGGTGCTGCAGCTGGTGCGCGGGCCGGTAGGCCTGGCCGCGGTCACGCGGATCGAGCCGCTGCTGCGCAGTTCAGCGCTCGAGACTCCCATCGAGGCGATTCCGTATTCGGTGCTGGCCACATACCTGTCGCATCCGACGGTCCTCACCCTGGAGCAGATTCGTGCGGCGCCCTACATCGTGGGGTTGCCCCAGAATCACGACCTCGCGGGCACCGGTTCCGAGGTGTTCGTCAAGCAGCTCAGCGGCGCGAGGGGCGAGCACTACATCGTCCTGCACGTGGATCAACCTCTGATCAATCCCGATAACGGTCATCGCCTCGGCTACCTGGCCATCTACACCGGCACGGCCGAGGTGACGCGTCCGGGTCGCATCTCCGAGGCGGTGATTACGGACTCGGCGCGCGAGACGCAGCCTGGCGACGTGCTCATTCCCGAAGAACATGAGACCGTCACCGACTTCGTTCCCCACATCCCCGCTCGCCCCGTCTCCGGCCGCATCATGGCGGTGGCGGACTTGAGCCACTCATGGTCGCGAGATAGCGAACTCTTGCGACTGAACGGGCTGGTCCAGCTGGGCACGCTGGTCGTGGGGCCGACCCAGATCGTCGCGATCAATCGCGGTAGCAGCGACGGCCTCGAACGCGGCAATGTGCTCACGGTCGATCAGGAAATGGGGCAGGTACCCGATCCTTGCGCGAATATCGACTACCACAGCACCTGCACGCTCCATCCCAGTGTGACGCTGCCGACCGACGTCGCCGGCACCCTGCTCGTATTCCGCACCTTCCCGCACGTGAGCTATGCGCTGATCCTCGGCGACACAGTACCGATGGTGGTCGGCAATCGCGTGCACTCGCCCTGACGCGCCCGACTGACGCTGAACGGAACCGGACGCGCCGTTAATCCACACTCGCGCCCGTTTCAAACCATCAGCCGCGCGCCGTCTGCCGTATGCTGCGGCCGTGGCTGCCGCGGCGCTCATGGACCCGCTCGATCTGCAGCTGGCCATCGGCCGCGCCAGCGTGACGGCGCGCAACCTGCGCACGGCGTTGGAGCGGCTGTTGCCCGGCGAAGGCGAGCTGACCAGCCTCGCGCTCGAGTCACTCATCGGGCAGCCACGCAAGCGGCTCGAGAGCATTGGGCTGTCGGCGGCCGCCAGCGCCGCACTCGAGGCCCCCGATCGCCCCCGCATTGCGCGCGACCGAGCTTGGGTCGAGCGCGCACAGGTTCGCCTGATCGATGCGCTCAGCGACGAGTACCCGCCATTGCTCGTGGAAGTCGCGGCCGCCCCGGCGGTCCTGTACGTGCGCGGCGAGGCCGCGGTGTTACGCATGCCGCAGCTTGCCATGGTGGGCAGCCGCAGTCCCACCGCGAGCGGACGGCAAACGGCTCAGGAGTTCGCTGCCTTCCTCGCGCAGGCGGGATTGACGATCACCAGTGGGCTCGCGCTGGGAATCGACGCGGCCAGCCATGAGGGGGCGCTGCGGGCCGGCGGCAGAACGGTAGCAGTCCTGGGCAGCGGACTGGACCAGCTCTACCCTCCCGAAAACGTCGCGCTGGCGGCGCGCATCGCCGCGCAAGGGGCCGTGCTCAGCGAGTACCCGCCCGGCACACCCCCCCTGCGAGCGCATTTCCCGCGTCGAAATCGGCTCATCAGCGGCCTGACCCTCGGGACGCTGGTGGTCGAGGCGACGCGCCGCAGCGGCTCGCTGATCACGGCGCGGCTCGCCGGGGAGCAGGGCCGTGAGGTGTTCGCCATTCCCGGCTCGATTCACAACCCGCTCGCCGGAGGCTGTCACCAACTCATCAAGAATGGCGCAAAGCTCGTGGAGACGGGTCAGGACGTGCTCGACGAATTCGGAATGGCGCCACCGCGTGGAGAAGCGCCGTCGCGCGATACGGCACTATCGCGCTCGTTTTACACGCCGCGACAAGCACTTACCGCTTCACCTGAGGCCTCGGAGCCCGTCGGGGGACAAGCCCCAAAGTTGGACAAGGACTACAAAATCCTGTTAGATGCCCTCGGATTCGAGCCCAGCAGCATCGATTCGCTGGTCGATCGCACCGGTATTGCCAGTCCCGCGGTCGCCTCCATGTTGCTGATTTTGGAGCTCGAGGGCACCGTGGGACTGCAGTCCGACGGTCGCTATATGCGGTTGCCGGGTCGCTGAGGTAAGTCCGGTCCTCGAGCATCGGCACGGCGATTGCAATTGCGGATGCTGTTCGGCGCGGAGCCTGTCCGAAATGTGCGTGTGATGAACAATTCCGTATTCGACATCCTCATCTACGTCTTCGATCGCTACCTGCTCGAGGATTTACCCGCAGCCGAGCGCAGCGAGCTGGCACGTGACCTGGAGAGCGCCGGCTTCGGGGAGGCGAACGTCGAGCGCGCCTTGGACTGGCTCGCGGACCTGGCCGAGCAGCGCGAGCCGCCCACGCCGCGCGGCGACAGCTCCTTTCGTGTCTACGCGCCGGAGGAGCTGACTCGGCTGGATGCGCAGTGCCGGGGATTGCTGACCTCGCTGGAATACGCCGGCATCCTGTCCGCGGCGCAGCGCGAGCTGGTCATCGACCGGCTTCTTGCTCTGGATACCGACGAACTGGACCTGGATCACGTCAAATGGGTCGTGCTGATGGTCTTATCCAGTCAACCAGGCCAGGAAATCGCCTATTCAAGAATGGAGGATCTGGTGTTCGATGTGTCCCCGCGTGAGCCACACTGAGTGTGGACCTCCCTCCCTAGGATGAGTCATCCGCGGCCCGTCCGCGGTTTTTCGTTTATGGCCCCGACCTGGAACCGGGCCATCGGCAAAGAGCGTCATGGCTGAAAACCTGGTCATCGTCGAGTCCCCCGCGAAGGCTCGCACCATCAAGAAATACCTGGGCAGGAACTACGAGGTGCTGGCTTCCTACGGTCACGTGCGCGACCTAGTCCCCAAGGAGGGCGCGGTCGATCCGGATGCGGGCTTCGCCATGAAGTATCAGATCATCGAGCGTAACGCCCGGCACGTGGAGGTCATCACGCGCGCGCTACACCGGGCCGAATCGCTGTATCTGGCGACCGACCCTGATCGTGAAGGCGAAGCCATCGCCTGGCATCTGTACGAGATCCTGCGCGAGCGCGGCGAGCTGGCGCACAAGCGGGTGCACCGCGTCGTGTTCCACGAGATCACGCGCAACGCCATCCGCCAGGCGGTCGAATCCCCACGGCATCTGTCACTCGAGCTGGTCAACGCGCAGCAGGCCCGTCGCGCGCTCGACTACCTCGTAGGGTTCAATTTGTCTCCACTGCTGTGGAAGAAGGTACGCCGTGGCCTGTCGGCAGGCCGCGTGCAGAGTCCTGCGCTGCGCCTGATCTGTGAGCGCGAGGCGGAGATCGCGGCCTTCAAGCCGCAGGAATATTGGACGATCGATGCGCAGGGCGAGCACTCCGAGCAAGCCTTCCCGCTGCGCCTGATCGAGTATCGCGGCCAGAAGGTCGAGCAGTTCAGCTTCCCCGATGCCGATCGCGCCCACGACGCCGAGCGCACGCTGCTCACCGCCGCGGCACAGGCGGCCGCAGCACAGGCAGGCGCAGCACAGGCAGGCGCGGCACGGGCCGGCGACGGCGGTGCGCGCGGGCTGCTCACCGTGCTGCAGGTGGATCGCAAGCAGCGCCGCCGCAATCCTGCGCCACCGTTCACCACCTCGACACTGCAGCAGGAGGCTTCGCGCAAGCTCGGCTTCTCTGCGCAGCGCACGATGCGGCTTGCGCAGCAGCTCTACGAGGGCGTGGACATCGGCGAGGGCAGCGTCGGTCTCATCACGTACATGCGCACCGACTCGGTGTCGCTGGCGGCCGAAGCCGTGCAGGAGATCCGCGAGGTGATCGCGCGGCTGTACGGCGCCGAGGCCGTCGCCGAGCAGGCACGTGTCTATCGCACCAAGTCAAAGAATGCACAGGAAGCGCACGAGGCCGTGCGTCCTACCTCAGCGGCCGTCGTGCCGGCGGACATCGAGCGCAAGCTCGACCCGGACCTGTTCCGGCTGTACTCGCTGATCTGGAAGCGTGCGGTCGCCTGCCAGATGGCGCACGCCGTATTCGATACGGTCGCGGTGGACATGCTCGCGGGCCCGGACGGCCCGACGCGCCACCTGCTGCGTGCCACCGGCTCGACGCTGGTGCGTCCCGGCTACATCGCGGTCTATCAGGAGAGCCATGACGACGCCGCGGAGGACGAGACCGACCGCATGCTGCCCGCGATGCAGGTCGGTGAGGCCGTGCGGCTGCTGTCCGTGACGCCGCAGCAACACTTTACCGAGCCGCCGCCGCGCTACACCGAGGCGTCGCTGGTCAAGACCCTGGAGGAATACGGCATCGGACGGCCCTCCACCTACGCCAGCATCATCTCCACGCTGCGCGATCGCGGCTATGTGGAGATCGAGAGCCGGCGCTTCACCGCCACGGACATCGGCAAGATCGTCAACCGCTTTCTGACCGAGCATTTTCACCGCTACGTCGAGTACGGCTTCACCGCGGCGATGGAGGACGAGCTCGACGCCGTATCGCGCGGCGAGGAGGAATGGACCACGCCGCTGACCAAATTCTGGAAGCCCTTCATCCGACAGGTCGATCACACCGAAAAGCACGTCACACGCGACCAGGTCGCGCAGGCACGCGAGCTCGGGCGCGATCCGGCCAGCGGCAAGCCGATCAGCGTGCGCATGGGCCGCTTCGGTCCGTTCGTGCAGATCGGCACCAAGGACGACGCCGACAAGCCGCGCTTCGCAGGCCTGCGGCCGGGGCAGAAAATGGACAGCATCGGTCTCGCCGAGGCGCTCGAGCTGTTCAAGTTGCCGCGCACCCTCGGCACGCTGGAAGGCGGCGAGTCCGTCATCGCCAGCATCGGCCGGTTCGGGCCTTATCTCAAATTTGGCGACAAGTACGTCTCGCTCAAGCAGGATGACCCCTACACGATCACGTTCGAGCGGGCAGTGGAATGCATCCGCGCGAAGCAGGAAGCCGATGCCAATCGCCTGATACGGCATTTCGAAGCCGAGGGGATCCAGGTCCTCAACGGCCGTTACGGCCCCTACATCACCAATGGCGAGAAGAACGCGCGCGTCCCCAAGGATCGCGATCCGCGCAGCCTGACCCTCGAGGAGTGCCAGGCGCTGCTCGCCGCCGCGAGCGCACGCCCGGCGCGCGGGCGCTTCGGCCGCCGCGCGGCCGGTGGCAAGACGACTGCGGCAACGACTGCGACTGCGGCTGCGGCGACGGCTGCGCAGTCCGCATCGGCCTCGCGGGCGGCGCAGGGCGCACGGGC
>JASHPX010000376.1 GCA_030037905.1 Gammaproteobacteria bacterium
CGAGCACGTAAAACCCGTTCCCGGGCTCCACCTGGATGAGCGCGCGGGCGGTCTGCTGCTCCAGAGTTGCAAAGCGCAGAGCTGCGAACGGATCGAGCGCGTCGTCGGCGTCAGAATAGAGCACTCCCTGCGCAGATGTCTTGCCCATCAGCGCCCAGCCGTACTGCGGGCGCTGCGCCAGCGCCCGGTCGGCCGCCGCCAGCGCATCCCCGGCTGCCTGGGCCCCCTCGGAGCTTCGGCCGAGATAGCCCAGTACAGCCCCCAGAATTGCCCCGCCGTAGGCGGAGTCGGCATCGACGGTTACACTGGCGTGGCCGGAAGCTCGGAGCTCTGCCGCAACCCGTAGCGCTTCGCGCTCGACCTTCGCTGCCTCCTCGAGGTGATTGAGGCTCAATTCCGTCTCCCCCAGCATGGACAGCGCGTAGAGATAGGCCACGCGAGCCTCGCTCGATGCGCCCGGGCGCCCGGCGAGCGGACCGAGCAGCTCGGCGGCCCGCCGCAGATTCACGTCCGCGGCCGTCATGTTGGCCAGGCCGAAGAGCACCAGGCCCTGCGTGGTGTAGGCCCGCCCCAGCGCCAGGGTCGTGGCCTCGGAGTGGTCGGTGCGCGCCAGCGCGCTGAGCTGCGCGATGGCCTGGGTTGCCTCCTTGCCGGCCGGGCCGAGATTTCCCACGAAACCGATGGCGGCGGAATGATCCACGAGTGCGAGGGCACCGCTGCGCAGGGTCTCGGGATCCTCGAGTGGCGCGGGCAGGCGCTGGAAGTAGTCGATCTCCTGCTGTGACAGCTCGGTGATGGTCTGGTAGCGCCCGAAGGTGTCGAGCTCGTTCACGAAGTCATCGGTGAGAAATCCCAGCAGCCCCTCCGCCTGCTGCCGCGCCTGCTCCGAGACGCTCCGGGTCTGCTGGGCGAGCCGCTCCGCCCGCCGCGCGTGCTGCAGACTGAAGACCGCCGCCACGGTCGCGGCGATGGCCAGCAGTGCCAGCAGCGTGCAGCCTGCGGCCACCGCGCGCGCGCGCCGCAGCGCATGCCGTGCCGCCTGCTCACGCGAGCCCTGCTCGGCCAGCATGCGCTCGGTCGCCTCGCGCGCCTCGCGCTCGTGGCGCGCATCGCGGCTCGCCCTCACCACTCCCGTCAGCACATCGTGCGTGAGCTCGACGCGCCGCACATCGAGGCGCTCCTCGATGCGCAGCAGCCGCCGGTTCACCAGCTTCGAGAGCGCATCGGGGCGAGCCCCCGCGGCCTGGAACCGGCGCAGCAGGCTCTCCTCGGCGAGGTTCTCCCGGTACCCGGACTCGGTCAGCAGATCATCTTCGACGATGCGCCGTACCGCGGCTGGCTGATCGGCGAGCGAGCGCTCGTAGAAGTTGCTCAAAATGGTGTCATGCGAGCCGGCCAGCAGGTCCTGCGAGATCTCGCTGCGCCCCTGCGCGATGCGTTGCTCGTTGAGCTCCCGGCAGATCAGGCTCAGCAGCGAGGGCTCGACTTCGGCATTACCCAGCTCCGAGCCTCCCGCCACGAACCGCACGATCGCCTCGGCCACCTCCTCCGAGACCAGCGGCTTGCCCCGCCGCAGGCGGTTGCCCGGCTCCAGCACCGCCTCCAGCGCCTGATTCCCCGTCATGGGCGCGAGCCGCAGCCGGTTCTGCGAAAGGCTCGGCATCTGCCGCTTCAGGCTCTCCAGCGGCGCCAGATAGTCCTCGCGCAGCGCAATCACCACGCGGTAATCACTGCGGGAGAAATCAAAGCGCTCGGCGATGCTCTCGTCGGCGCTATCCTCCGTGCGCCCCTCGCCCTCGAGCCTGTCCTCCAGTGCCTTCGGCGGCCGGTTCTCCACCAGGTCGGCGAGTTCCTCGACGAACCGCGCCGCCCGCGTGCGCCCAAACTCATCGCTCTGCGCGAGGGTGAAGAGCTCCTCGAACTGGTCGAAGATCAGCAGCGGCGTGAGCTTCGCCCCGGCGGCATCCTTCAGCACATCGTTGCGATGGTGCAGGAACTCCCAAATCGACTCCCCGGCCGCTGCCACGCCGACTTGCGTCCACTGCCCGGAGGCCGCCGCCTCACGGATCGCCCGCTTGATCTGCTCGGCAGGCTCGGGCGAGTCGCGTCCGTAATCGATGCGCAGGTACACCGGAAAATACCGCTGTCCCCGCAGCCGCGGCACCAGCCCTGCCCGCAGAATCGAGGTCTTCCCCAGTCCCGACTTGCCGAAGAGAACCGTCAGCAGCTTCCTCTGCACCCGCCGGGTGAGCTCGGTCACTTCTCCTTCGCGGCCGAAGAAGTACCCGCGCGTCTCCTCGGTGAAGGAGGCCAGCCCCAGCCACGGATTGTCCGCATCGACGCTGGCGCCAATCTCACCGGGCGCCAGGCGAGAGGCATCGCGAGCCGCAGGCACTGTGGGATCAGCGACGCTCATGCGCCCCGGCCCCGCAGCAGCCCAGCCAGGCGCTGCGCGAACTCCTGCGTCACCTGCCCTCCATCCAGCTGCGTGAAGTGCAGCGCCTTGAAGCGCTCGGGCACACGCGCCTGCGCCGCATCCGTGCCATCCACGCTCACCGGCAGGATGAACAGCGCCCCATCCGCCATGTTGCGCGCACGGTCCAGCGCATAACTCCATTCCCGCCGGAAGTACCCCTCGAGCCGGCTCTCGGTAGTGCGCGAGATCACCGGAATAAAGTACGAGCAGCGCGCGATGTTGCGCTGGATCTTGTGGTCGTAGTCGTCCCCGGCCTCGAGCCGGTCCATGTCGAACCAGGTCGTGACCCCCGCCGCCTCCAGCCCCGCCTTGATCTGCTGGACCGCCGCCAGATCCTCGCGCGCGTAGCTGATGAACACCGCCTGATCGGGCATCTCCCGTGCCGGCGGCAGAAAGCGCGCAGGCGTGAAGGGCGCGGCGCCGGACTGAGCGGACGGGCCGAAGCCACCAGCCTTTCGGGCGGCCGCGCCGACGGCCGGATGCCACCTCTGCCAGCGCTCGTGCAGCTCCGCCACGAAGCGCTCCGCCCCCGTGTAGATCCTCGTACGCACGCTCACCTGCTGCAGAAAGGCGACGAGCCGCTCGTCCTGCGCCACCTCATCGTCCGCCAGCACCTCTCCCACCTCGCGCGGGTCGGAGAGCCGATGCCGCTTGGCCATGCGCAGGAACAGCCGCGCCAACCAGTTCGAGAAGTTGCTGCCGATCACCAGCAGGTGATTGTGCTCGAGCTCATGAAACAGCCTCTCCGGTACGAGGCTCTCGTTCTGCAGGCCGCAGATGTATTCCAGCAGATCCTCATCCGAGATCACATACGTCGGAAACGCCGAGAGCTTGCCGAACAGGTGATACACCACCGGGCGGGTGAGCCGCTCGCGCTCGGCGGGTAGATCCACCACGCGATTGGGCGCATAGGCGAGTACCTCGGTGGAGGCGGTCCCCCCGAAGCGCTCCAGGTTGATCGCGCTCTCGAGCAGAGAGTCGAACGTCGTGGTGACGAAGAGGTCAAAGTCCGTGATCGCGGCGAGCTGCCGTAGCGCTGCCGGAGGCTCGAAGGGCGCATCCTTGAGCACCGAGCGCAGCCGCACGTACGCCTCTTCCCTGCGGCCTCGGCCGGCGAGAAACAAACACACCACATCATTCAATGTGTAGCGCTCGGGTAGATCCGCACGAGCGACGTTCAGCCGTGCAACCAGTTTCTCGGCGACCCAGTCATAGAGCTGCCTTGGCCCGCGGTCCGTCGCCACCTGCAGCAGCTCCGGCCCCACGATCGGAATGACCCGCCGCTCCTCGATGTACGACAGCAGGTCCTCCCACGCATCCTCATCGAGCGTGGCGCTGGGCAGGATCGCGGTGGAATCGGTTTTCATTCTTCTCGGTACACCAGCGGCGTCGGGCGCATGTGCCCGTGCCCGTCGGCATCAACGGCCCTGATTTCCCCGTCAGTGGCGAGCGCCCATCTTACTCCCCGCGACCGGGATTGCGGAAATGCAGGCATCCAGGCACGCCTCGAGGTGGTGAGCGCGCATCCGTGAAAGTCTCACGCTCGCGACCAGCCACAACAAACATTCTGGTCATCGCCTCCCGCGGGCGATGCGGGCCCTACAGCACTCGCCACCAGGGCGTCGCCAGAATATGCTCGTCTAGCCAATAGCTCTCGTCGCCACCGTGCAGAATCAATCCGCCGCGAACGTCAGACCCGTATTCGGTGGAAAACGCCTTGAGGTGCGCCACGTCCCGCGGCCCGGGTTCGCGGCCGGCCTTAACCTAGATCGCCAGCAGTTTGCGCTTGCGGTCGATGACGAAGTCCACCTCACCCCCGCCGGCGGTGCGCCAGTTGCTGTGAGCACGAATTGGCCGCGCCTGGAGGGTCGCTGCCGATCGACCGCGACCTTGATGGCGAGAATGAGCGGCGGATCGCGCTGAACCTCGTCGATGATCATCTGCGGCGCGCTGTTCAGGAAGGCGTGCCGGTCCGCGCGCGCCCGCAACAGCGTGACATCGTCGTCGAGAGTGCGAGACCGTCGGATCGTACGCTTTGCCATTGAGATAGCATGCCAGTATACTGGCATGCCTGTGTAATGGCAGTAGAGTACGGTATAGGGTGCAGATGACCCCCCTAGCCCCAGTGTTGGTGGACCGTGAGCGCGAGCAACAAGCCCTGCGCGAGCTCTTCGAGCGACCCGGTCCGAGTATGGCCGTGCTCTATGGCCGCAGGAGGGTTGGAAAAACCTTCCTGCTCCAACATGCGTTTCCGACGAGTCGTCTGTTCCACTTCACCGCGTCGGACGCCACCCCGGAGCTCAACCGCCGTGCACTGCTCGAGGCCATCTCCCGCTGGAGTGGTGCCGAGATCCGCACGCAGGACTTTCCAACCTGGCGGCGGGTATTCGAGCTGATCCTGGAGCTCGGAAACGATGAGCCGACAGTCGTAGTCCTCGATGAATATCAGTACCTGCATGGCGGCCGCGATGAGAACGTCGACTCAGCGCTTGCGGCCGTGTGGGAGCGCTACGTCAATCGCCGTCCCAAGGGACGGCCCTTCGTTCTGGTTCTTTGCGGATCGATCGTCCGCGTGATGGACAGACTCGATGTCGCTGATAACCCCCTCTACGGTCGACTCGACTGGAAGGGGAGGCTGGAGCCCTTCGATTATTTTGACGCCGCCCGGATTGCGGTCTACCCCACGGCCCGCGACAGAATGCTCGCGTACGGCATCTATGGCGGCACGCCGCGCTATCTCGCCACCATCGATACCGGCCGGTCGCTTGCCGACAATGTCATACGGTCCGTCCTCCCACCCAACGGCAACGTGCGCATCCAGGTCGAAACGGTGGTCTCCCAGGAACATGGGTTGCGCGACCTCGGCGAGTACAACGCCATATT
>JASHPX010000377.1 GCA_030037905.1 Gammaproteobacteria bacterium
GGCAACCGCGGGCGCGGCGCCGAGCGATGAGATCGCCGACAGCCAGGAGAAGCTGCAGCAGGTGACGGTCAGCGGGCTGCGACCCTTGCTGCACACGAAGCTCGCGAGCGACCAGGAGAATACGCCGCAGTCCGTCTCGGTCGTGACCAATCAGCTCATGAGCTCCCAGGCCGACACGCGGCTCACCGACGCGCTGAAGAACGTTCCCGGGATCACTCTCAATGCCGGGGAAGGGGCGGCCCGCGGCGACACCGTCAACCTGCGCGGGTTCTCGGCTTTCAATGATTTTTTTCTCGACGGTATCCGCGACGCCGCGGTGTACACGCGTGACAGCTTCGACCTGCAGTCCGTCGAAGTGGTCAAGGGTCCCTCGGCGGTGCTGTTCGGCCGCGGGTCCACCGGCGGCGCGATCAACCAGGTCAGCAAAGCGCCGCTCCTTACGCCGCTGGACGACGTGACCGCCGAATACGGCAGCAACAACCTCTATCGGGCCACCGCCGACCTGGATACGCCGATCGGGCCGCAGGCCGCGGTGCGATTGAATCTCATGGGCGAGTCCTCCGACGTCGCCGACCGCGACCTGGTGCATAACGGCCGCTGGGGTGTGGCGCCCGCGATCAGCTCCGGGATCGGCAGCAACGATGTTTTCACGCTCGCCTACCTGCACCAGCAGGAAGACGACGTTCCGGACGTCGGCGTGCCGTTCGTCAACGGGCAGCTGCCGCCGGTGCCGCGCGAGGCGTTCTACGGTCTGGCATCCAATCGCGCCACAGCCGACGATGACCTCGTCACGGCGCGCTACGTACACAGTTTCTCCGACGACCTGACGCTCGCCAACACGCTGCGTTACGCGAACTATGACTTCGACTATCTGTTCGACGCACCCAATTTCGGCACGACGCCGCCGGCGCCGGGCGAGCCGTTCGCGGACATCCTGGTAGGGCGCGACGCCCCCGACAGCACCGGTGTGCAGACCAACCTGGATGATCAGATCGATCTGACCGCGCGCTTCGAGACCGGCTTCATCAGCCACGCCCTCGTGGCGGGGCTGGAGATCGCCCGGCAGACCTCGCTGATTGATCGGTACGTGAATCCTTTCAATACCAACAACAACTACATTCCCGAGACACCGCTGCTCGATCCGGATCCTTACGAGACGATGCCCGTCGAGCCGCTGTCCTCCGAGCAGGACACGGTGGCGCCCTCGGGCGGTGCCTACGTGATCGATACGCTCGGATTCGGGCGTTACGTGTCACTGACGGGTGGATTCCGCTATGACTATTTCTCCGCCGACTACCGCCAGGTGACGCTCTCGAGCGGAGCGCTGCTGCACTTCACGGAGCTGAACCGTCTGGGCAGCCCGCGCGCGGCGCTGCTGATCGAGCCGACGGCGCATCAAACCTACTACCTCTCCTATGGCACCTCGTTCGATCCGTCCGCCGAGGCGTTGACACTGACCACCAAGACCGCGGACCTCGGGCCGGTGAAGGCCAAGACCTACGAGGCCGGCGCCAAGAGCGACTGGCTCGACGACAAGCTGCTCCTGACCGGCGCGCTGTTCCATACGGAGGTGGATAACGCCCAGACCAACGATCCGGACAACCCCAGTATCACGGTGCTGAACGGCAACGAGCGCGTCAACGGCGTGGAGGCGGATGCCTCGGGCTACCTCGCGCGGCACTGGGAGATCACTGCCGGCTATACCTATCTCGACGGGCGCACGATCGCCTCGGGTACCGCGGCCGACATCGGCAAGATCATGCCCAATGTCGCGCACAACGCGCTCAACCTGTGGAGCGAGTACGAGCTGCCGGCCGGCTGGGAGATCGGCGGTGGGTGCAACTGGCTCAGCAAGCGCTTCGCCGACAGCGCCGAGGCGGCCAATGTGCCCGGCTACGTCGTTTGGAACGCCATGGCGTCGTACACCGTGAGCCGGCAGCTGCAGCTGCAGCTCAACGGCTTCAACCTGTTCAACCGTCTCTACTACGACGGGCTCTACTACACCAGCGTGTCGGAGAACCACGCGATACCCGGTCCGGGGCGCAGCGTGGCGCTGAGCGCGCGCATGAGCTTCTGAGCCGATGATCGTGCGTGTCCCCGTGGTGCTGGATGCCGTACAGTTGGCGGAATTGCTGTCCCGCCTGCACGCGGCTGCCTGGGAGGATGGTCGTGTCACTGCGGGCCACCAATCTGCACCGGTGAAGCACAACCTGCAATTGCCGCAGGATGCGCCCGCGGCGCGCGAGGCCGGCGAAACGGTCGTCCGCGCTCTGGAGCGCAACGCGCTATTCATCAGTGCGGCGTTACCGCGCCACGTCTATCCGCCGCTGTTCAATCGCTACGAGCCCGGCATGGGATTCGGGGACCACGTCGACAACGCCGTGCGACAAATCCCCGGCACGCATCACCGGCTACGCATCGACGTGTCGGCCACGCTGTTCCTCAGCGCGCCCGCGGACTACGACGGGGGCGAGCTCATGATCGAAGATACGTTTGGTACCCACAGCGTGAAGCTCGACGCTGGAGATATGGTGGTGTATCCGGCCAGCAGCCGCCACAGCGTCGCACCGGTGACGCGCGGTACGCGGCTGGCGGCCTTTTTCTGGGTGCAGAGCATGGTACGCGAGGACGCGGACCGCTCGCTGCTGTTCGAGCTGGACAGCGCCATCCGACAGCTCAGCGGCGCGGCCGGCGCAGGCGCGGCGCGCGAGCCGTTGCTGCAGCTCACGGCGTGCTATCACAACCTGCTGCGCCGCTGGGCGCTGCTGTAGATGCGGCGTGAGACGAAGCTCGTGAGGCGCGGTTCGCGACGCGCAGTGAGGCGCGATCGGTGAGGCGTACACGCACGGCTCCGGCGCTGACGGCGGCACAGCTGGCGCGCGCCGCCGCACTGGAGGCGCACCAGCTGCGCCTGCAGCGGCTCCTGCGCATGAGCGGCGGACAGCTGCACGCGCTGCTCGGCTGCGATGCGACCGAGGCGGCGGAGTGGGTCCTGAGCGCCGCGGAATGCGGCGTGCCGGCCGCGCAGCTACGCCTCGGGCGCATGCTGCTCGAGGGGTGTGGATACGCGCGCGATCCCGCGGCGGCTTACGGCTGGTTTGCGCGCGCCGCGGCCGGCGGGGATGCCGAGGCCATGAATATGGTTGGACGCTGCCACGAGCTGGGCTGGGGCGTGCCGCAGAACCTCATGCTCGCGGCCGCGAGCTATCGCAGCTCCGCCGCAACCGGCCACGACTGGGGACAGTACAACTTCGGCAACCTGCTGTTCGATGGCCGCGGAGTGGCGCGCGACCGGCGAGCGGCGCTGCGCTGGTACCTCGCGGCCGCGCAACAGGGTCACGAGCGCGCGATGAATCTCGTCGGCCGCTGCCTGGAAGAGGGCTGGGGCTGCGAGCGCCGCCCGGCGGAAGCGGCCTACTGGTACGAGCGATCGGCCGAGCGCGGCTACTTTCGCGGGCAATTCAATCACGCGCTGATGCTCGCGCAACGGGGCCACGGCGCGCGCGCGGCCGAGTGGTTCTGGAAGGCGGCGGTGGCCGGTGATCCGGCGTTGCGACGGGCGATCGTTGCGACGCTCGGCGAGGCGGCCGATCGGGCGCTGCGGCGGGTGGGACGGGAGGTGCAGGGCATGCTCGATACGGGCGCCGCTGACCCTCGACCGGGGCCCGGTAACACTAGCCTTCCCGGATTCGCCCTCGGTTGGCAGGCGCCGCTGGTGATGGCAAACCAAGCACTTGCGCGCGGTGCCGGGCGCAAGTGGCTGTAGTGAAGACCTACCTTCTGGTCGGGGCAGCGGTGGTGCGCATAATGGGACCCCGTATGTTCCTGCGCGCCACGGTCCGCAAGAAGAACGGAAAAGAATACGCGTACTACACCTGCTGAAGCACAAGGCGGCGCTGTTCGATCATCTGGTGGCTCCCTGGCGATGGTGTCACGGAAGAGCTCGATGGATTCGACTACTATAGGCGGTGCCGGTTGTCGAGGTATAGACAACAGAAGGTCTCAAACTCGCGGGTGGGGCGTCTCAGCGTCAGGTAGTTCCGGGTTGCTCAAGGCGAATCGAGGTATGCGCCGCGGCGGAAGCCAGCAAACATGTTATCGGATGGCTTCCGAGGGGTCGGGGAATGTGGACAATGCGAGTTCCTCACTGTTCCGGAACAAGTACGTAGGCATGCGTTTGATTGGTACGGCTATCAACGCCGTCCGCCACTATCCAGCCCGAGTCGTTAATTCCGAAGCCTTCTTGCAATGTGACGTACGGCGCCAGCGCGTTCGAGGGATCCAGGAGAGCATTGAGGTCGACCATTTGCTCGTTGCTCCAAATAAACGCATGCGTAACGTTACTTGGAGTCGAGTAGTACCCGGTTACCTCACCACTTGCATTGATGCCTTGGCCTACGCTGGCTGTACCCCCTAGCGTGCCCAAATCCAGCATCGAGTCGTTACTCTGGAGAAAAGCGTGTTCCGCGCCGCTCGCAGTAGTGGACCACCCTGTCACCTGCCCGGTCGCATTAATGCCCAGCGCATAACTCTCTGTGCCGCCCAAAGTACTTAGGAGTTGCGCTGCATCGGAGGGGTTACCGTCCCAGATAAATGCCGTCAGGTTCGACGACCCCGTGTTGTCCTGGATGCTTTCATAGCCGGCAACTTCTCCATTGCTGTTGATGGCAAGCCCAGCCCCGACATTGTAATAGTAAGGCTGTGACACCGCCGAACTGTTTAAGGACAAGCAGCCGCCTCCAGTGTCACACACGAACGGATAGTCAAATGGATAAAGAGTTGTGGTACCGGCTGCTACGCTCGCCGTCCCCGTCATTTGCCCGCTGTCATTGATTGCCCAAGCCTCTCCGAATCCTTCCCCTTGGCAAACGTACAAATCGCCGCATGGTACTTGTGGCCCAAAATCGACCATCACACCGTTGCTGTATAGGAATGCATCCCCATCGCCATTTACGCCTGGGTAACATTGTCCCACCACCTCCCCACTATCGTTTAAACCGTAGCCGTAGCTTGCTGTATCGGTAGAATCAATGCACGATGGATACGAGGTTGCAGCCGCCAATTGCAGGTCCACCATGGATCCAGTGTAAAGAAAGGCGTGAATTGCAGCGTTTCCAGAGGTGTAAGAATAGCCGGTGACCTGTCCGCTTGCGTTGATGGCTGTCCCGAAGCTCTCGGTGCCGCCGAGGGTACCCAGATCCGTGAGCGAATAGAACGGTAGGTCGGTCACGGTCACAGCTACGGTATTTGAGGTCGCAGTGACATAAATTAAAGCTTCGCTAAACACCGCACTGACTGCGACGGTACCGGCGTTGGAGAATATGTAGCTGCAAGTTCCGCTTGCGGAAGCGTCGAGCTGAGCGGTACAAAGGGTCGTACCCGTCGAGTCTTCGACGGCAACACTACCAGCCGGAGGCGGGGCGCTTCCGTTTGCGGACGATGGGCTGACAGTAATACTGAAAGTTACCGGGCTGCCCACGTGCGCCAATGACGGGCTGACAGACAAGCTTACCGTGGCCTGCGCCAAGGCTACAGTCACGGTGCCAGATCCTGTTGCCATAGTATACGGATCTGTAACAGTAACCGTGGCCGTACCGGCCGAGGTACCCGTCACTTCCTGACCGCTCGCGCTACTCTGCGAAGCGCTGAGGGTGACTATGCTTGGATCTTGCGGAAGGGCGGTCCAGCTCAGCGTGTTGTAGGAATCGTACAACGTGGGATTCATGTTTGCATCAAGAGCCTGGATCTGTACCGGCGCACTCGCGCCCACTACCAGTGTCGACGGTGCGGCGATAGTGAAGGAATGGGCGCAATTGACGATGACATAGGCGCCATTCTGTGGGCCCTCACAGACACCATCGGATATCGACTCATTCCAGTAATGTAGCGTCAGATACCAGGGCTCTATTAACCCGACGGTGTCGGCAATTGAATTACCCTCCTCTATTAGTCCAATAAAAGCGTGCACCCACCCCACATACGGAACCACATAGCTGCTGAGGTTTGCGATGGCGGCGACAGGATTAATCTGTAGGCATCCAAAGGCGGTCTTGACCGCCTGATACAAGGTCCCCGCAGTAAAGTTGCTTATAACAATCGCACCTGCCTCGCCCCCGGTAGGTGCCCCAGCTAGCCCGTTCGCAGTGAAGAGCGTGTTCGCGATAGCAGCCGAAACCTGATCACTGCAGGGCGCCACAACGCCCGGGGGTTGCTGTGTAAGAAGGCCAACAAGCGCGGTCATCGTGTCCGCAATATCCTGATTGATGTTAGCCTGTTCGGTCTGTTCCGTCTGTGAGAGCGTCACGGAGAACTCTGCGCCGTTGCCCAGCAAGGACCCGGCAGTCGTATAAGTGCCTATGCCGTCGAGGAACGTCACGGGCGCATCCAGGATAACTTCGGAACCAGGATCGTAAAAGGAGGTACCGTCCTGATCGAACGAGTCGGCATACCACTCAATGGGCATGCTGTTGACGACGTTCAGTCCTCCCGATGATGTGGCGCTGGTTGTATAGACGGACCATTGCGTGGTCGATAGCGAGGATCCCACAATTTGGAACGGAAGCTGGTTCGTCACCTGCGTTGATGGCATCGTAGCGGTTTGCGCACGTGCTACCGCGGAGGATGCGCTCTCGCTCGCCAGCATCTGCGAGCTTTGGCTCGCCACTGTGACGACATTCTGCACGACCAAGGTCGATTGCAATGGCGGTGTCCCGGCGGTCAATGCGGCATCGATGGATTGCACCAGAGTTGCGTATCCATTCGTGGACTGTACATTTTGGACAACCTGAGAAAAAGTGGGCCCCGAGCTAGGCAGCGGCCCTAACGCCATCAGCACTAGGGTCACGGCCGTGCTGCTGGCACTGAGGGTCGTCGTTGCAGAATCGGCGTACGCTGCCAGAATCAGATCTTGGTTCGCATCGAGTGCGAATATCGGGATATTGGTCCCTGTGGACGTCGTCGGAATCGTCAGCGAGGAGCCCACCGCTTCCGCGTCCGCGCTGGAGACTACTTGGGCTATGCTCTGAGCGACGGAAGCAGGCAACGACGAATCAATACTCGTGAGTGTTGTCGTGGTGCTCAGGTTCAAGGCCGCGCCGGCGGTGGAGCAGCTGACTTGAATGCTCGTGATGTTGGCGGAAGTCACCGTTCCTGAGCCGTCTGAGACCGTACAAGTCAGGCCGGAGGGTTGCGTCTGAACTGTGACTGAATAGCTTGTTCCGGAAGCAACAGCTGTGGGGAACGTGAATGAGGTGCCTCCGGCGGCCGGTGAGACTGTGTCGTTGCCGTTTGCGAGTACCAGACCACTGCCTGATAGTCCGGAGATGGAGCCGCCGATGGTGTATGTGGCTGAGCTGCTGCCGCTGCCGGATGAAGAAGTACCGCTGCTCAAGGACGAGTTGCTGCCTGACGATCCTCCGCCGCAGCCTGAAAGGGCAAGCAGAGCGGCGATGGCAGCAATCACCACTGCGTGCCGAACCGGAGAATGTGAGCGATCCTGGAATGTACAGCCGCTTGCGGCACCGGCGAGATGCGTCGGACGAATGCCGCAGCGGCTGGGAGCTGCGAGTGCTGTCCCTTGCATGTTGTTCTTCTCCCTGAATCCGGCCAATAACGCGGAAATCTTTATGAGATACGTTTAACCTGTGTACTCTCGAGCTGCCCGTTGACCTTAGCCGTTGAACGGGCGGCGTACATCCTCCAAATGGGATACGAGGCAATCATTGCGTGCCTCGTACGGGAGACGACACCGGCAGCACCAACCGGATCAACTCGTTCCACACAGCGGGTTTTGGTGTTTCGGGAAAGTCGGAGCCGGGCGTCGTTGCCGCGGCGCCGAGCGAGTTATAGTGAGACACAGAAGCCCTCCCACCAATCCATTGGTACGAGGACATCCTGTCCGTAAAATTATCTATTTTGACTCTACCTAACCGTGGCGTCACTTTCAACCGCTGCATTGGTATCTGCCTGAGTGGGCTGGCCAGCCTGCGGCTGGCCAAAAAAAAGGGGGGGCCGAAGTCCGCTCAGAGAAGCCCTCTTTCGGAGAATCTGACGACCTGTAACCGGCGACGATCAGGTGATCGAGGACCAGAATGTCGACGAGCTGTAGGCCTGGACCAGGCAGCGCGTCAGAAGCTCGTCGGCTGTGGAGGCCGCAATTCCGCTTGGTGCGTATGGGCGAAAATCACGCCGGCGACGTTGCGCCGGAGAGCCTCCTTGACGACGTGGACCGAGGAGCTATCGATGGTGCCGCGGAAGAGCTCGACGAATTCGATTATGGGATACCGGTTGTCGAGGTATAGGCAGCAGAAGGTTTCGAACTCGCGGATACCGAGCTTCAGGGTCAGGTAGTCCCGGGTCGCCCGGGGCAAGTCCAGGGATGTTCCGCGGCGAAATCACCGAGCGACTGTCAGCGGCAACCTGATCTTCGTGTAGATCTGCTGGTATGAACGTTGAGGTTTCTTCGTCCGTTTCCTTCGAGCCAACTTTCGCTAAATCGTCTTCTTCGGTTTTGGTTTCGCGCAGCACGCTGGCGGGTGTCCGCGCCGTCGCATTGCGGGGAGTTGTTCGCGGCTGACAGGCGCAATGTCGGGCGACAGAAGAGCTGCGCGAAGGCCGCGTGTCGAGCGGCGCTGAAGGCGGCACGACAGCGCCGCTGGCTGGAGAAGCTCGAGATCGCGAGTACTTCCACGGTGCCGCGCACGTTGAGCGGGTGCGCACTTGGCGGGCGCGGCATCTGAGCTATTGGCGCGGTAGCACCCCAGCCGTCGCCGATGCGTTACAAGACGTACTGCGTCTGCAAGCCCCTATCTTAATGGGGCTGATTGCCCCGTCTGACCGACACCACGTTACACGACATCGCGCAGGCCCTCGCAGCGGTTGGCACAGCTTGGCCAAGGCATCCTCGGCGAGAGACGAGTCGATGTGGCCGAAGCGAGTGCTCCGCCCTGAGCGGCCGCAGCCCCGGGCAGTTGAGCTGGATCGATCAGCGTCTGGTGCGCGAGGGCTATATCCAGCGATGCTCAAGTGCTGCTCTGGCGCTGTGCCTGTTTCTGCTCACAGGTCCAGGTCACGCGGATGACGGTAACGGCTGGGAACCTCGAAGCGTCTCGTGTCGATCACTAGCGTGCCGTCGGCGGCGCGCAACGTACGCCATTCGGGTACGCGTGCAGCTCGCTCGCAGCGCAGCGCTGTCCGGACAGGGCCGCAAGACACCTCGGGGCCGGCCAGGCAGCGCGCGAGCGGGGTCTGTCCGGTCTCAGAGTGCACCTCGCGGTTGTACTCGTACTCGCACCGCGCCTGAATTGCCTCATTGAGCAGGGCCACCGTCAGATCCGTGACGCTCTCGAGCATGGCCATCAGCCGTCCTTCTACCTGTCCCCAGAAGCTGGGGGGCGCGTATAGATCGGCGCCTGGATGCGCTGGATCAGCTCCTCGCTATCGGGTGAAAAGATCGACCGGGCTGCGGGGACCATGAGTCCTGCGGGGCCTGCGATGGAAGCCGGGCGCCGCCGATATCGCCGGCCCTTGCGCTCGCCGCGCGACTCGATGGCGCCGTCCTTGGCGAGGTCCCGAAGCCAATTGCGCAGGGTCCGGTCGGGCACCGAACCGACCGCTGAACGCAGCGCAGCGGCGGATATCCAGTCCGGATGAGCGCGCAGGAAGGCGAGGACGCCTGATTTATCGGCCATATATCGGCCATGCCCGAGCTCAAGCTATATCGGCCAAATCTCGGCCATACCTCGGCCATATGGGCCATATCGGCCATTGCGACGCAATATCGCGATACGGCCTACGGACCGTAACACGGCCCTGTGTCTGCGACACGGCCCGCCGAAGCCCGGTGCAGACGCGCTGCGCCCGCCACGCCAGATACGACTACTTCCGCGGCGCGAGAATCTCGTCCAGCAGCGCGGGCCGACTCGTGTCGCGCTGCAGGTGCGGATACCGTAGCCCGCCGTGGTAGTCGAGGCGCACGGTGCGGTAGTTGTCGCCGGTGCGCACGATCAGCTCGATCGGCGCCTGCGAGTTCTTCGCGCTGCGAATCGCATCCTTCAGGACATCACCGCTGTAGGCGATGCCGTTGACGGCCACGATCTGCGTGTCCGTGGTGAGCCCGGCCTGGAACGCCGGACTGCCCCACAGCACTTCGATGACGCCGCCCGGACGGTCCTTGTCGTCGAGCGTCAAACCGATCGAGTACAGCAGCGTGACGCGATGGCGCCCCGCATCCGCGTTCTGCTCGTAGTCGCCCTGGGTGTCGGTATACACCAGACGATAGCCCCCCCGCCGTATGCCATCGAGCATCAGTGGGCCGACCGAGTCCAGCCGCTGACGCAGGAACTGCGCCCAGTCGAACGGCTGCACCAGGTTCAACGTGCGCACGATGTCGTCGAAGGTGTAGGTGACGGTGACGAAGCTGCCATTGTCGATGCCGAAGAAAGCGCGCGCAAAGTCATCCAGTGAGCGCCGGCCATGCGAGAGCTGGCGGATCATGGTGTCGACGTCGAGCCAGATCAGCGCTCCCTCCTCGTAGTAATCCTCGAACAGCTGGTCATTGCGCCACGACTGCGGGCGCCGCGGATTGATGATCTCGTCGTTGGTGGTGTCCTGTAGCGGGCGCCACTCGTGCCCGGGGCTCGCTTGCTCGTAGGCGGCGAAGTCTGCGATCTCATCGAGCGTCTGCGGCAGGGTGCGCAGGCCCGCGCGGGCCGTGAGCACGTGACCCCAGTACTGCGTCTGTCCCTCGTAGACCCACAGCAGGCTGTCCTGCATCGGTACGTTGAAATTGGGCGTCCACAAGTCGAACGGGCGCCGGAACTTGCCGTTCCAGGAGTGGGTGTACTCGTGTGCCAACAGGTCGCGGTCGAAGGCGTACTTGTCCCACTGGGTCATGAAGTGTGCGTAGCTGCCGTCCTCACTGGATTGGTGATGCTCGAGCCCATTGTGCTGGATCTGATCACTCAGCGAGAACAGAAAGTCGTAGTGATCGTAGTGATGTGATCCGAACAGCCGGTACGCCTGCTGCACGAGCGCGCGAAAGTCCTGCAGCTCGGAGGCCGTTACCGCCAGATCGTCGGGTTGATCCGCAAACAGATCCATGTGCACGGGCACCGCGGCGCCGGGATCGAGGTCCAGGCGGCTCGAGTAGCGGCCGGCATACAGCGGACTGTCCACGAAGGTGGCGAGATTGGTGCGCTTGAAGCTGGTCTGCGCGCCGTCGGTGTGATCGACCTCCAATGCGGAGCCGAAGCGCCAGCCCGCGGGCAGCGTGAGGCTCGCCTGTACGGGAATGTCCCGCGAGAAGTAACCGGCCGGATAGAGCACCACCTCGTTCCATTCGATCATCAGCAGGTTGGGACTGACTTCCAGGTCTCCGACGTCATCGCTGGTGGGTGAGAGGTAGTCGAAGTCGATCTGCAAGGTGTTGGCGCCGGCGGGCAGGTGCAGGCGAAATGCCCAGACGTTCGCCGGATCACGCTTCCAGGTGACGGGCGTGCCGTTGACGCTGAAGCGCAGCCCCCCGAGGCGGTCGATGGTTCCCTCCGGCGCGTGCGTGCCCGGCAGCCATTGCGGATAGAGCAGCACGGTGTCGCGGGTGAGGCCGCTGAGGGTCTCGTGCACGTGATAGATGCGACGCAGGACGTCAGTCGCGTCCACGGAGAGGTCGATCGCGCCCGGATAGGGCCGGTCTCGGGGCGCTGCGATGGGGGTGATCGGCGCGGTCGCGCTCGGGCCCGGGCTGGCCTGCGCGGCCGTGAGTGGCAGACTCACGATCGCGAGGACGACAGCGAGACCGGCGGAGCGCAGGAGGCTCTGGCAAATTGCCGTCGAGGCTGGCTTCATGACCGCTCCCCAGTTGGGTCGTTGGTTGTTTGGGATGCTTGCGTTGTTTGCGTTGTTTGCGTTGTTTAGGTTGTTTGGGGCTATCCCGCGTACCGGTTACGTCACACCGGAAGCTTCTCAGGACTTGCCGCCAAACAGCCGCTCGAGCTCGCTGCGGGCGCGCGTCTCGGCGCTGGTGTCCCGCGGTACATAGGCGCCCGGGCGCGGCTTGAAGAAATCGCAGAAATTGGCCGCCGTCTTGTCCGAGACTTCCTCGGCCGTGGGCTCGCGACAGTGCTTGGCGACGTGTACATCGTAATCCACGCACATACGGCACACGTGCAGCTCGGCGTGGCAGCGCGGGCATTCGTCACGGCGCATCAGCGGCAGCGACAGTGCCGCAAGATCCGCGCCACACTTCCAGCACACGAGGTTATGTCCCATGCCGACGGTCCGTGATTGGGTTCCTCAGGCGATCCACTCAGGCAGCCCGTTCGGCGAGGAAACGCGCCAGGGCCGCCCCAGTATGCGAGCGCTCGGGGCGCGCGGCAACGGCCGCGGGTGGGCCGGCGGCGACCACGCGGCCGCCGGCACTGCCGGCCTCCGGCCCCAGATCGATGATCCAGTCCGCCTCGGCGATGATGTCGAGATTGTGCTCGATCAGCACGATCGAGTGCCCGGCGTCGACCAGCCGATGCAACACGGCGATGAGTTTTTCGACGTCGGCCATGTGCAGTCCGACGGTGGGCTCGTCGAGGACATAGAGCGTGTGGCCCGAGCGGTTGCGCGGCGAATCACTCAGACGCGCGAGCTCCGTGACCAGCTTGATGCGTTGAGCCTCTCCGCCCGACAGCGTTGGGCTCGGCTGGCCCAGAGTGAGATACCCCAGACCCACGTCCGACAGCAACCGCAGCGGCCGGGCGATGCGTGAGTGAGCCGCGAAGAACGTTACTGCGTCGTCGACGTTCATCTCCAGCACTTCGCCGATCGAGCGGCCGCGCCACTGGATTTCCAGGGTCTCGCGGTCGAAACGCCGTCCGCCGCAGCGCTCGCACAGCACCTTGACGTCGGGCAGGAAGCTCATCTCGATGGTGCGCGTGCCGGCGCCGTCGCATTCGTTGCAGCGCCCGCCGCTGGTATTGAAGGAGAAACGGCTCGCGGTATAGCCGCGCACACGCGCCTCGTTGGTGCCCGCGAACACGCGGCGGATGTCGTCCCAGAAGCCGACGTACGTGGCTGGGCAGGAGCGCGGCGTGCGTCCGATGGGGGTCTGGTCGACTTCGAGCACACGGTCGAGCTGCTCGATGCCATGCACGGCGCGCGCGCCGATGAC
>JASHPX010000037.1 GCA_030037905.1 Gammaproteobacteria bacterium
TTGACGGGCATCATGTACGCGATGGTCGAGCGCGACCTGAAACGACTGCTCGCGCAGAGCTCGATCGAGAACATGGGAATCGCGACGGCCGGATTCGGGGCGGGCTTCGCGTTTGCCGCGCTCGGGCATCCGGTGCTGGGCGGCCTCGCACTGATCGCCGGGCTGTATCACATGCTGAACCATTCAGCCTACAAGGCGCTGCTGTTCCTCGGTGCCGGCGGCCTGGACGCCGCCACCGGTACCCACGATCTGGACCGCATGGGCGGGCTGCTGCGGCGGCTGCCCCTGTTCGGCAGCCTGTTCGTGATCGGTGCGTTTGCGATCGCGGGGCTGGCACCCCTGAACGGCTTCGCCAGCGAATGGATGTTGCTGCAGTCGCTCCTGCGCGTGGTGCAGATCGCTTCGGTACCGATCCGGATCGTGTTCGCGCTCGCCGGCGCGGCACTGGCGCTGGCCGCCGGCCTCGCGGTGACGTGCTTTGCAATGATCACGACCAGCGCGCTGCTGGGCCAACCCCGATCGCGGGCGGCGGCCGAGGCACGCGACGCGCCGCGTACGGTGTGGCTGCCCATGGCGCTGCTGGCCCTGGCGTGCTTCGGCCTGGCGATGTGGGTCACGGGTGTGATCCCGTTGCTCGGCCGCGTGAGCTCACCCATCGTCGGCGCCGATGCCACCGACGCACTGGTTCCGGCGTTCTTTGGCCACGTGAATGGATTGGCTGCCGGTGTCGTGCATGACCTCACCCAGCTCGGCGCCCAGCTCGGGCGCGGCGTCCTGCCGCTGCGAGGCCTGGTGGTACTGCATTCGGACGGCGCACACGCCCCGGTGGTGTACGCGATGTCCACGGCGCTGAGCTTCGCGGTCCTGGCGCTCATGCTGCTCATCGTCTGGCTCGTGGCCCGGGCGTTGCGCCGTCATCGTCGCGTGACGCGACGCATCCCGTGGAATGGCGGCATCCCGCGCCTGCAGCCCCCGATGAGCTATACCGCAACCAGCTTTGCCGCACCGGTGCGGGTGCTGTTCCACGCCGTGTTCGATCCCCAGGTCTCCCGGCAGGAAAGGTACCAGGGCGCCTTCCTGACCGCGCGACAGGACCGTGAAGTGCGCCTGCAACTGGTCGATCGCGTGCTCATTCGCCCGTTGGACAACGCCGCGCAGTGGCTGGCCGGGCGCCTGGCAGCGGTGCACCACGGAAGGATAACTGCGTACGCCGGGTATGTTCTGGCCAGTCTGATCGTAGTGATGCTCGCGACAAGGATCCTGTATTTGCCATGAATCTCATTTCCTGGGCGTTTCTGGCCCTCGCGTTCGCGCTTTGTGTATCGTTCGTCCCGCCATCACGCAGTCGAACCCTGGGCTATCTGGCCGGCAGCTGGGCCGCCGTGCTGCTGATACTCATCGCCAGCGTGCATGTCATGGCGTCGGGCTCCGTGCAACAGGTGACGCCCGGCGCACTGGCGATCCTGCCGGGATTCGGTTTCGCGCTGGACCGGTTGCGTGGCTTCTTCCTGATCATCGCCGCCAGCGTGTATGCGGTATCAGCGCCGTTCTTGCTGCGCGACGTGCGGGAGCGGGCGCGCTCGAGCGCGCGCCTGGTGCTGGCGGTCACCGTGGCGCTGTTTGCCGCCCTGGTTGTGGTGCTGATCGCCGCGGGCGTGACGAGCCTGCTGTTCGCCTGGGAGATGATGTCGCTCGCGCTGGCGAGCCTGGTGTTCCTCGGCCGTGGGCGGCTGATCGAAACCCGCGCCGGCCTGGTCACGCTCGCGTTTTCGGAAGCCGGGGCGCTGGCCGCGCTGGCGGGCCTGCTGCTGCTGGCCGGCGCCGCTGGGACTTTCTCGCTGGCCGGGATCGCCTCCGCCGTGCCGCGGCTCCCGGCCGGAGTCATATGGGCCGGCTTCCTGCTGACGTTTTTCGGCTTCGGCGTCAAGACCGCCATCATACCGGTCAACGCCTGGATGGCCGACGCCTATTCCGCCGCGCCACGCGGCGTGCTGCCGCTGTTCTCGGGCGCCACCTTGAACCTCGGCGTATTCACGCTGTGGGTGGTGGACGGACCGCTCGCGAGCCACGCCTTGTGGCCGGCACTGATCGTACTGGTAGTCGGTGCGCTCACGGCGCTGCTCGGCATCATGTACGCGCTGACCGATAGCAACATGACGCGGCTCCTGACGCACAGCTCGGTCGAGAACCTCGGTATCATCGTCGCGGCGCTCGGCGCCGGTTTCGCCTTCACGGCGATGCATCGCCCGGTGCTGGGCGGGCTGGCGCTGATCGCCGGTCTCTACCACATGATGAACCACTCCGCATACAAGACCCTGCTGTTCATCGGGTCCGGTGGTATCGGCAATGTCATCGGCCACGACGATGTGAACCTGCTGGGCGGGCTGCTCCGGCGCGCTCCGCTGTTCGGCACGGTGTTCCTGCTGGGGTGCTTCGCGATCGCGTCGCTGCCACCCTTCAACGGCTTCGTCAGCGAGTGGCTGACCTTGCAATCGCTGCTGCGCATCGTCGAGCTCGGTCCAGTGCCGGTGCGCATCGTGTTCGCACTGTCGGGCGCAGCGCTGGCGCTGACGGCGGGCCTCGCCGTGACCTGCTTCACCATGCTCGCGACCGCGACGCTGCTGGGTCTGCCGCGTTCGCGCGCAGCTGCCGATGCGCCTCGCATGCCGGGGAGCGTGACCGCCTCGATGACGCTGCTGATCGTTATCTGCTTCGGGCTCGGCGTATGGGCCACCGGTGTGATCCCGGTGCTCGGACGCCTCGCGGCCCCGTTGATAGGGGTCGATGCCACCGCTGCTCTGGTGCCAGCCTTCTTTGGCCACGCTGCCTCTCTGCCCGCCGGGGTCGTGCACGATCTCACCCAGCTCGGCGCCCAGCTCGGACGCGGGCTGCTGCCGCTGCGCGGCCTGGTGGTGCTGCATTCCGATGCGCCACGTGCCGGCGTGGTCTACGCCATGTCCACCGTGCTGATATTTGCGGTGCTGGTCTGCGCGCTGTTCGTCGTATGGGTACTGGCTCGCGTGCTGCGCCGGCGCCGCCAGGTCCTGCGCCGCATTCCCTGGAACGGCGGCATCCCACGCGTGCGACCCGAAATGGCTTACACCGCGACGACGTTCGCCTCGCCGGTACGCGTGCTGTTCGATGCAGTGCTCAACCCCGAGGTCGCCCGGCAGGAGCAGCGCCAGGGTGCGTTCGTCACTGCGCGGGAGCAGAAGGTGGTACACGTGCACCTGTTCGGCCGCCTGCTGCTCGGTCCGCTCATGTCCGGCATGCAGGCGTGGGCTCGCGTGCTTGCGCGCATGCATCACGGCAAGGTCACGGTCTACGCCGGCTACGTGCTGGTGAGCCTCGTGGTGGCGATACTGGCGGCGGCGATCGTTCTGAGCTGATCTCCTGAGCTGATCTCCTGAGCCGATCGACCGTCGATGCGATCCAGCCCTGCCGGCTGGTGGGCTGGGTCAACCGGGCTGAATGAAACGATACGGTGACGCTCGACATGCGCTGAAGCCGGCGCCCGCGCTGCAGTTCGTGGTCGCGTTCGGTGTGGTCAGCCTGTTTGCGGACCTGACCTACGAAGGCATGCGCTCGATTGCCGGGCCATACCTCGCGACACTGGGCGCCAGCAGTGTCGCCGTCGGCGTAATCAGCGGCGCAGGCGAGCTGCTCGGCTACACGCTGCGGCTGGCTTCCGGGGGCCTGGCGGACCGAGCGCGACTGTATTGGCCCATGACACTCGTGGGCTACGTCGTGCAGATGCTCGCAGTGCCGGCCCTTGCGCTCGCCGGCAGCTGGCCGGCAGCCGCAGCATTGATCATCCTGGAAAGGATCGGCAAGGCCACGCGTAACCCGCCGCGGGACGTGATGTTATCGCGCGCCGGGGAGGTCATCGGCCAAGGCTGGGCGTTTGGTCTGCATGCAGCGCTCGACCAGAGCGGCGCGATGCTCGGGCCGTTGCTGGCCGCGTTGGTGCTCTCACTGCGCCAGGATTACCACGCGGCATTCGGCTGGCTGGGTCCCTCGGCGTTGATCACTCTGCTGCTGGTGGGCGCCGTGCGCCTGCGATACCCTCGAGCCGGACGCATCAGTGCGCCGTCCACCAGCGCTGCAGGCAGCGAGCGGCTCCCCGGCGCGTTTTGGTGGTATGCGGCCGGATCGGCGCTGGTGGGATTCGGATTTGCCGATTACGCGCTGATTTCATATCACTTCGCGCTGGCGCGCATCATGAGCGCCTCGGTGATTCCCGCCGTGTACGCGCTGGCGATGGCAACGGCGGGGCTCGGCTCCCTCCTCGCCGGCCGCGCCTTCGATCGGCATGGCTTGATCGTGCTGGTACCCGTCACCGCAGTGATCGCGGTATACGCTCCCCTGGTCTTCCTGGGTAATTTCTGGCCGGCGTTGACCGGCACGGCACTGTGGGGCTTGGGCCTGGGCGTACACGAATCCCTGATGTCTTCAGCGGTGGCGAACCTGGTGCCGGTGCAACGGCGCGCCCGGGCCTATGGATTGTTCACCGCGATGTTCGGCATCGCGTGGTTCGCGGGCAGCGCACTGCAGGGCGCCCTCTACGCCCGCTCCGTGATCGCCACCGCCTGCCTGGCGGCTGCCGTACAGCTGGCGGCCGTGATTCCCATCCTGCTCGCCGCTCGAGCAATGTCCCCGAGGCATGCGGGCACGACGCATGAGGGCACTTGAATGCAGGCTTGGCCCACCCTAGAATCGGTATATACCAACCAATATAGCGAGATCCATCGGGACGGCATTGACTATGAACTGCTGCAGGGCGCGTTGGACCGGCGCGGCCGCGCTGGTGGTGAGTCTCCTGGTGGTGTCGACGGCGCAGGCGGCCTGCAAGGGCTTCTCATGGGATGTCCATGAGGAACTTGCTCTGTTCGCCAGCCAGCCGCACGTGATGCACGCAGGCCGCGCCCCAGCGGGTGCGGCGCAAATCCGCGTCGATCGTTTCTATGTGCTGCAGCTCACCCCCCAGCAACGAGTACACTTCGAGATGCCGCCCGGCAAGACGATGCTGACCGATGCAGACTACGCGGGTCTGGTGAAATTCACCGTCCCGCAGACCGGCAGCTACCGCATCTCTCTGGATCGTCCGTTCTGGATCGATGTGGTCGATGACGGGAAACTGCTTCCGACCCAGGATTTCCAGGGGCAGCACGGGTGCAGTGGTCCGCACAAGATCGTCGAGTTCGTAATGCGCGCACATCGACAGTTGTGGCTGCAGTTCAGCGGCGCGAATGCCTCTGAAGTACGGGTGAGCATTACCCCCGCGCCGACAGCCGCTCCAAGCCCTCATTGAGTGGTGGGAGTTGCGGCCGATTGAAACCGGGCGGACAGCGGCTCCTGGCGCTGTGCCTGTGCTGCGCAGCTACGGCGGCAGGCGCGACGCCACCGCCGCTGGGTGTCGAGGTCTTCGTCAATTCGCGTGATCCTCCGTTCTTTCGCATGCTCGATCCCGCCAAGCTGGCGCGCGCGCGACTGGGTCACGCGGTGTTCAACACCCCATTCGTGCCCGCCGGCACCCCCGGAGCCGCGCGCATCGACGGACTCGGACCACTCTTCAACGCCCCATCATGCGATGAGTGTCACAACGAGGGCGCTGATGCTCGCGGCCCCCGCGGGGATGGGCCGGCGCCGCAGAACCTGGTCGTGCAGCTGCAGTTACCGGGACCACCCGACGCGCCTCTGGCGGGCGATCCCCGTTATGGACAGGAGCTGAACACCGCTTCCCTGCCGAGCTTGCGACCCGAGGGGAGCGTCACGATACGCTATCAAACGCTGCATGGCCGGTATCCGGATGGCACGCCGTGGGAGTTACGGGATCCGCAGTACCTGCTGAGCAACCTGCGCTACGGTCCGCTGGCGGCGCATACCATCATCAAGCCGCGGCTGGCACCGCCCCTGTTCGGAGATGGTCTGCTCGAGGCCGTTCCTGCAACCGTCATCCTCGGCGAGGGCAGCTCCGTAACCGCCGGGCTGCCGGCCTGGCGATGGATCGGCACCCACCGCGAGCTCGCGCGCTTCGGTTGGCAGGCAACCGCGCTATCGATCCGCGACCAGATCGGCAAGGCGATGGCGTTCGAGATGGGTCTGACGAATCCGGCCTATCCGCACGATGACTGTACGAGCGTGGAGCGCGATTGCCGTGCTGCGCCGAACGGTGGCACTCCGGAGGTTTCCGCACAGCTGTTCGATGCGGTCATTGAATTCGTCCGTTGGCTTGCGGTACCGGCTGCGCCTGCCGCGGCCGTGGCCGCTGCAGCGCATGGGCAGGGCGCCGAGCTTTTCCGTCAGGTTGGCTGCGCAGCCTGCCACCGGCCCCAGCTGCCGGTGGTGTTGAGCGCTCCCGGCGGCGGCCATGTGTCTGCAGTCATCAGCCCCTACACCGATCTGCGCCTGCACGATCTGGGGCCCGACCTGGCGGACCGTGATGCGAGCGGCGAGCGCGTGCGCAGCCTGTGGCGTACCGCGCCGCTCTGGGGCCTGGGCTATCGAGTCGGCCGCGAGCAGCAACTCACACTGCTGCACGATGGTCGCGCGCGCTCACTGGAGGAGGCGATTCTCTGGCACGACGGGGAAGCACGTAACGCGCGGCTTGCATTCGAGAACCTGCCGGCCAAGCAACGTCGCGTGCTCCTCGGCTGGCTCGCAGCGCGGTAGAATATCCGGCACGGGGGTATTCATGCAGCTCACGTTGGTGCTGGCCGCGATGCTGGGTCTGACAGCGGTGGCTGACGCCGCGGCGGCCAGCGCGGCGGCAATCGGTGCGACGCCAGCCGGTGCGCCGCAGGCAGCTGCGGCCCGCGCGACGGTCACGCACGCCCCGGGAGTGCACGAGCTGCCGAACGGCGATCAATACCGTGGCGGCTGGGAGATGGGCGGCAGCGACCCGCATACTTACGAATTCTCCATCCGCGGTGCGGTGGTGCGCGGGATCTACTGCACCTACTGCGACGATGCGACCACGCTGGCCTTCGTGGACGGCCGGCTCGGCCCCGACGGCATCAATTTCACGGTCACACACGTTCTCGACGACGGCAGCACGGCCTATGTCGATCACGCGCATGCGCGCTTCGACCACGGTCGAATGATCGTGAGCGGCACCAGCGGCGCCCCGGCCGGCGGCCAGTTCCGCTACGTGCTGCACAAGGACCCGCGCGGTCCGGCGCCGCTGCCACTGCCAGTGTCGCGGCTCCCGCAGGCTCCCCCGGTTCCGCCGGTGCCATTCCCCCGCGGGCCGCGAGTGCCCTACGTGCCGCCGGGACCCTGGGAGCAGCTCACTGCCGACAAGGTGGTCGGTGTGTGGATCGGTTTTGGCAACGGCATCGACAAGCAGTTCTTCATCATCCGCAGAGTCGGCGACACGCTGCGCGGCATGGTGTGTGGACGCTGCAGCAACGAATACACCATGGCGGCGCTGGACGATTTTCGCATCGACGGCGATACGCTCAGATTCAATATCCTGCACGAGGATTGGGGCCCGGGCACATTGCCGTTCCATAATCAGGTGACCGCGCATATCTCCAAGAACGAAATGCGCATCACCACGCAGCAGAACAACGTGCCGCCGCGACGCGGGGGAGCCGCGTTCGGCACCTCGCTGATGGGACCGCTGGCCGTCGAGGCCACCCGGGGCAACGACTACACCATCGCGGGCGCAGCCGGGGGCAATTGAGGCCGGCGCGGATAGTGGTTGTCCGCCGAGATCGCGCCCGCCCACATCCTCCGGAGGCGCGGCGTACAGTCCTCAGCTCTTCACCCGCAGCCTGCCCATGAAATCGCGCTTGCCGATCGCAATGCCCTTCCATCGCAGTATGTCGTAGGCGGTCGTTGCGTGAAAGTAGAAGTTCGGTTGCGAGAAGGAGAGCAGGAAGTTCTCCGCCGTAAAATCGATGTTGCGCTCGCCAAAGCTGAATCGCATGTCCCGGCCCAGGAACCCGTCGACCTCGGCCGGTTGAATCGCGGCCAGCGCCGTGAGCGCGTCGGCGACGCGCGCCTTGAGCGCAGTGAAGGATTCCGGTGGCGGATTCATGTCGGGTGAGAACACCCCGCGGCGTACTGCCTCGATGGAACCGATCGAGTGCACCACCGTCGATTTCACCTGAAAGGCAAGAGGCAGCATGTCCGAAGCCAGGCGCGCCTGAATGATCTCGGTCGGCGCGAGCGACTTGGCGGTGCAGAAGGCTTCGGCTCTGTCGAGCAGCCCTGCTACAGCCCCGAGGATCTGCTGGTAGGAGGGTACGATGGCAGCGTAGAGCGAGAACGGCACGGCAAGCTCCTGAGGGTCCAAGCGTTGCATCGATCGACCGATATGGACATGTCAATTTAAACCGATCTTCGTCTCCGGTAACAAGAGCGCTGGGGAGCGCGGTGCGCCGGACGCTATCCGCAACCGGATCACTCACCCCATGACGCGGCAGTGCCCGCCTGCACCGGAAAGAATGTCCAGTGCTGCTGCAGCAGCCCGTCATACACCTGGAACATCTCGAGCAGATCGACCTTGCGGCTCTGTCCCGGCTGCGAGGGCTGCGAGATCATGCGCTGCTGATGCAGCAGAACGAACGGGCCGCGGGCGTAAATGGTCTGCGATACCACCCTCTCCCGGGGCCGGTCCGGAGCCGGCGGATGTCCGAAACGCTGGGCCATGGCCGCCCTGCCGTCAGCCTCTCCGGCACCGTGCTCGATATATCCGGAAGCCACGTACTCCGGAACGGCATCGCCCTGGCGCCCTTCCCATACGTCGTGCCAGAAACCCGTCACCACGGCGATGTTCTTGTACTCCTGTTCGGTTTGCGGCTGGTTCGCCGGCGCATGCCCCTCGGGGTAGAACATCCAGTGCTCCTGAAGCAACCCATCATAGACTCTCACCATCTCGAACATATCGATGTCGACGGTTTCTCCCGGATGCGTGGCATCCGGGCGTTCGCGGTGCTGATGCAGCAGAACGAACGGGCCGCCCGCATAGACGGTCTGCGAGACGGTCTTCATCCGGCGCATCGCCGCCGGCGCATGGCCGAAGAATTGCGCCATGCGCGCACTGCCGTTTACGCCTCCATTGTTGTGCTCGACATATCCCTCCGCGAGGTATTTCGGCGCCTCGTTACCGTGAAATTCCTGATGTACTTCGCGCCAGAACTCCCGCACCACGGCGACGTTGTTTTTTTCCTGCGCGGTTTCCTGTGTGGCTCCCTGCGCGGCTCCCTGTTGCGCCGGCCCGAGAGCCTGCGCATGCGCGCCGGATACGATCGCCAGTACGCTGCAACCGAGTACGGTTGCGCCCGAAGCGAAAAACCTTTTCATGACAACTCCTCCTGATTGCTCGATCCCTGGCACCACGATCGCGCGCGCGGAGCGCGTTGGTCCCCCGACACGCCCCCCGGAGTAGCGGCCTCGCTCCTGCAGGAGTAGTCTGAAGAGCAGGTCGTGACCGTCATCGAGCATGCGGGGGTGTTATGGTAGCAGTAGCTTCGTCCATCGAACGTGCCGCGGCAGGCATCAAATCGAGCGCGGTACTGGATTTTCTGCGCAAGCCCAAACAGCTTCTCATCGACGGCAAGTGGGTGCCCGCGAAGTCGGGTAAGACCTTCCAGACCTTCAACCCGGCCAACGAGGAAGTCCTGGCTCTGGCGGCCGAAGGCGACAGGGCCGATGTCGACGAAGCCGTGAAGGCGGCGCGCAGGGCGCTCGAGGGCAAATGGTCGAGCATCGGCCCACATCAGCGCGCGGGATATCTGCTCCGGATGGCCGACCTGATCGAGAAGCATGTCGATGAGCTGGCGACCCTCGAGAGCCTCAACAATGGGATGGCGATTTCGCTCGCCAATCGCATGACAAACGGCGCCGCCAGTACGTTCCGCTACTACGCCGGATGGGCGACCAAGATCTACGGGGAAACCAACCCGTCCGATCCCTCCATGTTCAACTACACGTTGCGCGAGCCCGTCGGAGTATGCGGGCAGATCATTCCATGGAACGGGCCGATCTCGATGTTCTCATGGAAAATTGCGCCGGCGCTCGCCTGCGGCAACGTATCGGTCATCAAGCCTGCCGAGCAGACGCCGCTGACGGCGCTGCGTCTGGGCGAATTGCTGCTGGAGGCGGGAATTCCCGAGGGCGTGGTGAACATCATCACCGGATACGGTGAGACTGCGGGAGCAGCGATCGCCGAACATCCGGGCATCGACAAGGTCGCATTCACCGGGTCGACGGAAGTCGGCAAGCTGATCCTCAGGGCCTCGACGGGAAATCTGAAGCGCGTATCGCTCGAGCTCGGTGGCAAATCGCCCAACATCGTCTTCGCAGACGCGAATATGGATGAATGCCTGCCAACGTCACTGTCCGGCTTCACCACGCTGTCGGGACAGGTGTGCTGTGCCGGCACGCGCGTGTTCGTGCAACGCGACTTTCACGATGAGTTCGTCGAACGGCTCACCACTCGAGCCGCGCAGGCGAAGGCCGGTGATCCGCTGGATCCCCAAACGACGATCGGTCCGCTGGTATCGAAGGAGCAGTTCGAGCGCGTCAGGGGCTATCTGGATATCGGCAAGAAGGAGGGAGCCGAGCCGAAACTGGGCGGGGATGTTCGCAAGGGCAAGGGCTACTTCGTCGATCCAACCATCTTCACCCACGTGAGGAATGACATGCGGATCGCGCGCGAGGAAATTTTTGGCCCGGTCGCGTCGGTGATTCCCTTCAAGGACGAAAACGACGCGGTGCTGCAGGGCAACGACACGACCTACGGTCTCGCTGCGGCAGTCTGGACCAATGACGTTCGCCGGGCTCATCAGGTAGCGCGGGCGCTGAAAGCCGGCACCGTATGGGTCAACTGCTACAACAACATCGATCCGATCTCGCCATTCGGCGGCTACAAGCAATCCGGCATCGGGCGCGAGCTTGGCAAGCAGTCGATAGACCTGTACACCCAGGTCAAGTCCGTCTACCTGAAGCTGTAATACGCACGAGTGGCCACGTGGGAGTCCTCGACTATTAGCGCTCAGCTGTGAACGGCATGCCGATATGGCGCCGGATCCGGTGGCGATACGGGCATATCGAAGTACCGCTCGTTGACTGCCAGGTCGATGCCCTCGACGAACAGGTCGCGGGCGATTCCCGAAATGAGTTGCGGCTGCAGCACCATGCTCGGGACATCGCCCATCAGCGCGTTGAAGCTCACGGTTGCCGCCAGATTGGCGCAGTGGATGTTGCGCAGGAAGTCGGCGCCAGTCCCTTGGCGCGGCAGGAATTGGAAACCGGCGCCGAGATAGGGATAAGCGCCACTCGCCCTATCCTCCTCGCCCGGCGCGGGCCGGTAGCGGTCACGCCATAGCGCAATGGAGTCGTGGATACGCACCAACTCCGGCTGGGCCGCAAGGTCGACCCGGTAGCCGGTGCCGGCGATCACGTAATCGAAGCGATACGTCATGCCGCGTGACTTCACGGCGACTTTGCCGTCCCCTGTCACCGCGACCTGATCCCACGGGCTCTCCAGGTACAAGTGGAAGTTATCGTGAGACACCGCACGATGCAGAGAATCCAGCGGCACGGAGGCCACGGCCCGTTCTCTTCCCAACTGGCTGCGCCAGCGCACCTCTTCCGGCAGCGCATGATTCATCTCGCTCATATTCGGATATCCCCGGTCGACGACTGCAGGAGCGATCCGTGGCGCAGGGGCGTTGGTGTACTCGACATAAGCTCTGCGGCTGTACAGGTGCACCTCGGCTGCGCCGTGCTCCAGCGCGACCCCCGCAGCGTCGAACGCCGAAGCGCCCGCGCCGAGCACACCGATCACCTTGCCGGTCAACCGCTCGAACTGAATGGGCTTTTCCGTATGCGCCCACAGGCGAGCCGGCAGGCGGCGCAGGAATGCCGGCACGTTGGCTCCGCCGGCGCCGGCATATCCACTGGCCAGTACCAGCTTGCGGGTCGTCGCGGTGCGCGGTATGCCCGCGGATTCCAGATGCAGCCGTAGCGCATCACCGATCGGCTCGATGTCCAGCAGCCGCGTGCGATAGCGCACCTGCGCTGCGGTGATCTGCTCGTACCACGTCAGGTAGTCGGCCCACACCAGGCGCGGGATCCGGTCGAGGGCCTCGAAAGCCGCCGGACCGTAGAGCGTTTCATACCACGCCCGCAAGCCCAGTGCCGTATTGCCGTGTTCGGGGCCGGCGATTGTCTTGGGGGTGCGCAGCTGCTTCATGCGCGCGATCGTCCGCCAGATGCCGGCTTGGCCCGGATCGGCTTGGTCGATGATCAGAACGCGGCCTATACCTTTGCGCCGTAGCCCGTAAGCGATGGACAGGCCGGTCTGCCCACCACCGACGACGACGACATCGTGGTCTATGCCGGCGCGCGGCCGTACCCAGTCCGCCGCAGGGGGGCCGGCCCAGCGCAAGATTCGCTGCGTCTGGGCCGAAAGAGCTGCCGTCGCCCCCGGGGGTTGCTGGGGTTCCGAGGCCAGTGCACGCTGCGGCTCGAACGGCGGCAACACTCCAGCGACACCCAAGCCGCCGAGCAGCGCCGCGCCGCGAAAGAAATCGCGCCGATCCATCCGACCGTCAACCACCGGCCGAAGGCCAACCGCCGAGCGCCCGCCCACCGCCGATGATTCCGGTTCGTGCGTCCCATCACTATTTCTCGTCATGTGATTGTTCTCCGAAGATGCGTTATGTCCCGTACACCCACCTCGTGTCAGTCCTGGTCTTACAGTGCTTCCTGTGGATCGTCAGCGCCGGGATCAAATTGGAACGTGTGACCGCTGCGAGGATGACGGCTGTTGCCTCCCACGCCGTCGGCCATAGTGCCCCTGCAGCGATCGCTCTCGGCAGGACCGGGAGCTAATCTGCAGCAAGATCCGAGGTTGCCGTGAGTCTGAGAGTCCCGTCAATCACACTGCTGTTGACCGCGAGCCTGGCCCTCTCAGGCTGCGCTACCGTGCTGATCGTGACGCAGACGCGGCAATCGGATGCGCAGAGACGAGTAGACCAGGCGGTCGACGTGATCTATCAAATGAAGTCGCAACCGGCAACCGGGTCCCTGTTACGCGACGCCAAGGGCCTGCTGATCGTGCCCGATTATACAAAAGCGGCTTTCGTCATCGGCAGTCACAGCGGCGTGGGTGTCCTGCTCGCACGCCACGATGGTCGCTGGAGCGATCCGGCGTTTTTCACGCTCGGCGGCGTGAGCTTCGGATTTCAGGCTGGCGCCGAGGTGGGTCCGGTGGCGTACGTGCTGATGACCTCGCGCGCGGTGCAGACGTTCGAGGATCGGAACGTCAGAGCCGGTCTGGAAGCCGATGCTGGTCTGACGGTCGCGAGGTTTTCCGGCGACGCGAGAATTGCGTCCACGGCTTCGAAGGCGGATGTCGTCGTGTGGACCGGGGAGGCGGGTCTGTTTGGCGGGCTAGCCTTCAACGCGACTGACGTGGTCACCAATTCGACGCTGGACGAGGCGTACTATGGGTCGGCCTCGGTGAATCGAATTCTGGATGGCAGCGTGCATAATCGACTCGCCGATGAACTGCAGCTGGCGCTGTCGACGCAATTGGCAAGACAATAGTCCGCCCACGCAGACAGCGGCCCGCCGGCTCAATCGAGCGTGACGGCGCGGCCCGTCGTGCCGTCGCGACTGAAGTCGAACCGAACCTGCATCAGGCGCCTCGCCGGTCCCTCCGCGGGTGGAAACGTCCACTTCTCAGCTGCCTCGATGGCGAGCCGCCGGAAATACCTGCTCGGACCGGGCAGATCCGTTACGGCCTTCTGCACCGAACCGTCCTGCTCCACGATGACTCGCACCCACACCTCGATATGACCCCGGATCGTGCGGCGGGCGCTGCGCGGAACGTCAGGGATCACTTCATGAAGCTCGACTGTCGATGCGAGCGTGGCGCCGCGGCCGGCAGAACCGGTGGAATGCACGGCTGCCACGCGTGCCCGCAGCGTCGCCGCCTCGAATGCGTTGGCGCCCGGGGTCCGCAGCGGCGAATCTGCAGCGGCCGGAACAGCAAGTGCAGGCTGGGCGTGGGTGCGACTGGCTCTGAACAGGTGGCCTGCAGTCCAGCCCAGCCCGAGAATCACCAGCACTCCGAGCACCGCAATATAAGGGCCCCGCGATTTGGTCGTCGCCGGTTCGGCAGTGGCTCGAGGAGCCTCAGACCCGGTCGATTGTTCGCGCGCAAATGCCATGAGATCCGCCAGGCTGGGCCGATCCTGCGGGTGACCGCTCAGACATGCGGCCACGATGTCACGGAACGTTGGGCAGAAATCGGGCGGTAGGACCAGGCGTTGCTCGCGTTCGCCCAACGCCGAGGGCGGTCGGCGAGTGAGCGCCTCGAACAGGCTGACCCCCAGCGCCCGGATATCACCGGCAGCAGAGCTGCTCACGCGCCGGCTTTCCAACGGATCGTATATGGTGGGGGTGGGGGTGGGTGTGCCGGTACCGATCACGCCTTCACCGAACCGACAGATCGTATCGCTTGCCAGCTTCAACTGATCCGCGACCACCAGGATGTTCGCCGGCTTCAACCGGCCTTGCACGAGACCGCGGCCGTGAAGGAACGCCAGCGCATCCAGCACGGGCGGCAGCATTTCTCGCGCTTCTGTCTCGGTGAGAGCACGCTGGACCAGCAGCTGCGCCAGCGTCTGATCGGCGTACTCCATGACGACATACAGATGGGGCAGCCCATCCAGCTGGCAGCCGCCCCACTCCCACATGCGCAGCAGATGCGGATGCGCAAGAGCTCCTGCCCTCTTCCATCGCGGTAGCTGCGATTCCGCCAGTGCCCGAGTGGTGGGAACGAGCTTGATCGCGACCGTGCCCAGCGCCGCGGACTCGGTGAGAAAAACTCCGCTGTGATCCGAGCAGCCGATACAGCGGCCGAGGGAAAACACGGCGTTGATGGCATGCCCCTGCCACCTCGTCCAGAGCTCGCTCATCGAATCACTCGGTTCTACGCTCATATGCCCCGGTACAGCTGAGCGGCGCTACGCAAGCCATACGTAGATTGCCCCCCGGACGAGTCTGCGGCGGAAAGGACTGTCCGTGAATCGGCGGCTCGCACGATACTCCATGTGCACCGGGCATGCTGAGCGCTACCGCTCGGAAAAGCTCTCACGGCTTACGCACTCGGCCGCGCCCGCAACCAAACTGAACTACCCACCGCACAGATGGATATTGCTTCCCCACCGCAGAAGTGGATATCGCTGGCCACCGTGTCGTAAAACGGCGACACTGAAGCGACACGCACAGTCGGTGCAGCCCGGAGTTATCGCAAACATGCCACGGAGCAGCCCCCCCTTCCGGGCCGATCACGTCGGTAGCCTGCTGCGGCCCCGGGCGCTCAGGGAAGCGCGTAGCCGGCTGGCCACGGGGGAACTGGGGCCTGCCGAACTCAGGGCGGCCGAGGACCGTGCCATCGAGAGTGCGATCAAGATGCAGGAGGACATTGGCCTGCAGGCAGTTACGGATGGCGAATTTCGCCGCTCCTGGTGGCACCTGGATTTTCTATGGGGACTCGATGGTGTCGAGCGCCACGTCATGGAGACGGGCGTAAGCTTCGCCGGCGCCCGGACGCGCAACGAAGGTGTACGGGTCACGGGCAAGCTCGGGTTTTCCGGGCACCGCATGATCGAGGACTTCGAGTTCGTCGCCGACCATACGCGGCGCATACCGAAGATGACGATCCCAGCCCCCTCGGCCATCTATGGACGTCCGACACGCATGCCCATCGATCGGGACGTATATCCCACCCTTCGGGAGCTTTTCGAGGATCTCGGTCAGGCGTACAGGAAGTTCGTACGTGCGCTCGCGGATGCCGGGTGCCGATACCTGCAGCTCGATGAAGTATTCATCGCGATGCTGTGTGACGAGAAGTATCGCCGGCAGATGCAGGAGCGCGGCGACGAGCCGCAGACGCTCAGTGAGGTGTACGCCGATCTCATCAATGTCGCGATAGCGGATATTCCCTCCGATATGAGGGTCTGCATGCACCTTTGCCGCGGCAACTACCAATCCACGTTCATGGGCCGAGGCGGCTACGAGGCCGTGCAGGACGTACTGTTCAACAAGATCAACGTGCACGCCTATTTCATGGAATACGACACCGAGCGCTCGGGCGGCTTCGAGCCGCTGCGACTGCTGCCCAGGGACAAGCAAGCCGTACTCGGACTGGTGACGACGAAATCGGCAGCGCTCGAGAGCAAGGACGAGCTCAAACGGCGCATCGACGCCGCGGGGCGATTCACGAGCCTCGATCAGCTCTGCTTATCCGGTCAGTGTGGATTTGCCTCGACAGAGGAGGGAAACCTCCTCACCGAGGACGAACAGTGGGCGAAGCTGCGGCTGATCGTCGAGGTGGCGCAGGAAGTCTGGGGATGAGGGGAGGCACGGTGTGCACGCGGAATTGACCGATCGGATGCTGATCCGCCAATTGATCGATGATTGGGTGGTCTACAGCGACAGCGGGGATTCGGAGCGCTTTCGCGCCCTCTGGCACGACGATGGCTACATGATGGCGACGTGGACGCAGGGACCGGCCGACCAGTTCGTCGAAATGCGTCGGCGTGTATTCATGAGTGGCGCAACGAGCATCTTGCACTTCCAAGGCGGTCATGCCGCCCAGCTCGCGGGTGATCGCGCGATTGCGCAGACCAAGATGCAGATCCTGCAGCGGGCGGCGGTGGAGGGGGTACTCTGCGACGTGCTATGCACGGGTCGCTTCTATGACTTCCTCGAGCGGCGCTCGGGTCGCTGGGGCATGGTGCTGCGCCAGCCGATCTACGAAAAGGACCGGCTCGATCCGCTCGATCCGCGGCAGGCGCCCGCGCTCGATGCCGCGCTGCTCGGCAGCTTCCCGGACGGCTATCGTCACCTGGCCTATCTGCAGGCACGGCTCGGCTATGCCGTCAAGCAGGACATGCCGGGGCTGCGGGGCGCCGCGGTCGAGGCGCTCTACGCGCGCGGCCGGCGCTGGCTGGCTGGGGAACGGGGCCACCCGAAGGACTGGTAGGCGCTCCTCGGGCGCACCTGGCTCGTCAGTATCGCGGCCACGCATCGCAGTGCTATAACAGCTTATGCCAATCCACCCATCCGCCAAACCATCCTCGGACCGGCGCCGCATCACCACGGCTCGCATCGCCGAGATGAAGACTCGAGGCGAGAAAATCGCCGCGCTGACCGCCTACGATTTCTCGACGGCGAAAATCCTCGACGATGCCGGGCTCGACATTCTGCTCGTGGGCGATAGCGCATCGAATGTCGTTCACGGCCATGAGACCACCTTGCCCATTACGCTCGATCAGATGATCGATCACGCCTCGGCGGTCGTGCGCGCAGCTCGAAGCGCCCTGGTCGTCGTCGATTTGCCCTTCGGCACCTACCAGGGTAACAGTCGGCTCGCATTGGAGAGCGCGGTCCGCGTCATGAAGGAATCCGGCGCGCATGCGGTAAAAATGGAGGGTGGCGAGCGCGTCATCGAGAGTATCAGGCGCGTACTGTCGGCGGGAATTCCGGTCATGGGTCACCTGGGACTCACGCCGCAATCGATTTACCAGTTCGGCTCGTATGTCGTGCGTGCAACCGAGGGCGACGAGTCGCAGCGAGTGTCCGACGACGCGCTGCTGCTGCAGGCGGCCGGCTGTTTTGCCCTCGTGCTCGAGAAGATCCCGGCTGCTCTGGCTCGAGCGTTGTCCGAACGCCTTGCGATACCGACGATCGGAATCGGTGCCGGCCCTCACGTCGACGGCCAGGTGCTGGTGACGCCCGATTTGCTCGGGATCACGACGGACTTCTCGCCTCGCTTCCTGCGTCGTTATGCGGCGCTCGCCGATGTCATGGCTGACGCGTTCCGTCGCTACGTCAGCGACGTCAAATCGTCAGCCTTCCCGTCCGAGGAAGAGAGCTATTGACAATGGCCCGGCCGGGTAAGCAAGGCACGGAATCGTGACAGGTGACGGTAGGCAAACTCGCGCGCCTGCACCTCGTAGCAGTTGTTCCAATAGCCGCGCAACAGACATTCGCGCAGATAGCGCCCGACGGTGAGCGCTCCCGGCTCCCATTGCAGCAAGACATGACAATACTCGTGCAGCACGAGCGCCGGATCAGCAAAAAACTCCGCGCCGCTGCCGCGCAGGAAGATGCGCCGGCGACGAGTCGTGGCGCTGACACGTCCGTGAAGCTTCGCGAAAGTCGAATGCTCCAGAACTCGGACACGATCGATTGCTCCAGCGGCGGGCTCGCCGATGAGGTCCTCGAGCGCGCAGCGGACGCTGTCCGGCACCGCGACCGCTGTGCCGAAAAATGCGCGCCTGTCCATGCCACCCGTTCGGCCGCGGCTCAGGGTACGTTCCAAGCTCTGGGCGGGCAAAGCGAATCCCATGGAGGTAGAGTTCCCTGAGCTGACACATAGTTGTAGCGTCACCGTAGGCCAACATACAAATTCCCCCGCTAATATCCAACCGGGCTGCATAGGTTGCAGCTGACTGTCGCCAAAGGGGTACTTCGAGCTGGTTGCGGAGCCTCGTATTAAGCTCATAGCCCCAAGATATCACGGCGATGCTTATGCTTCCCCGCGCCGAAGTGAGCTCGAATACGACCCGCTGGAACGCCGCTGAGATGGACCTCGAAGTCGATCTATTGGAGCGCCGCAGCGACGGCGTGCTGACGTGGCGCGGCACGGTCCATGGGCTGGCCGCAGCTCGTGCGCAGGCGCGGCAGCTCGCAGTCGAAACCGGCAATGAGTGCTTTGTCGTAGTGGCGAACGGTGAGGAGGTGGCGAAGGGTGAGGGGGAGACGAATGGTGAGGGGGTGACCGCCGGCCAGGATGGACTGGCTGCCTGATGGAGAAACCCATGACAATCGCAGATCACGGACTGCTGTCGCGGCGAAGCGTGCTGGCGTTGTGCGCCGGCGCGGGCGCGGGACTACTCGCGGCAGCTCGCACATCGGCTGCCGCCACTGCATCCTCTGCGCTGCGCACGCGTCCCATTCCTCATACGGGCGAGCAGCTGCCGGTTGTCGGGTTGGGCACCGCGATCGTGTTCGACGTGGGGACTACTGCCGGGGATGAAGCCGGCTGTACGGGCGTCGTGCGTGCGCTGGCGGAACATGGCGGTGCGGTAATCGATACCGCGCCCTCCTACGGCGCCGCCGAGGGGGTGATCGGTGACATCCTGAGCGCCACGAAGCTGCGCTCACGGGTGTTCCTGGCCACCAAGCTCGAGCCCGAGAGCTACGATGACCCGGCGGCAGGCTTGCGTAGCTCGCTGCAGCGGCTGCGCACGGACGAGGTCGACCTGCTGCAGTTACACAACGTCAGGGACCCGAACCAGGATCTGGGCGGCATCCGTGCCCTCAAGGCGCAAGGGTTGTGCCGCTATACGGGCATCACCACGACGTTCCCTCGCGCCCATGCGGCAGCCGAGGCCATCATCCAGCGCGAAAAGCCCGACTTCCTGGAGATCGACTACGCGATCGACAACCGCGATGCCGAGAAGCGGGTGTTACCGGCGGCCGCAGCAGCGGGTACGGCGGTGCTGGTGGCGCTGCCTTTTGGTCGCGGTCGATTGTTTCGCACGGCGCTGGGCAAACCTCTGCCCGCGTGGGCGGCAGAGTTCGACTGCCACAGCTGGGCTCAGTTCTTCCTCAAGTTTGTGCTGGCCAACCCCGCCATCACCGCGGCGATTCCTGGTACGGACAAGGCTCCTCACATGCTCGACGATCTGGGCGCAGGGTTGGGACGATTGCCGGACGCGGCCATGCGCGAGCGTATGGCCCGGTATGTCCAATCGCTGGGCTGAATGGCGCCTGGACGACGCCTGAACGGCGCCTGAACGGCGCGCAAATTCATGCCGGCGCCATGCCGGCGCGTGCCAGCCTCGCCGGGGACGCAAGCGGGGCTGCAAAAGTCTTACAGCGGCGCTAATCTACGCCGTGCTGCCGCAATGGTTAGGGATGAGCCTGCAGGCGCAGAGTGTGTCGCGTATCACCGACATCCGTTGCCGATCGCGCTGGGTGCGGACGGCCGCTGACTGCGGCTGCGGCAAGCGCTGACTTCCCCTGAGACCCACGAGCCCTAGCATGCGAAGCGAGGAATCGAACCGCCGCAACCGCCCGGGAGCCACCATGTCGGAAGCGTCACCGCAATCGAACGATCTCGCCCCTGGCCCGACGCACTGGTTGGCGTCTGCAACTCATCCGGTGCCCCCGGCAGCCGGCAGCTACGTGCTCGTTGACGGCGAGCCCGTTCTCGCGGCGACTGCCCCCGGCCCCATCGTGGCAGTGTTGGTACTCCCGGGTGGAGATCCCAGCATACGGCAGCCTGACGTGACCACCGGACCGACCTGGTTATCCGGCCCGGGCCGTCCGGCCGCGCCGCCCTCGGGACAGTGAGCCGCCCGCCTCAGTGGGCGCCGCGGAGGCTGGCGCAGCAGGCCATCCTGCAGCAGACCATTCTGCAACCACTCTTCATCATCGTATCGGCGGCGGGAGCTACGCCGTTTGCATGGACGGGGTGAGCCCAGGAATTGCCGCAACCGCCGCGCGATGATCGGTTGAGATGACCAACTGATCCGACATGGCCTCCTCCGAGCACGAAGAGGCCCACACTCGGCTGCTACCACAGCTCGGCATGATGCTGCGTGCGCTGCTGGCCTCGGCGGTCGGCCGCACGTTGATACTGCTGGCGATCGGTCTGTTCATAGTCATCGCCGCGACCGCCTATGGGCAGGTCCTGCTGAACCGCTGGAACCGGCCCTTTTACGACGCCATCTCGCGTCGCGACCTTTACGCGTTCCTGCTCCAGCTCGGCGTGTTCTGCGCGATAGCCGGGAGCCTGCTGATCCTGAACGTGGCGCAGACCTGGATCCAGGAGATGCTGAAGGTGAAGCTGCGCGAGGGCATCATGCGCGACCTGCTGTACGGCTGGATGCAGCCGCGCCGCGCGCTCATGGTCGCCAATGCCGGTGTCATCGGCGTCAACCCCGACCAGCGCATGCACGCGGACACAACCCGTCTGTGCGAGCTCTCCTCCGACCTCGGCAGCGGGCTGCTGCAGTCCTCGATCCTGCTGGTGACCTTCGTAGGAGTGCTGTGGGTGCTGTCCCGCGGCTTCGTCTTACATATCGGCGCGCGCGAATACCCGGTCCCCGGCTACATGGTGTGGGCTGCGCTCCTGTACGCGAGCTGTGGCTCGCTGCTGAGCTATCGCGTCGGCCGCACGCTCATTCCGCGCAATGCCGAGCGCTACGCGCGCGAGGCGGATCTGCGCTTCTCGCTGGTACGGGTCAATGAGCACCTCGACGGCATCACGCTGGCGCGCGGCGAGGATGGCGAGCGGCGCCGCGTGGATCTGCACTTCGCCGACGTGCTCACCGCCATGCGCCGCATCGTGACCGGCCTGACCAATCTCACCTGGATCCGCGCCGGCTTCGGTTGGATGACCAGTGTCGCGCCGACCATCGTCGCCGCGCCGTTGTACTTCGACGGCACGCTGTCCTTCGGCGGACTGATGATGGCGGCCGCCGCGTTCAGCCAGGCGCAGTCATCGCTCAGCTGGTTCGTCAACAACTTCAACCTCATCGCCGACTGGCGCGCGAACCTGCTGCGCGTGGCCAACTTTCGCCGCGCGCTGATCACGGCCGAGGCTGTCGGCCCGGAGGAGACCCGCATCGAATACGCCGAGGGCCCTCCCGGCGAGCTGCTGCTCGAGAATCTGGAGGTCGCCTCCTCCGCCAACCACGACATACTCGATGCGACGCACATCGCGGTGCATACCGGCGAGCGACTGCTGATCCTCGCCGACCCGGGCACGGGCAAGACACGGCTGTTCCGCGCGCTCGCGGGTCTATGGCCCTGGGGCAGCGGCCGCGTGACACGGCCCTCCGGCGAACATATCGTCTACCTGCCGCGCGGCACGCCCTACCTGCCGCGCGGCACCTTGCGTGAGGTCCTGGCCTACCCGGCAGCCGTCGACAGCTTCGAGCCCACCGCTTACGTGCACGCCCTCGAGCGCGTGGGACTTGGCCGGTTCGTGCCGCTGCTCGACGAGACCGACCGCTGGGACCGCGAGCTGACGCAGGAGGAGCAGTTGAACCTGGCGTTCGCGCGCATCGTACTGCAGCGACCCGCCTGGCTGATCGTCGACGATACGCTCGGCTCGCTCGATGCAGAGACCTTCGAGCGCGTGCTGGATATATTTGCCGGCGAGCTGCACCACACCGGCGTCATCCATATCGGCAGCGCAGCGGCTCGCGATCGACTGTTCTCACGCGTGGTGCGCCTGGTGCGCCGGGCGCAGCCGATCGCGCTGCTGCTGCTCGTGGCGCTGGCCTGGCCGGCGCTATCTCGGGCCGCAGCGGGAGCCAATGTATTCTCGCGCCCGCCCGCTCAGGTATTCCAATTCCGCGCTCCCACCTCGCTCAACGACGCCAGCACCACGATGCTGATGCGCGACCTGGCGGTGCGTGTGCTGCCGGTGTACTCCGACCGTGACCATGAACGCTACCTGACCAACCTGTCCGCCCTGCAGATGGTCGCGGGCGACTACTCCGCGGCGTGGGCCACACGAGCGCAGCTGCGCCGCACTCTGCATGGCGCGCCGGTGGCGCAGCCGCTCGAGCAGTCCGTGGCCTACGACATCTATGCGCACACCGAAGCGCTTGCAGCTGCACATACCCCATTTGGACAGGCTTTCGCACAGTCGTTCAATGCAGCGATACCACCACTGGACAACCTGACCGACTATGCAGTGACCTCATGGCTGACGCGCTCGCTGGTGGATTTTCAATATGCGCTGCAGACCGAGTTCGACCAGGTACGTGGTCGGCGCACGATCTCCATGAACGAGGCGCTGCAGCTGACATGGGCGTACCTGGCCTACCAGCTGCATCTGGCCACCGGCCCGCAGGCGGACCTGCTGATCGCCGCCGATGACCAACGCCGCTACATCACCGACGATCAGGTGCAGATCGAAACCCCCGGCGGGGGGCGCCTCTCGGCGATGCTCGTGCGGCCACGCGCGGCAACGCAGCCCTTGCCGACGCTGCTGGAGTTCACCATCTACGTCTATCCGGACAATGACGCGATGGAGTGCGCTGCGCACGGCTACGTCGGCGTGGTCGCCTACAGCCGCGGCAAGCGCGACAGCCGCGGCAGCGTCGTGCCGTACGTGCACGACGGGCAGGATGCGCGCTCCGTCATAGAGTGGATCGCGCGCCAGCCCTGGAGCGACGGCCGCGTGGGCATGTACGGCAGCGGCTACAGTGCCTTCGCCGCCTGGGCCGCGGCCAAACGCCCCCCACGCGCACTGCAGGCGATCGCCGCCGCCTCGCCCATCGCCCCCGGCATCGACGCTCCCGACCGCGGCAGCGTGTTTCTGACTTCCGCCTACCGTTGGGCGCGCTATGTGACCGGTACGCGCCTGCTGAACGACGTGGAGGACCAGGACGAGGCACACTGGCTGCAGCTGAATCGTACCTGGTACCTGAGCGGCCGGCCGTTCGATCAGCTGCCGCGCATCGACGGCGTCGCGAGTCCCGCCTTCAGCAGCTGGCTGCGTCATCCGAGCTACGATCGCTTCTGGCAGTCCATGATCCCGTGGCGCACGCAGTTCAGTGACATTCGTATCCCGGTACTGACGTTGACCGGCTACTACGATCTGAACGAACCAGGCGCCCTCTACTACTTCCAGCAGCACACGAGCTACGCGCACGGCGCCGATCACACGCTGGTCATCGGCCCGTACGATGACTCGGTGGCGCTCGGCATGCCCGATGGGCAGCTGCAAGGCTACGCTCTCGATCCGGCCGCGCTCGTGGACTGGCATGCACTGCGCTACCAGTGGTTCGATTCCATCTTCAAGGGCACGGCGCGGCCGCCGCTGCTGCAGGGTCGGGTCGATTACGAGGTGCTGGGCGCGAACCGCTGGCAACAGGCGGCATCGCTCGAGGCCATGACCAGCGGAACGTGGCGGCTGTTTCTCGACCCGAGCGCCTCGGACCAGCGCGGCGCCTACCTATGGGGGCCGCAGGCTACGCCGGGGCGCAACTTCGTCCAGCAGACCGTCGATTTCAAGGACCGCAGCGATGCGAGCTGGATCGCCCCCGCCGCACTGCAGAGTCCCTCGGTCCCCACGCACGACAGCCTCATCTTCGTGAGTCCCGTGCTGAGCCGGCCGCGGCAGCTGGCCGGCGCGCTGTCCGGGGAACTCGACTTCACCGTCAACAAGCAGGATTTCGATTTCACCCTCGCCCTCTACGAGCGTACGCCGGCCGGCGTCTATCTGAAGCTGTTCGATCCGCCCGAGGAGTTTCAGGCCAGCTACGTCGCCAACCGCAGCTCGCGCCGGCTGCTGCGCCCCGGAGTACGCGAGCGGCTCTCCTTCCTCGGCGAGCACCTGATGAGTGCGCTGCTGCCGGCAGGCAGTCGCCTGGTGCTGCTGCTGAGCATCGTGAAACGGCCTGATCAGGAGATCAACTACGGGACCGGCGGAAACGTCGCCGCCGAGTCGATCGCCGAGGCCGGAGCGCCGCTGCGCATACGTTGGTATCCGGCCAGCCACATCGACCTGCCGCTGCAGGCGG
>JASHPX010000378.1 GCA_030037905.1 Gammaproteobacteria bacterium
TTACCATGATCGACGACCCAAATGCCGACTGGAGCTTCAACTCGAGACGGGTGCCTTGGCTGAGGGGGTCGAGAGCGGGTATCGCGCGTCCCGTCCAGGTGAGGCAGTCAGTCAGAAGACCTTTCTGAATGAATAGACACGAGGACGCGCCTGTCAGCCTCGCGCCCAGCGCAGTATCTCCTTCGTCCGAAAAACACCAATCGAGCGCGGCCCGTAAATTGGTGAGGTTCGACGTGAAGAAATCGAGTGTCTCGCGGTTCGGAGGCACCAACAGCGAGGCGTCGAACTGCTCCAAAACATGCAGCAAGTGCTCGGAATGGCGGCGTGCAATCTCGAGGGCTTCACCGCTTTCTGTGAGTTTTCGCGATGCGTACGCTCGCGTCGTGTCACGCAGCCGGTAGCGCAGCGCATTCGCGCCTTCCGAAATCACGAGCGACTTCTCCACAAGAGCAGCCAGTGTTTCCGCGACCTCTGCGGGGTCGAGGTTTCCACCGGCCACCTTCAGCGCGGCTTCGAGAGAGAAGCCACCGACGAAGTCGGCCAGGCGGCGGAAAACCCGCTGCTCGATCGTAGACAGCAGGTTGTAGCTCCAGTCCAGAGTGGCACTGAGGGTTTGATGCCGCGGTAACGCCGTGCGCCGGCCACGCCACAGTAAGCGGAAGTGTTTGTCGAGCAACGATGCAGTGCCCTGGATCCCGTAGACACCCACCCGCGAAGCCGCAAGTTCCAGGGCCAGCGGGATGCCATCCAGTCGGCGGCAGATGTCCGCTACGACCGGTGCGTCGTCGTCGGTGAGCTGCAAGGCGTGATCGCTATGGGTCACCTGCCTCACGAACAGCTGCACTGCCGGAAAGCTCAGGGCCTGCGCTGCAGTCAACGACTCCATATAGGCAGGCGGAGACTCCAGCGGCGGCAGGTGATGGACCAGCTCGCCCTCCGCCCGGAGGGCCTCCCGGCTCGTGGCCAAAATGTGCACGCGCGAAGCGTCCCGGAAGATATTCTCGGTCAGATCTGCGACGGCCTGCACGAGGTGCTCGCAGCTGTCGAACACCAATAGCATTCGCTGCTCGCGCAGAAAAGTCAGGATGACCGGCAGCGGTTCCGCTGTGACCTGTACAAGACCCAGCTGGGACGCGAGCATACGCCCAAGTAGCCGGGGATCTTCGAGTGCAGCGAGATCGAGGAAGTGAACCGCCCCCTGAAATTCAGCAGACAGGCGATGCGCCAGGGCCAGGGCAATGGTGGTCTTTCCGATCCCCCCGGCCCCGACGATCGATACGAACCGCTGCGTTTGCAGCTGAGCGGTAAGCTCGCGCACGACATCGTCGCGACCGACCACCACCAGCGGCTCTCGCGGCAGCTGCGGCGCGCTGGCGGGTGGATTGCGCCGTGCCGCGGTCTCTTCTGTCCAGGCCACATCACCGGCGAGGAAGTAGCCGCGTCCGGGAACGTTCGTAACGTAGCTGCCAGAGACGTCTGTGTCACCGAGTACCTTGCGAAGGGCGGCAACGTGAACGCGCAGGCTGACCTCGTCGACGACCAGGGTCCCCCAGGCACTTCGGATGAGGTCACGTTTGCTGACTACTTCCGGCGCGTGCTCGAGTAGCGTGATGAGGATGTCCAGGGCACGGCTGCCGATCTTGAGAGGTTCGCCATTCTTCTCGAGAATTCTCTCGCTGGTGTGGAGGCGAAAAGGACCAAACGAGGCGATTCTGCCCCGCAAATTGGGTGGCCGGAGCACAACCGCACCCAGCTCGTCCTGGCGTTCCGACGAGCTCATGGTCGACAGTTGTGTGGGATTTCCCGGCGGCCCGTCCCCTGACCATTCATGCGCGACTTCGTGCTTGTCCACACGCTGCGTCCATGGAAACTGCCCTGAAGGGGAGGTCGACCGCGGCACCAGCCGTTGAGTGAGCTACGTAATCTGCGCTCTTGAGGCGCGGCCGTCAATGCTCCTGGCGATGGCACGCGCCAAGCGCGACTGGCACACAGATGCGCTTTGCGGGCAACCACCGCGAAGCGGTGACGACGGCGTTGCGCGGCCAGGACGCGAGCACGGCCATGGCTGCGTTTCCTGACCCTTCCCGATCCGCCTTGGTTGTTAATCCTCGTTAAGTGGCGTTAATCGATTGGCCTCTACAATTGATATTCATCGCGTGGGCCATCTACGCTATCGGACTCATCAGCGGGGTCCTGTCGAGGACTCCTGGAGTTAGCGTGGGTTTGCTCGAGAACGCATTGCGTGCCAGTGGCGGCCTGGATCTTTGGCGACTGACGCGTCGATTCACGGTTCACCTCTCGATCACCGGACCTCTCTGTGCCGCAAAGAGTAGTACCGCGCAGCTGAAGGAACTGGTGGTTGAGGGACGCACACACGCGCAAGAGCTGGAAATGACCGGCTTCCCACGCGCGGATATGCGAGGCCTTTATCGGCCAGCTCGGGTCGTGTTGGAGGCGCAGGACGTCGGACAAATCATGGAGCGCAATGCTTCGCCCGAGGAGTTTAAACGCGGGCTGCAGTCGGCACATTGGGACCAGTTACAGCTGGCGTACTATTGTGGCTATCTGATCTGGAACTACATGGTCGTACCATTCATTCTCGCTGATCCTGACTTTGAAGCCGTGGAGCTCGGCGAGATTGGGGGAACGAGCGACCGGCGGCTCCGGGTAGTGTTTCCCGGGCGCGTGGTAACTCATGCGGTAACCCAAACATTCTATTTCGACGCCGATGGCTTTCTGAGCAGACAAGAGTATGTGTCGCCCCCTTTAGGTACTGCGCCCATCGCGCAGGTGTTTTCCGCGCATCAGCGGTTCTCGGGGATTCTCGTACCGACGCTGTGCCGGCTGCTGGGCATCGGGGCCGACGGCGTGCCCGTCGCGAAGCCGGCGCTGCTGGATATCGAAATCTTCGACGTCAACTTCGCATAACAACGACCCGCCTTATGCCGGATGCGGGCGCCGCGGCAATCTAAGGCAAATCCGGACGGTCGTCGGCACGCTCGGTCACCGCCAACCGTGCCGATGGCCGCTGTACGGTCAGATAGCGGAGCGCAAGTGCGAGGCACGGCTCCCGCCCTTTAACAGCGCTTAACCACGATTAACAGAGCATAGCTGCGGGAATACCAGAATAAACTGGACCTCAGTGAAGACTTG
>JASHPX010000379.1 GCA_030037905.1 Gammaproteobacteria bacterium
GAGGAGATTCATCCGCCGTCGGGCGCCGCCGAGGCCTACCACGCGGTGCAGGCCGCGGAGATCAACGCGAATGCGAGCATCGCCGACGAGCTGGGACGGGCACAGCGCACCGCGGGTGTGGCGCAGCAGGAGGCGCACGAACTGGTCGCGGCGGCGGGCGCGCAGGCCACCGAGACGCGCGATGCGGCGAATGCCGAGGCCTACCGCTTCACCGCCGACCGGCGCGCGTACGCTGCGGGCGGCCGCTCCTTCGTGCTCGAGCGGCTCTATACCGGTCTGCTGTCGGCGCTGAAGGGCAGGCCGCTGACCCTCATGGATCAGCGGCTCAGCGAGAGCGACGGGCCGCTGATCGATATGCGCCCCGTTGCGATGGGTCAGAGCACGGGGGCCGCGGCCGCACCGCCGGCGGCGGCACCCCAACCGAATGTCGAGTTGGATTCCGCATTCACGGACGCCGATTGACACGCCGCCATGCACACCCATGGGTATTCACACGTGAAATTCAATTGAGATTCAACCGCCATGTTTACCGACGATGAAGCCGCCAACAACGGCGGCACTTCCGGCCGTGAGGGCGAGAGCGATCCCGGCGAGGGCCGCGGCCGCGACGATCGCGCGCGTGCGCTGCTGCGTACGGGCGTGGCGACGCTGATCCTGGCGGCGGCGATCGCGGCCGCCTGCATCGTGATGGTGCCTGCAGGGCAGGCCGATGTGATCACGCGCTTCGGCAACCCGGTGCGCGTCATCACGCAGCCCGGACTCGCCTGGAAGCTGCCCGCGCCCTTCGAGAGCGCCATTCCGGTCGACCTGCGCCTGCGCACCACTTCCACGGGCCTGCAGGACGTGGGTCTGCGCGACGGGCTGCGGGTGCTCGTGCAGGCCTACGCGGCCTGGCAGGTGCCCGATGACCCGCAGCAACTGCTGCAGTTCCTGCGTTCGGTGCGCAACCAGCCCGATGAGGCCGCGCTGCAGCTGCGCAGCTTCATGAACGCCTCGCTGCACATCATCTCGAGCAACTTCTCGCTCGCCGACGTGGTCAATATCGACCCGGGCAAGGTGCGGCTGAACGACTTCGAGCAGCAGGTGCGCGACCAGGTCGCGCAGCGCCTGCTGCAGGTGTACGGCATCCAGGTCCGTCAGGTCGGCATCGAGCGCATGACGCTGCCCGACGAGACGCTCGCCGCGACCGTGGCGCGCATGCGCGCCGAGCGCGAGACGGTGGCGGCCCAGGTTACGGCCGAGGGGCTGCAGAAGGCGGCGGGGATCCGCGCGGACGCCGATCGCGATGCGCGCGAGACCGTGGCACAGGCACGCGAGCAGGCCTCCAACATCCAGGCGAACGCGGAGCAGGCGGCGGCCAATATTTACGCCGATGCGTACCGGCGGGATCCGGGCCTGTACACGACGCTGCGCTCGCTGGATACCATCGGCCAGCTCGTGGGGCGTAACACCAGCCTGATCCTGCGCACCGACGCGGCGCCGTTCCGCGTGCTGGTGGACGGCCCCGGTGCCACCGGCAGCGTGCAGAGCGCGGCGGCGCAGGCGGGCGCGGGCGCCGCGGGCAATGCGGGCAATGCAGCCCGGGACTCCGCGGCGAGCGCGGCGCATCCGGTCGGCCCGACCAGCGGCGAGCGCGCCCGGCTCGCCTCGCGCGGCAAACCGCAACCCTGAGACGCCGATGAATGCCCTGCCCGACCCGCGTCCCGCCACCACCCCGGTCGTACCGGTCGGCCCGCCGCCTGCGCCGCCGCCTGGGCCGATCGCGCAGTCGGTGGCGATCGGATTTCGCGCGGTGTACGTCGTCGCCTTCCTGCTTGCAGTGGTCTGGCTCGCGAGCAACGTGCGCGAGATCGCCCCGGACAGTCAGGCGGTGGTGCGGCGCTTCGGAGCCATCGTGCGCACGCAACCGGCGGGGCTGCTGATCGCCTGGCCGCGACCGATCGAGCAGGTGCAGCTGCTACCGGGGCCGGAGCGCCAGCTCAGCCAGGACGTGCCGGCGCTGCCGCCACCGACGGAGCAGACCGCGGCGCTGATCGGCGGCCCCGGCGAAAATTCAGCCGCGGAAGCGAGTCCCTCGCTGTACCTGACGGGCGACGGCAATGCGGTGCTGCTGTCGGCTACGCTGATCTATCGCATCAATGATCCGATCGCCTATTCGCTCGAGCAAAGCCATGTGCAGGCGGCGCTCGACCGGCTATTCCACGCCAGTGCGGTGCAGGTGACGGCGGGACGCGATCTGAATGACTTTCAGCCGGTGCCCAGTGTGCAGCAGGCGACCCAGGGAATAGGCGTCGGACAGCAGCCCGCCGCCGGCCAGGCAGCTGCAGGCGCGGCAGCCGAGGGCAATGTCGAGCAGGTGCGCGCCGAGGTCCGCAATGATCTGTTGCAGATGCTGAACGCGCGGCTGCAGCAGCTGGCCGCGGATGGCAGCCCGCTCGGGGTCGAGGTCGAACGCATCGACTTCACGCCGTCGCTGCCACCGAAGGCCAAGAGCGCCTTCGACGCAGTGCTCGTGGCCGTTCAGGCCGCCGGCCGCAACATCGCCACGGCGAACACCGACGCCGAGCATCGCCGTCAAGGCGCCACGCAACTCAGTGAACAGCTGATCAGCTCCGCGCAGGCTTCCGCGCGCGAGCTCGTGAGCAATGCGACCGTCAACACGGCGGCGATACTGCCGCTCGAGCGTGAGGAAACACCGCTGACGCGCTCGAGCCTGCTGATGAACATCTATCGCACCGATGTGGGTAACATCATGAACCACGCGGGCGCCGTGACGCTGGTCGATCCCAAGAGCGGTGTGCGCTTCCTGATGCCAGGGACACAGAAATGAACAGCATGCTGGAATCCGCCGATCGCACGCTCGAGCGTAGCGGCGAGGGCATCGTGTCCGCAGAACCGGCTGCGGATGCGTGTGGTACCTCGATGGACTCCTGTGGCCCATCGATAGTCCCGATGCCCTTGAGCGGCGACACGAGCAAACCCGCGCTGCTGCTCAATCGTACCGAACGGCTGATCCTCGGCTCGCGCCTGACCGTGGCGCTCGCGGCGCTGTGCCTGGTGGCGGTCGCGGGCGTGATGCGCCTGTTCATCCCGGCCGAGCGTGGCATCTCGGATCTGGTGGCCGGCGCCGGTGCGGCGCTGGTGGCGATCCCGGTGTTCGTCGAGGCGTGGCAAAGCCTGCGCCACCCGAGTCTGCACGGCATCACCGATCGGCTCGTGGCGCTGGCGCTGATCGCCGCCTGGGCGACCGGGGACCTCATGACCGCGGCCATCCTGCCGATCGTGATGACGATCGGACATGTGCTCGAGGAGCGCAGCATGCTCGGCTCGCACGAGGCAGTGCGCGCCCTCACCCACCTGACGGCGGCGGACAGCCGGCGGCTGCGGTCCGACGGCAGTGCCGAGATGGTCGCGAACGGGGAGCTGCGGGTCGGGGACCTGGTGGAGCTGCGCGCCGGGGAGCGCGTGCCGGCCGATGGCGTCGTGCGGCGCGGGATCTCGAGCATGGATCTCGCCTCCCTCACCGGCGAGTCCGTACCGGTCGAAGTCAGCGAAGGCCAGAAGGTCATCGCCGGTGCGATGAACATCGATGGACTGCTGGTCGTGGAGCTCACGCGCGTCGGAGCCGAGAGCACCCTCGGGCGCATCATCACGCTGATGCGCGATGCCGAGTTCGCCAAGCCACCGGTGACGCGTCTGCTGGATAAATATGCCGGCCAGTACATGGCGCTGGTGCTGCTCGTGGCCGCGGGCGTGTGGCTCATGACCGGGAACGTCCCGGCGATGCTCGCGGTGCTGGTGGCTTCCTGCCCCTGCGCATTGGTGCTCGCCGCGCCCTCCACCGCCGTGGCGGCGATCGCGGTAGCCGCGCGCCACGGCATTCTCATCAAGGGTTCGGGCTTCCTCGAGCATCTGTCGGACGTCTCCTCGGTGATCTTCGACAAGACCGGTACGCTGACCACCGGGGAGCTGCGGCTCGCGCAGGTGCAACCGGTCGACGGCGTCGACGCCGACCTGCTGCGCCGCCTGGGCGGCAGCCTCGGCGCCGCGAGCAACCATCCGCTGAGCCGCGCCGCCGCCGCGGCGGTGCCGGTCAAGGATCGACTCGCGCTCGAGGACACCCGCGAGCAGGGCGGCTTCGGCGTGATCGGTCAGCTCGAGGGCCAGACCGTCGCGCTGGGGCGAGTGGACCTGTTCACGCGGCTGGGCATGCAGGTGCCGGAACTGCCGGTGCACACCGGCCCGATCGCCGGCGTGAGCCGCGACGGACACTTCCTCGGGTGGCTGCTGTTTCTCGACCAGCTGCGCAGCAGCGCCGGGGAGGCGGTGCGCGACCTCAAAGGCCTGGGCATCGAGCACATGGTACTGCTGACGGGCGATCGCGCGGCGGTCGCGCGGCAGGTCGCCGAAGAGATCGATATCAACGAGGTCTGCGCCGAGATGCTGCCCGAGCAGAAGATGGATCGGGTCATGCAGGAGATCAAGACCGGCCGCCGCCCGATGGTGGTCGGCGACGGCATCAACGACTCGCTGGCGCTGCGCGCCGGTGCCGTGGGCGTAGCGATGGGCACGCAGGGCGGCGACGTTGCGCTCGCCTCCGCGGACCTGGCGCTGATGACGAACGACCTGCGACGCCTGGGTACCTGCATTCGCCTGAGCCGCCGCTGCAATCGCACCATCTACGTCAACGTCGCCATTGGTCTGGGGTTCACCTTCGGGCTGACGGTGCTTGCGGCCGCCGGAGTGCTCGGCATCGAGGCGCCGATCATCGCGGCCCTGCTGCACAATCTGAGCACCTTCATCGGTCTCGGCAACGCAGGCCGCTTGCTGCTGTTCGATGAGACTTCCGGCGTCGCGACCGCGGCGCAGGCAGGCCTGCCGGCCGTGCAGACGGCCGCGGCCTGAGCGCTCGTGTGGCGAGCCGATCGCGAGCACGCTGATTCGAGGCACGTCGCGGGCCGGCGGCGCCGCGGCGCTCTCGCGGGCCTCGGGCTGCTGCTGATCATTGCGGTGGTGGCTGTCAGTCTCCTGCTACGGCACGAGCGAGCGCAGGCGGCGCTGGCACGTGCGCTGCTGCAAACCTATCCGCAGGATGTGACGATGTACCCGGCGCTGGTGCGCTTTGCGCAGGCGCAGGCACGGCCACTCTATGCGAAATACTGTGCAGCGTGTCATGGCGCGGATATGCGCGGCAACGTCGTTATCGGCGCGCCGAGCTTCCTCGATCACGACTGGCTCTGGGGTAAGGGCACGGTGT
>JASHPX010000380.1 GCA_030037905.1 Gammaproteobacteria bacterium
GCGACGGACTACTTCTGCCGAGCAAGGGTGGACTAATCTTGGAGAGCGCCCCAGGCTCGCGAGACAGTCCTGATTCTTCAGGGGCCGCCCGGTACCGGCAAAACCCGCTTTGTGCGTGCAGTGCTGGCCGCGATCTCGCGTCGTAAGGGCGATAGCGCGAAGGTTCTATACACCACCGATACGCGCTCGCTCGAAAACGACGAGATCTTCGTGGAGTTCGTCACTGGGGATCACGATGCCTTCGTGGTTGAGGACGCAGACCACATCCTTGACGCGCGTACTAACGGTAACGTCCACTTGCACCGGTTTCTTGCGGTCGCAGATGGTGTCGTGCGCGCGCAGGGGCGCAAGATTCTCTTTACGACGAACCTGCCCAACGTCAGCGACATCGACGATGCGCTGTTGCGACCCGGCAGATGCTTCGACACTCTCCATTTTCGCGCGCTCGATCGGGCGCAAGTGGAGCGGTTGCTTGTCCGTCTGTGCAACTCGGACCCGGCTCAATTCAGCCAAGTACTCGCGGCGGCACTGCCTTCGGAGGCGCACTCGGTGACGCTCGCATCGATCTACAGGGCACTGGATGCCGTGAGTGTGGGACGTGCGCAGCGGAACCGAACGCTTGGGTAGTCAGACTGCTGATCGAACCAGTACTCCTGTCATTCACGGTAATACTATTGGTATGAAGGTCGTCGTCTCCACCTGACAAAGTCTTCGGCCAAGCCGAGGATCTGGCGAAACGGCTGAAGGCTTCGCGCAGCGAGATCTACAGCCGTGCGCTCGGTGATTTTCTGTGCCGGCATGCGCCGGATCGAGTGACGGCGGCCATGAACGGCATCGCCGCCGTCGGTGCTGCGTGATCCTGGCTGTACGAGCAGCTGGCGGCGCTCGCGAACTGGGCAGGAGGATCCAGCTGCATCAGGCCTTTCGATGACTGTCAGCCAATTCGCACTGACCGGTCTCCAAAACCTCGAGAGTTCCGCTAACGCTGATTGATCCGGTCCGGCGGTTGATTGAGAAGTGCACCGATTCCTCTGGCGAATTACCGACGTCGAACGCTATCGAAGCATCGGTAATTTGTGCGGCGAAGGTCTGATGGTCAGGTCCAACTTCAACGGTTTGTCTGGAGACGCTGAATCTTATCTCTAATGTCTGTTTTTCTTTTCCAGATGTTGATTCCAATGAACAGGACAACAGCGTGGAATCATCGGAGGGAACAGCGATCGGCACCTCGCCGGTCATACGGCTCTGCGCCGCTTGCAGCATCGTGAGCAGAAACGTTCCGGCAATCAGTCCAGGCGCGAACCTCATGGCGTCGTCTTCATGCTCTGGGATAACAGAGTAATTCTAAACCTACGGACTGTCTGGCGAGCGCGAATTTATCTGTGCGGTGGCGACGATTGCCTCGCGCGACTGCGAGAGTTCTGATCTTCGCCATCTCCAAAATTGTTTGTTGGTGCGGCGCAGGCTGATAACTCGGATGCCGCGCGCGGCCTGGGTGAACACAAGCACGTGCATGCGCTCGCCGAGTTGCCCGAACGCGCGATAGCGGGTCTCGCCATAGTCGCGCCGATCATCGATCAGCACCCGCGCGCGCTCGAAATCGAATTCGGCGACATGGCCGTGACGGTCGCTAACCGGTGTCGTCAGTGCTCGTACGATAGCGCCGAAGGCGGCGGCGAGGTTCGGTCGCCGTTTGTCCAGCTCCCGGGTGGTGGCCTACTGTCCCAAAAATGTCGCAGCTGGAGTATGTCGGGCGCGGACCCGGCGGCACTGATCCAACGCCGGGGCCTTCGAGCCCGCGGCTCACCTCCGCGGACTCTTTAGTTTCTCCCGACCGTCGGTTAGCGTCACTGTCGATCGTAGACCCTAACCTCGCGCTCGGTCTGCCCTGACGCAGTCTGACGCGTGACTGTTATTCTCAAGGTCTTTCCGTCCTTGGATGTTACGCGGGTCAGATGACCTACAACTTTGCCACCGCGCATGTTAGTGCCGCGAGACTCATGATCATTGACTCGCGTCACCTTGATGGCATCGATGTCGGGACTCCCAGTGAACGCATAGGACTTACCGTCCAGCTTGTACGTCGACGTTTCGGTGACCGCAGTCCCATCTGACCGGACCATATGCACTGTCAGGTGGATACCATCTGCGGTGTTCTCGTAGGTGCGAGTCTCGCTCTGAGGTGCCGGACCGGGCTTATATGTCGATTTGGCGACATTCAAGACCCACGTGCCGGCGCCTGGATCACTGCTCGACTGCGCGAGCAGCACAGCCGGCAATGAGAACGCCAAAGCTGCCAGTAGCACTAACCCGTTCCGTGGTTTCATGATCGCTCTCCCTGAGCTGACTTTTTAGTTTGACGCTGGGCATGCCGAGCGGCCCAGCTGCGCTATTGAGCGCTCCTGTAGGGAGCCAGTCAACGGGGACGCGTTCCGAACTCTTGTTTGCCACAGGACCGGATCGGAGGCAAACTGCCTCGGCCGTTCGACATGGACTGTCGATGCCCACTTAACGCGCGCCGTATCGGCGCACGAGCAGGGAGGCTGTCATGCGAAATTTCGCACGCATTGTTCCAGTCTTGTTGGCGTTCAATCTACCGCTGGCAATGGCGGTCGATCCTCCGCCCAACATTGGCAGCTGGACGCTCGACCTGGCCAGATCGAAGTACCAGCCGGCGTCCACCGCTCCTCGGCGCGAGACACGCACCTACGAGATGGTCGGCGACAGCGTCAAGCTGACAGTGAGGACTGAGACCGCCGCTGGCGAGATGCAGGTGGCAGGCACCACCTGCAAGAGCGATGGCACTACTTGCCCGGTAAGCGGCGGACCCGGGTTCGACGCCGTGACAGAGCGGCAAGCTAATCGGTGGGAATACCGTTTCAACCTGCTGCGGGCCGGAAAGGTGGTGGGTCACATCAGCAGGGTTACCTCGCGGGACGGCAAGACGTTGACGGAGACGTTTACGATCACTACACCCAGCGGCCACAGGCTGCACCACGTGGCGGTGTACGACCGTCAGCAGTAGGCTCGCATCACTTGATGCACTGGACGTCCTACGTCGACGCGGCGTGGGACTGCTGCGGATCGACGTGCTCTACCGTCAGCATGCGCTGCTCGACCCCGCGGCTGTAGCGCGCATTGGCTGCCGTCGAGCTGAACTCGCCCAGCTGCCAGCCAGCGTCGATCAGCTCGAGCAGCGCTGCTAGGAACGAGCGATTGCGTCGAGCTGGCCGGCTCGCTCCTGCAGGCGCTCGGCCATAGCGAACGCTGCCTTCAGCTCCTGCCGGGCGAAGTGAGCCGCGACCGGCCAGTGCAGCGGGCCCTCATGCGTCGGCGAGCTGTTTTGCCAGCTATCGGAGGCGCGATCGAGCACTGCAATCGCGGCACGCACCGCTGCCTCGACGTCCGGCGGTGCACTCATGTGGATGCCCCTGCTGCCGGGCCGTTTTGAGGCGGAATTTCGGCCGGTCTTCCATAAAGAGTTCCATACGACAGGTTATTTACGCCTGAGTACGAACTATGAACTAGCTGATTTATCTGGTGGGCGGTACTGGGATCCAACCAGTGACCCCTGCCGTGTGAAACGGGGGCCATGTACTTACGGTTCAACCCTATACGGGCTACATCACCCAGTGCAACAGGCACTTGATATCACGTGACGTCACGCGATATCACCCGACGTCATTCTCGGTCTGTCCCAAAATTGTCCCAGCAGCACTATTACGACGGGCGGCGGCTCTGACACGGAACGGATTGCGGGAATTCACTAACACGAGTTTGGCGCCCTACCGCCCGAGGATCGTATCGATGCCCGCGAGAACGAGCTCAAATCGGCGACGTGGGATCTTGCGCACGCGCTCGGTGAGCTGCTGCTTGTCCAGGGCCACGATCAGGGACACATTCGCGACCGAGTCCCGCGCCAGCCCCGTTTCGTGACCAGGCAACAGGACGTTGCCGGGGGCATCGGCCCACCTGAGGTTACTGGTCAGCGGAACGCACACGGCAGTGCCGATGCGACTGCGGTTGAGCGCGTTGCCCTGGACGACGACGACGGGCCTGCGGTAACCGGCTTCGGACCCAGTGGGATCTTCGAGGTCGGCCCACCAGACTTCCGCCTGTTCGATTACCACTCCACCTTCCGCAGCACACCCCGCGCGGCGCGCCGGCTGAAGGCGTCGGAACTCTCGCCGAGGGCGGCGATGACATCGTTCATGGCCGCCGTCACGCGATCGGGCGCATGCCGGCCCAGAAATTCACCGAGCGCACGGCTGTAGACTTCGCTGCGCGATGCCTTCAGCCGTTTCGCCAGATCTTCAGCTTCACCGAAGACTTCGTCAGGAATGGAGACGGCGACCTTCATACCAATAGTATTACCGGTCGCTCAGGTGCTGTCAATCGTCACTTGCTGGCGGAAGGTCCTGCGTCCGGCTCATCGGCTCATCCGCCAAGCCGAAAGCCAGCAGATCCATCGTGCAAGATCTCCGGCGATGGTGTATTCGCGGTCCGAGCCAGGGCTGGCGGCTGTGATCATGATGCGAAGGTTGGAACTGTGCGAAGGGGCGCTGCGGCCCGGCTCCTGATCTAAGCGCGCATGTCGGCGTGGTCCGAGTTGTCCTGCAAAGCTACCGAGACCTTCTCAGCCATCGCCCCTGCTCCCTTGTCTGTGTGCAACAAAGCACCCGCACCGGTATAGGGAAAGGGCGCGCTTGTTCCTGAGTGTGGGCGCTGATATCTGGCCGTACCCCGTGATATTTCCATATGGGGTTCCATACGGAAGGGTAATCGGTCGCCTTACTAACTTCTAAGTTGATGTTGTTATTGGTGGGCGGTAATGGGATGGCATCACGCGATGTCATTCCATATCACGCAACGTCATGATCGGGCTGTCCCAAAAATGTCCCGGCTGCTGGTTGGACGCGACTTCAGCTTTCACAGCAGAACAAGAATCGCGTCCTGTCATTGCAGGCCAAGCTCAGCAGCGATTCTGGTGATGACGTGCTGCAAGGTTGCCGTGGATATCTTGCCGAGACTGGCTGCATCGGATGCCTCGATCGTTGCAATCTTCGCGGTCCGGATAACAGAAGGGGCTGGGAGCCCTGCGGATCGCAGATTGCTCACGGCAACGTCACCGGGCCAGCCGCGGTTCTCAGCGCTCGTGATCATCAGTACCCAAAGCAGTCCATGAGAGTCGTCAATTCCGCCAGTCGAGACGACAAGCGCTGGCCGGAATTGACG
>JASHPX010000381.1 GCA_030037905.1 Gammaproteobacteria bacterium
ACGTCGGCGGGCATATCATGGCGTTGGCTGGGTCTAAGATGTATGTCTCCGGCGTCGAATTGACTCGGATGGGCCAGTACCTGCATCTGGCCCGGTATCCGATCCACTGGCATCTGGTCGGCGACGCCACGGGGCAGTACATCGAAAATTCGTCGATTCACGATACCTACAGCCGCTGCGTGACGGTGCACGGCACCAATAACGTGCGAGTGGAAAACAACGTCACCTACAACACCTCCGGTCACTGCTTCTTCCTGGAAGACGGCATCGAAACGGGCAACCAGTTCATCCACAACCTGGGAATGGTGACCAAGTGTCATCCGGACGGCAAACCCTGCGTCCCGACAAACCTCGGCCCGTTCGGAGCAGAGGGCGGTAAAAACTTCGATGTGGCCGGCCAGAACGCCAAGGATATCCTGATCCCTTCCGACAACACGGCGTCGACGTTCTGGATCACCAATCCGGACAATACTTACGTGGACAACGTGGCCGCGGGCTCCGAGGCGACGGGTTTCTGGTTCGCATTGCCGCAGCATCCAACAGGTGCGTTCGCAGGCACGGCTATCAGCAAGGCAACCTGGCCGCGTCGAATGCGGGTGCGGGAGTTCAAGGGCAACACCGCCCATTCGAACTTTGACGGTTTCATGTTCGACCGCGGCCCTCAGGCCGATGGCCATTTCAGGACCGGCGGCCATATCGCCCTTGCCAATCCGGCTGACGCAAACAGCCCCATCGTGGAGACGGTCATCGAGGATTTCACCGCCTACAAGAACCGGAATAGCGGAATGTGGACCCGCGGTGAAATGGATCTGTTCAAGAACTTGAAGCTGGCCGACAACGGCATCGGCTACACGCATGCGTCCGGCAACTTCGGTCATTCCCCCTTTACGTCACGGGTGGTCGACTCGCTGTTCGTGGGCGAAACCGAGAACATCGGCAACCCCAGGACGCCGGCGGAAATCGCTTACGGCCGCAGCTTGCCGGAGCCCGAACTGCCGGATTTCCCGATCCGCGGCTACGAGTTCTACGATTACCGTCATGAACTGGACAATGTCACCTTCGTGAATTTCCAGGACAACGCCACCCGCAAGACGGGAGCAATCTCTTACCTGCTGTATACCAGCTTCGGAATGAGCTCCAACAACACCGTACAGCGCGCGAGATTCATCAACGCCAAGCCGGTGTATTTCCCACCGATGGAACACAAGTGGAGCAACGATGATTACGGCAATGGGAGCTATAAGACCGCGGTGTTCCACGACGTGGACGGCTCGGTCAGCGGTGTCCCGGACTCCTACATCCTCATCAATGACGGAGATGACGGAATCGCCATCGACCACACCTGCGAGATCAAGCCGACCTGGAATGCCGCGGTGTGCAAGGGCGATATCGGACGCTTGGCTGTTGGCGGCCCCGGCGGCGGCGGTTTCCCCGGTATCCCCCGTATCCCCGGTTTTGGCGGTTTTGGCGGCGCTCCTGGCGCAGGCCCTGCCAGCGGGGCACCCACCGGTCCCGGCGCGACCACCGGTCCAGGCCCAGGCGCGGGTCCTGGCCTAGCGGCAGGTCGTGGCGGGCCCGGCGCACCGGCTGGTCGGCGCGGCGGTCCCGGGGGACCTCCTCAGCCGCCAGTCATTCTCAGCCGCGATGGCAAGGACGTCACCCTAATCGGTGCAACCAACATACGCGCCGGCACCGAGATCGAGGTGACCACCGAAAGGCCGTCCGTAGTACTGAACCTCACCGAACTGGATCGCGGCTCGTGGGTGATCTTCGAGCTACCGGGATTCGCCACTGCAGCCTCGGGTACGCCGCAGGACAGCCTGAATGCGCTGCGCAAGGCCAGCACCACCTCGTACTACAAGGGCGAAGACTCGCTCTGGGTCAAGGTTGTCTCCAACGGTGAAGGCGCCCGCATTAGCGGCCCTTTCGCCGGAGGAACCAGCGTCCAGGTCAGCCGGTAAGCTTGATCCTGTCGTATGAGCAAGAGCCCCCGGCACAGGCCGGGGGCTTCCTCGGCCTTAGCTCAAGCGCTGCTGTCGCCCGCTGCGCAGGCGAGCCCCGCCTGAGCCAGCAGAAAACCCGAAATCGCCGGTGCGCCGCACCAAGGACCCACGTCAGCGCACCCGCATCGTTGGCCAGCAAGCTGCACGTCAACAACAAGTTCGCACTCGCGCGGCTGCTGCCGAGCGGGGCAGACCAGCTGCTGTAACTTCGCCGCCTCGAGTCCTCTTCGCTCCGCGATCCAACGCCGGCGGGTATGCGCGCCGGCAGCATGATGCATTTGCATCCTCGTGCGCGCCCGGGAAATCGCAGCCGATTCACAGAACCTCGCCGAACGAGTCCCTACCATTACGGCCCGAACACAACCCGCTGCGATTTTTGACACGCCTGCCGTGCCCGAAAGGTGCGTGAGGAAGAAACAGTAATAGCTTCTGCTCGCGCCGGCCAAAGAAGCCAGCGTTGCTGGCAAACCCATGGGAGACCTTGCGTGAATGTTCGAAGATTATGTGTGCTGGCGGTTGGGGCGTCCGCGGCGATCGTTCTGGCCGCGTGCGGTGGCGGCAACGGCGGTGCGACAGCGGGCAACAACGGCCCGGCTTCGAACTCCGGTTCCCAAGTCGCCTATTCGGGCCAGTTCATCGATGCGCCGATCAAGGGTCTGACCTACGCCGCAAGCCCGTCGGGCCTAACCGGTGCGACCGACGCCAACGGCGCATTCCAGTTCCAAGCCGGCGACAACGTTACGTTCTCGCTGAACGTGGGCGGCTCGAACAACCTTGAATTTGGCAGTATCAGTCCGCCCGCCCCCGCAAGCGGCTCGGCAACGGTGTTCGTAGTTTCGCTGCCCAACGGAATACAGGTGGCGCAAGTACTTCAGTCGCTGAATCACGGCACGGTCAACGCCATGGATGTGAGCGGGCTGACCCTGACAGCTGCAGACGTGACGAATCTCAATACCTACATCGCTTCAGGCGGAACGGTTCTTCCGGCAAACACTACGGACGTGCAGATGCTGGGCCGGGCACAGTCGGACTCGGGCGTGTCGCCTTCCCAATTCGTCTACAGCGGTGGCGCGACGGTCAGCCAGACAATGACCGCCCTGCAGCAGACCCTGTTTAACCTGCAGGCATCGCCATCGATCAACTTGAGCACGCTGCTGCCCGGCAAGGTCGCATTCCATCAAGGTTTCTTCACCGATGCCGGCACTATTAGTGCGGATTTCGGGATCGATTACTTTGACACCAATGACACGATTGCCGCGGTGACATCGAACGCGAGCGACACGATCAACCAGTCGACCTATACGCTCAACACCAATGTCTTGACGTTCACGAACGGCGGGCAGACCGATACGGTCACGGTGGCATATATCGACTCCGTGCAGGGTCTTTGGACGGATCAGGCCTCGGACGGTTCGGACGGTGCTGGCGCCTATGTGTTTCTGCAGGGCCTCACTCCCAGCATGATCGCGGGCAAAACGCTGACGGTCACGGGGGCGCTTGCCAGCAGCTGTGGGGCGGTACCCCTGCAGATCCTCGTGGACAGCTCTGGCTCGACTTATGGGGTTCAATGTCAGGGCAGCTCGCAGTCTCAGGGCAGCGGAACCATCGGGACAGTGAGCACGATTCCCGGCGTGATCACGCTCACGGACTCGACAGGCGGTGAGGTCTACGTCGCGGGATTGCTCGCGGGAGGCTCCCTGAACTCAGGAGCGGTTGCGGTGGTCGAGGAGCCAAACACCGTTCCGGTTGGCGAGGCAGCGATTGACGGAGTCTTCGGGCTGACCGCGCAGTAGGCAATAGGTTCTTGCCGGTTGACTACGGGTCGATGGCTATCACGGCGCCGCCAAAATTGAAATTACATCACGGCTGCGCTCATAAGGACAGGAACACCACGAATGCACTATTGAGTAGATGGCCGAAGGACGGCGATCTCTCGCGTTGAGGGCCTTCGGCGGCCCCAATTGCCGTGACCCTGAAATTTCCGTTGATTCTGCCAAGCGTGGGCGAGATCAACCCGCATGTCTATACGCCCCAGGAAAAAACTTGGCAGGATCGGAAGCTAAAATCACATAGCGCGACCAAGGAAGATGCTGCTGAATTGCCTTCGATGGTTTGACACTACAAAGGCGAGCGGTGGTACGGCCGAACAAAACATGGCGCGTGCGTTTGCGAGAAAAAAGGCGGCGGCTGAGGAGGAAAGAGCGAGCCGTAACCGAGAATAGGTTTAGCCGAGCGCGCGCGCCGCCTGCCAAGGCGCTCCGGAAGGTTTACGGAAGAAGCGACTGTTCCGCCACCTCGTGCCGGCACAGCCGCCCTTTGTGTTACGAAACCCGCTCTCGCAACCTCCCTTCGATCAGCAACTTACCCCTCAACGTCTCAACGTCGCCGGAATGCCGGGAAACTCGCGCCAGGCCGCGATCACGGCTGGACGTAAATACCGAAAGGGGCCCCAAAGGGGCCCAAAGCTCAGGTGCAGATATCAAAGCAGCCGCGTAGCCGGAAGCACGATCGCTTCTTTTACTTGTCCAATTCATGCCGGGCCTATATAACAGCAACCGCTTGGAAAGGTACTTGCAGTTCGTTGGGGGATCATCGATGAAAAATGCTGCGAGCCTGTCACGCCTCATGCTCTGCCTTGGAATCGTAGCCGGACTTTCCGCTGCGATTGGAATCGCGTACGCCCAGCGCCCACCTGACGCGACCCTCGGTTCCGGTCCGTTCAATTACCACACGTTCAGCGCGGATTTTCGCGTCGTCGTGGTCACCAGAGGATTGGTCCATCCATGGGGCATGGCCTTCTTGCCCGACGGATCGATTCTGGTCACCGAGCGGCCCGGCCGCCTGCGCATCATTCGCCACGGCGTGCTCGATCCCACTCCTATCTCCGGTGTGCCGCGCGTGTACGCGAAAGGAATAAGTGGATTACTCGACATCGCTCTCGATCCCCACTTTGCCAGGAATCATTATGTTTATCTCTCGTACAACGAGCCCGGCCCGGATCTCGGTCCCAACGATGTGCCTGACAGTGTGCGTGCACCTGCTGCCGTCATGGGGCCCAAAGGCCCCGGTAAAACGATGATCGATGCCGTCGCGCGCGGCGTTTGGAACGGCCATGCCCTTACGCATGTTCACGATATATTCGTGTCTAACACCATAGTAGACGACAGCATCGGCCTCATCGCCCAGGACTCCGGCGTAAGAATCGTCTTCGGTCGGGACGGCAAGCTCTATGTGAGCACTGGCGCTCCCAATACTCCGGCGAATTCAGGGAAATATGCCCATTCGAGAGGTGGAGCCGCACAGGACCCCACCAGCGACGACGGCAAGGTTCTACGCCTGAACGCCGACGGCACCATCCCCCGGGATAATCCCTTCGTCGGTAAGCCCGGCTATAGGCCGGAGATTTACACCATGGGCAACCGCAATATCCTCGGCATGGCTGTCGATCCATTCACCGGCGTGGTCTGGGAGGATGAAAACGGACCGCAGGACGACGACAAGCTCATCAGCCTCACGCCTGGCGCGAATTATGGCTGGCCGATCGTGGGTGTCGGCTACGACTATAGCGGCGATCACATCGGTGGACCCACTGCGCTTGGCGATCCTTCTGCCGTGAATCCGGGCTACCTCAATGGTTATTTACCCGGAATCGAGCAGCCCTTTCTCATCTGGGTTCCGGCAATAGCCCCATCGGGCTTGGCATTCTACACAGGCGATCAGTTTCCGAAGTGGAAGGGCAATATCTTCGTCGGCTCACTCAAATATCGCCGCCTCGAACGTATCGTCCGTAACGCCAAAGGTGGACTGATTCAGCGGGAACATTTGCTGGAGGACTTGAAACAGCGCATTCGCGATGTGCGCCAAGGGCCGGACGGCGATCTCTACGTGCTCACGGATGAGGATCAGGGCGCGATGTTGCGCATCGAGCCAGTCGAAGCGCGACAGGGCACGCAGTGAGGAGCTCAGGCGTGCACCTCAACTGCCGTCGCTTTCCGCGGGCGCGATGACGGCGATGTGAATGACGCGTCCGAAGCCCGGCTGAACTTCGAACAGGCCGCTGACCTGGACCAACTGACCTTCGAATCGGCTGGCCGTCTCAGCCGGCTGCAGCCCCACGAGCGTGCCGCGTGGATCCGAGAGTACGAAGTAGCTGCTGCCGTCCGGGTCTCGTTCGTGGCGCACGACGCCACGGGTCAGAACGTGCAGCCCGGCATACGCCTGCTCTGATTCAGACAGCTGCCCGATGGTAACCTCCCGGTTGCCCCCGCAACCGGTCAAAGCCAGCGTGACGGCCGCGATCAGGAGCGGAAAGTATCGGCGCATACCGACTCCTGACCGCTCAGCTTACGGGCGAGACGCGGCGAACGCAGCCCACGCATGGCCGGGAAGCAAGGTGCGGGCCGGCCGAGACGCAGACCGCCTCGCGGCTCGCGGGCCAGCGTCGAGCTCGAATCACTCCTCATAATCTCCGGCTCTCGAGCCCACTCTATCATTTCCGATCCGCAGCTCGCCGGTGCCCGACAGAACATAGATACCCTCCTCGAGACCTGTGTGGTAGTGATATGGGAAGGAGGTCTTGCCAGGTTGCAGCTCCATCCAGTTGAAACCGATCGCCTTCGCACCGGCGGGTGCACCGAGACGTTTGCCCGTAGCGCCAAATCGCCCTTTTGGCCGGCTTATGGAGTCGACCTCATCGACGTTCACGACTTGCGGATGTCTACGTGCGTTCATGCGGGCATCTCCTCCGCGGTTCGGCTCTCCAAACAGGATATTTGAGGGCACGAATACATGCGACTCCCGGTTCGCGCGCCCTTTCATCTCGAGGCGACGGTGCGGGTCCTGCAGCGGCGCCCCTCGAACCTCATCGACAGGTGGATGGAGCATCGCTATCGCCGTGCCATTCTCGTCGGAGATGAGCCTGCGCTCATTGAGGTTTCGAATCGCGGGAGCATCGATGCCCCGGACTTGAGATTGTCGATCGTGTGCGCGGACGACGTCGGCCGCGCTGCGTCAGCGCGGCAGCGCACCGAGGCGATACGGATCGCGAGCGCGATACTGGGACTCGCTGTGGATGCGAGCGCCGCGCAGCATTACGCCGAGAGCTATCCTGCGCTGCGCGCCACCGCGATCGCCCTGCGGGGTCTGCGCCCGCCCCGCTATCCGGACCTGTTCGAGACGTTCGTGAACGTCATCCCATTCCAACAGCTGAGCCTGCAGGCTGGCATGGCGGTCGTGACGAAGCTCGTGGGCCGCTTCGGCCAGGCGTTCGCGCTCGCGGGCGATCTCTGCCATCTGTTTCCGCGCGCCGAGGTCATCGCCGCGGCCCGGCAGACGAGCCTCGAGCGCTGTGGCCTCAGCCGCCACAAGGCTGAGGCCCTGCACGCAGCAGCGCGGGCGATCGCATCGGGCACTCTGAGCGCGGCGACACTCGAGCGGCTCCCCTCCCCTGAAGCGCTCCGGTATCTGCAGCAGCTGCCGGGGATCGGCCCCTGGAGCGCTGCGCTGATTCTGCTGCGTGGATTTGGACGCACGGACGTCTTCCCCCAGGCAGACTCGGGTGCCCAGAACAGTCTCACCGCGCTGCTGCGGCTGCGCTCAGCCTCCTCCCTCGCTCCAATCGTCGACCGATTCGGAGCCTACCGCGGCTTCCTCTATTTCTACGGCCTTGCCAGCCGACTGCTCGCTGCCGGACTCATACCGCCGGCCGCCACCGGTCCCGCAAAGCGTTGAGGAACTCAGATCCTGGGCGCCCTATAATCGGACGCTGGCGCTCGTCCACCGGGATATGCTCCGCCACCGGGGGTATGCTCGTTCACCGGGGGTGTGCTCATGATGTCCACCTACACTCAGTGCCTCTTGGCTCGCCCAGGTCGCCGGTCGGCGGTAACGATGACCGCTGTGGCGCTCGCCGCGGCGCTGGCTGCCGCGGCGCTGCTCAGCAGCGGGCCGGCGCAGGCCGCCGGGCCCATGGGCAGACCGATGTTCGGCGAACCCATGCTCGGGCAGGGACCCAATCCCAACGTGCAGTTCGACGACTCTCTACAAACCTTCGCCGCGGATCATCCCATGGACGACGCGGGCGGGCGCAGGCGCACCGGATCGCGCTTCGGCGCAAATGCAGCTGCCTTGCGCGCTCTACATGCCAGCGGTGTCTTTGCGCAGGGCTACTGGACGCACACGCTGCCGCTCGCCCCGCTGTATGCGATCGCCACGCGTCAGGGCCGCATCGGCATGATCGTGACTTCGGTCATGATCGACGGCCACGGACCATTCCGCTTCATGCTGGACACCGGCGCGACCCGCACGGTGCTCGCCGCCTCCACGGTGGCGAAGCTCGGGCTACAGATCAATCCCGCCGATAAGATTCTCGTGCGCGGCGTCAGCGGAGTGACCACCGTGCCGGTCGTGCACGTGAGCTCGGTCGTGAGCGGCGCACTGCAGCTGCATGATCTGGTCGCTCCCGTGCTGTCCGGACCGGTCTTCAACGGAGTGGACGGCATCCTCGGCATGGACGGCCTGGCAGGCATGAAGCTCACGGCGGACTTCGTGCGTGACCAGGTGGTGATCAGCCCGTCGCCGGCAGCGAGCCGCGCCACGGCCGGCTCGGGTGCTGCGGCGGGTGCACCGCTGGTTGCGACGCTGCAGGGCCAGTTCGTGTCGCAGCGGCTGCTGCTGGTACGTGGTCGCATCGACGGGGTCGAGACTGCAGCGGTGATCGATACGGGCGCCACACATTCCCTGGGCAACGCCGCGCTGCTGGCGCTGCTCGAGCGCGGCCATGCCGCGGCGTTGCCTACCGCAAAAGATGGCGTCGTCGACGCGACCGACACGACCGAAAACGGTAGCTCTCAGCGCATCGCCAACATGCGCTTGGGAAGCACGAGCATCAGCAACCTGCACGTCATCTTCGGCGATTACTCCGTGTTCAAGGCCTGGGGACTACAGGACAAGCCTGCATTGCTCCTGGGGATGGATGTGCTCGGATCCGTCGCCGACTTCAGCATCGACTATGGACGGGCCGAGCTGAAGGTGCTGCCCTGGCTGCCGGCGCCCGCTCGACCGTCCGCGGCGGGCTGATGGGATGCCGCGGCAGGCTGCCGGTAGCAGGCTGCCGGTAGCAGGCCTCACTGACGCCAGAACAGCAGGTAGACGTGGGCAATGTGGATCGTCATGCAGAACGCCAGCGCGAAGCCGATGCCCATGGCCGGCGCGAGCCAGGCGGGGCAAGCCACTGATGCGGCCAACAGGAGGCAACTGAGCGCCGCCCAACGATTCAGGTATGCAGGCAGACTGCGTGCCAGGCGGCGGTTGTATCGATACGCCGCCGCGCGCTCCAGCTCGGAGCCGACCGCGGCGTTTCGATATTGCCGGAAGGGCCAGAAGTAACCGACCACCGTCATGACCAGCGCCATGGCCCATGCTCGCCCTGGCAGCAAGGCACTGCGACTCATAGGAGGCCCGCGTGCGCGTCGGGGGATTCCGGCAGCCTGCAGGCACGCACCGGGCGCCCCCGCCCGCAGTCCGACGCGCCTGCGGTCATGCGGCCTTTCGCCACTGTCGCCAGGCGCGTCCGAGACGGCGAGCGAAGGCACGTGGCCGGCGCCGATACAGCGTCGCCCCCAGCGCCAGGGCCTGCAGCGCCAGACGCGCTCGCTGCCGCTCGATGAGCTCGAGTAGCTGCTGCAGATCGGTGCCGTTGGCGCGCACCTGCTGCACCCGTTTCACCTGCTGCACCTGCTGCACCTGCTGCACCTGTTGCGCCAGCACCGCCAGGTCATGAGCCTCGCCCAGGCGATCGGAAAGCGCGCGGGCACGGCGCACGAGGCCTCCGAGCGGACCGGGACGGATCGGGGCGAGCATCTGCAGGGCGTAGCGCAGATATTTCACCTGCTTGCGCCACTCATGCAGGGCGCTGTCCGCGGCCCCGACCCCCGGCATGGCGCGCCGGCCCGCTCGGTAGATCCTGCGCAGCCCCGGACCGATCACCGACCAGCCGTGCCGCCCGACGGGCCAGCGGCGCGAGCGCCGCTCGGAGCGGTGCGTGGAGCGGCGCAGGGGGTCCAGGATCTGATGCGTCTGCAGCCGCTGTCGGGCGGCCGACTGGGCGCCATGCAGCTCCCGAGCGAGCTCGGCCACGGCCGGCCGGTCGCCCAAGCTCCGATCGCTGCATCTCACCGACTCGAGGGTCCCGACCAGAACGCTGGTGTCGCGCGCGGCGTTGAGCGCGTGGGCGGCGTCGCGCAGCGCCGCATTCTCGTGTCTGTAGCCTCTCGGCCCCAAGGCCGGACGCAGCAGCCGCAACGCAGTACGAGACTTCTTCAGCGCCTTGCGGACATCGTGCACGGCGCTGTCCGAGGGGACGCGCACCGCCAGGCAGCGCTGGGCCCGCCTGAGGTAATGATGCGCGACTCGCCGCAGCGCGCGCGTGCCCGAATGGTCCGATGAGATGCTCTTTTGCGCCATACCGCAGTGGCCGGCCCGGGGACGCTCGCCTGCGTTCATACGTTCCAGCTATCGCAATTGCAAGAATATGGCAAAGCCAGCTGCCGCGGCGTAAGCAGACCCCGCAGCGATTCAGACCCGCAGCCAGTCAGACCCCGCAGCGACTTCTCAGACTCCGCAGCGATTCGGACCCCGCAGCCACTTCGCATGGCGCGGGCAACCTGCCCACTGCCGGTCCGCCCGGGCGCCTGAAGGCGGCTGGCTCGCATGCGGGCACCGCCGGCGCGCGCCATCGATGCTAGCATTGGCGTCGGGGAGGGCTTGCCCTGCGGGCAGGCCACGCGGATCATCGATCCCTGCACGGGGACGCCGCCGAGCCGCCTGGGATTGCGGACACGGCCCCTGCGGGAGTCGGTAGCCGGGGGAACGGCGCATGAACATACCTGACGAGCTGTTGGCCGCCTATGTCGATGGACAGCTGAAAGGCGCCGAGCGTGCGCGCGTCGAGCAGGCCATCGCGCAGGATGCCAGACTCGCACAACGGGTCGCGCAGTATCGCGCCAGCCGTGGGCGGCTTCGTGGCGTCTTCGACGGCGCGCTGCACGAGCCGATGCCGCAGCGACTGATACAGGTCGCACGCACGGCCTCGCGGCCGACCACTGCGCAGGTGATCGACCTGGCGCGCGTGCGCGCCGAGCGCAAGCGCCGCAATGAGCATCACCGCATCCTGCCCCCGTACCGGATCGCGCTCGCGGCCTGCGTGCTCGGTGGCCTGCTGGTCGGAGCGGTGGCCGAGCGGTTGGTGAACAGTGGCGGTCTGACCGAATACCGTGACGGCGAGGGACTGGTCGCGAGCGGCGCGCTCGCCGATGCACTGAGCAACCAACTGGCCGACAGTCCTACGCCCGGCAGCGAAATTCACGTCGGCCTGAGCTTCAAATCCAAGGACGGCAACTACTGCCGCACCTTCGCAACCGGCGGCCACGGCGTCGCGGGCCTCGCCTGCCACGAGCAGGAGCATTGGCGGGTGCTCACGCTGGTCAGCACTCCGTCTCCTGCAGTGGGAGTGGGCGAGCCCGCCGCCCATCGCGTGGCCTCGAGCTACTCACCGCTGCTGATGCAGGTGGTGCGCGAACGCATCCGCGGCGAGCCGCTGGATGCTACGGCCGAGGCGAAGGCGCGCGGCAGCGACTGGCGCTGAGCGGCGCCGGGCACTGAATTGGTGGGCGCAGCCGGGCACGCCAGCCCGTCGCCGCCGGCGATCTCAGTTGACCGGCTGGGCGGCGGTGCCGCGGCCGACGCGTGCCGCCAGCTCCCCGGAGCGCGCAGTTTCGTAGCGCCGCCCGAGCACCCAGGCGACCGGGAACCATATCACTGAGATCACCGCCCCGAGCACCGCCAGTGCGCCCAGGCCATGGGGCAGGACCGCATCTCCGATCCAGGCGGCGCTGACGTCACCGAAGCGGTACACCACCGTATCGATGACATTCTTGGCCTTGTACTTGCTCTCCTGGTCGACCACGGTGAACAGCATCTCGCGTGACGGCTTGGCCACGGCGTACTCGGCCGCGCGGCGCACAACCTGGATGGCCCCGAGCACCAGCAGCACCGGCGAGAACGCCACGGCGAGGAAGGCGATCACCATGATGACCGGGTTGAGCATCAGGCCGCTGGTGACGCCGAAGCGCGCGATGATGCGGCCGGTCCCGAAGAGCTGCAGGAACACTGCGATGCTGTTGACGGTCAGGTCGATGAGCGCATAGGCCTGCGTGCGCACCGCCGGATTGCGGAACGCGTGCTGGATCAGGTCGCTGAGCTCGAGGTAGACGACCGTGGAGATCCAGCTCATCAACAGCAGGAAAAGTGACAGCAGCAGCAGGTACCGCGAGCGCAGCAGCAGCGAGAAGCCGGCGAACGGATTGGCGCTGCCGAGGCGGTGCGCGAGGCTGGTCTGCTGCGACTCGACGCCCGCGGCGAGCATGCGCTGCTTCTCCTGCACCAGCAGGCGCACTACGGCGGCGGTGAGCACGAACCCGATCGCCGAGATGAGCATCAGGTTGTAGTTGCCCACGACGCGCGCCAGCAGCGTCGCGATCGTGGGCCCGATGATGCCGCCGACGGTGACGCCCGCGGCAACGAAGCCGAACAGACGCTTGGCCTGCGTGCGCGAAAAGGTATCGGCCATGAAGGTCCAGAACACCGACAGGATGAGCATGTTGAAGGTGCTCACCCACACGTAGAACACCGCGGCGAGCCACCGGTCCGCCACGCGGCCGCTTTCGAACACCCCGTAGAAGGCCAGCACCGACACGCCGATGACCACATACACCCACGGCAGGAAGGTCGACAGCTTCACGCGCGCCGCCAGCGCCGAGTACAGCGGGGCCGTCAGCAGGCAACCGAACAGCGTGCCGGTGAACAGATCATTCAGATGCGCCACGCCCCACACCGTACCCATGGTGTCGCGCACCGGCTTGACCACCGAGTAGGAGCCGAACAGCAGCAGCCCGAACAGCATGCTCAGCACCACGGCACGCACCTCGGGCGCCTCCACGGCGGCGACCGATTTGAAGATGCGCGCGAGCGGCGAGGGCCGCGTCTCGGCGGGAGTGGATGGATTCATGCAAGCTCCTGCATCAAGATACGCCGCCTGCGCACGAGCGGTGAAGCTTTTCGTAGCGGCGCCCCAGGTAGCCGCCGACGCCTCCCCACACTACTGAGCCGCCCAGGGCGAGCACGGCGCCGGCTGCCAGACCGAAACCGGCGGCGAGCAATCCCGACTGTGTCCAGGCGGAGGACAGGTCACCGAAGCGGTATACCACGGTGTCGATGACGTTTTTCGTGCGATAGCGGCTCGTTTGCGGCATCACCGTAAAGCAGATCTCACGGCTCGGGCGGGCGATGGCGTACTGGCTCACCCGCCGTACGACCTGCAGCGCCTGGATCATCAGCAGCGAGGGGGCCAACAGCAGTGCCGCGAATGCGCCGAGCATCAGCAGCGGGGTGAGCACGAGCGCCGCCGTCAGACCCAGCCGACGCAGCACATGACCCATGCCGAAGATCAGCACCACGGCGCTGCAGATGTTGACCGCGAGGTCGATGTCGGCGATGGCCTGGGCGCGGCCGGCCAGGGCGGGGAAGGCGTGCGCGATGATGTCGGTCTGGAAGAAGTAGCCGACGGTCGCCACCCAGGTCATGAGCCATATGAAGGCGCCCTGGGCAAACGCGTACCCGGAAGAGAACAGCTCGGTGAAACCCGCGAACGGGTTGCCGGGCAGGCCGTGCTCGAGCGTGGACACCTGGGCGAGCCCACCACGCTCGCGAAGCCGCCGCTTCTCGTGCATCAGCAGATGCACCAGCGTAATGATCAACGCGAAACCCGCGACCGCCAGCAGCAGCAGGCCGGGCAGTCCGAGGCGGCCGACCAGGAGCCGTGTGAGGATCGGGCCAGCGATCGCGCCGAGTTCCCCACCGGCGGCGATCAGCGCGAACAGGCGCGTCGCCTGGATCGGGGTGAACAGGTCCACCATCAGGGTCCAGAACACCGACACCATGAACAGATTGACGACGCTGAACCATACGTAATAGACGCCGGCCAGCCAGATATTGTCCGGCGCGAGGCGAAACAGCTCGGCGAACGCCAGCACGTTGAGCAGCCAGAACCAGAACACGGCCGGCAGCAGGCGCGAGAGGCGCACACGCGAGGCCAGCCACGTATACAGCGGCGAGGCCACCAGGGTCCCGATAAACGTGCCGGTGAACAGCAGCTGCAGGCGCCCTACTCCGACCAGCGTCGCCACCGTGTCGCGCACCGGACGCAGGATGTAGAACACGGCCATCACGAAAAACAGGCAAACGAACGCCAGGGCGAGCGCGCGCCGCTCCTGTGGTGTGACCTCTGCGGCCAGACGCAGCAGCCCGCCGCCCCCTACGGCGGCGGCAGGCCGCATCGTGGCCGCCGCCGGCGCAGCCGCACGGGAGCTCGAGTGCGCGGACTCTGTTATCGGGTTCGCCAGATGAGCACCAGGGCCGCCAGGGTGAGCAGCGCCGTGGGAACCCAGGCGAGGATCAGCGGGTTCACGCCATACACCTGGGCGCCGCTTTCGACCAGCCGCTGCAGGAAAAAATACACCACGCCGAGCGTCAGGCCGAGCGTGGTGCGCCCTCCCATGGTCGCCGAGCGCATCGAGCCGAAGCCGAACGGCAGCGCGAACAGCAGCGCCGCGAGGATCCCCGCCATGCGCGCGATGCGCGACCAGAAGGCGATCAGATAGGGCTGCAATGCGAGATTATTGCTGCGCAGGTAGACGATCGCGCGGTACAGGGTATGCAGCGCGAGCTGCGCGGGCGGTACGACCGCGAACTGCAACAGGTCGCTGCCGGCGGTGGTCTGCAACACCCGTTCGTACTCGTGCTGGCTCGAGACGGTTTCCCGCGTGAGGCTGGACTCGGCGTAGTTGATCAGCCGCCAGGCCTTCGGTCCCAGCGGGGTGGCGCGCGAGGCGCGCGCCACCGAGGCGATGCGATCGTCGGGGGTGAGCTGGAACACCAACATGCCGCGGAACTGCGAGGCGGTGCTCAATCCCTGCACCTCCACGATGGTGTCGCCGCTGCGAATCCACGCGCCGGCGGCACCGGCGAAGCTGACGTCGGAGAAGCGAGCGAACGCCTTCTGCTGATCGGCAAGCTCTGCGAGCGGTTCGGAGAGAAACTCACCCACCAGCATGCCAATGCCCACGAGGACGATAGCGCAGAACAGCACCGCGACGCTCAGGCGCAGCTTCGACATCCCCGAGACGCGCATGACGGTCAATTCGTGGCTGCGCGCCAGCACCCCGATGCCGAGCAGCGAACCGATCAGCACCCCGGCGGGAAACGACTCGAGCGCGAACTGCGGCAGCGTCATGAGCGAGTAGACGAGCGCATCCATCAGGCCGTAGTGGCCCTGGCCCACATCCGCCTGCTCTCCAATGAAGATGAACAGCAACCCCAGCGTCAGCAGCCCCGCCATCGTCAGTCCCACCGCGGAGAGCAGCGTGCGCACGATATAGCGGTCGAGCATGTTCACTGGCGGCGCCTCGCGCGCAGAGCGCGCACGACGAGCGGCTGGAGCATGGCGCCAAATGCGATCAGCAGGAACAGCGCGTGCACCCACCACAGTCCGAGCCCCTCGGGCACCTGCCGCCGCTCTATCCAGGCCTTCCCCGCCTGTGCGAGTACCGCATAGAACCCGAACGCGACGATAGCGAGCCACACGTGTGCGTAGCGACCCTGGCGCGGCCGCAGCCTGCCGAGCGGAACTCCCAGTACCGCAAACACCAGCGTCATCACCGGCAGCCCGATGCGCCACTGCAGCTCGGCCTGCATGCGCGGATTGCGGCTGCCGATCAGCTGCGCCGTGGGTACCTCGTCCATGCGGTTGCTCGCAGGCACGCTCGGGGGGCTATTGAACGGGATCAGCTGCTGGTCGAAATACATGATGCGGTAGCGGTTGGTACCGGGAATGCCTTCGATTCGCTCACCGTCATACAGAGTGATGGTCTCGCCCTGGCTGGATATGATGTAGTGGGCACGGCGTGCGACGGTGGTATCGATCACCTCTCCGACGCTGCGGTCGACGAACACGTCCCTGAGGTCGCCATCGGGCTCGCGGGCGCCGGCATACACCACGATGCGCCCGCCGGCGAAGCTCCTGAAGCGCCCGGGCTCGAGCGGGGCGAGGATACCGGCCCGCAACGCCTCATTGCGCAGGTTCGTCTCGGCCAGCGCCGCCCGCGGCCCCACATAGAAGTTGAGCCAGGCGCCCAGCACGGTGATGGGCAGCGCCAGAAGCCACACTGCGGCGCTGATCCGGCGCAGGCCGACGCCGGAGGCCTGCGCGGCGGCCATCTCGCTATCGTGGTAGAGGCGGCCAAAGGCCAGCACCAATCCGAGCAGCAACCCGACCGGCAGCAGCATCGAGAAGTTCTGGATGGCGGCCAGCATGATGAGCTTGAACACGAAGGTGCGCTGGTACTGCAACTCGGCGGCGCGAGACAGTACCGCCCCGACGGTATTGACCAACATGACGGCGGATGCGACCACGGTCACACCGAGGAAATCGACCGTCATCTCCCGGAGCAGATAGCGTTGTAGAATCCGCAATCGATCCTCTTCCTCGCGCCGGCTTGGGCTACACTGCCGGTGCGACTACCGGCCGCCAGCCCGCCATGCATATCCGCTCATTCGCACCGGATCAGCGATCTGGCGCCGCGGCGGCCGCTACGTTATACGAACAGTTCAGGCGCTCACAAGGCACACAGGACTCATCATGCGATTCGAAGCTTTCAACCGCCGGGCAACCGAGCAGCGCGCCGACTGCCTGGTCATCGGCGCCTTCGAGCGTGGTGAGCTCGGGCCGGTCGCCTCTTCGGTGAACCGTGCGCTACGCGGACGGATCGCTGCACTGCTCACGCGCGGCGACTTCTCCGGCCGCGCCCAGGAAACGCTGCTGCTGCCGGAGGTCGCGGGGCTCGCGGCCGGCCGCCTGCTGCTGGTGGGGCTCGGGCCGCGTGCGCAGTTCTCTCGCCGCGTCTGGCGCAAGGCGCTGCACGCCGCCATCGGGGCGCTCGCGCGCACCCGCATCGCCTCGGCGGCTGTAGCGCTCGAGCGCCCGGCGGTCCGCGAGCTACCCGACTACTATCTCGGGCGCGCCACGGCGGAAAGCGTCGGCGCGGCCCTCTACCGCATCAACGATCTCAGGAGTGCGCGCCGGCCGCGCCCGCCCGCGCTGTCACTCGTGCGGCTCGGTCCCATCGAGACCGACTCGCTGCCCGCCGTGCGCCGTGGCCTCGCCGCCGGTGTCGCGCTCGCACAAAGCGCCGCGCTGGCGCGCGATCTCGGCAACCTGCCTCCCAACGTGTGCACACCGCGCTACCTCGCCGCCCGGGCGCGCGAGCTCGCGCGCCTGCACCGTGCCCGCCTGCGCGTGCGCATCCTGGATGAGGCGGCGATCCGCCGCCAGCGGATGGGCTGCTTTCTCGCGGTCACTCGCGGCAGCGAGGAGCCGCCGCGCTTCATCGTGCTGGAATATCGGGGGGGCCGTCGCAGCCAGGCGCCCGTGGTGCTGGTGGGCAAGGGCGTCACCTTCGATACCGGTGGCATCTCGCTGAAGGACCCGCAGGCGATCGACGAGATGAAGTTCGACATGTGC
>JASHPX010000382.1 GCA_030037905.1 Gammaproteobacteria bacterium
CCGGCAGGTGGAATGGGCGGACGTAAATCTCGTATCGGCCGGACTCGTCCGATTGGTACGCCACCCACCGACCATCTGGCGAGAACACACCGTCGGCCTCATCGAACGGCGTCTTCAGGAACACCACGGGCGTGTGTGCTCCGACCATCGGGACGACCCAGAGATCGTCGCCAGTCTGCGCAGTGCTGCTCATATACAGCAGGAAACGGCCGTCCGGCGACCAGCTGGTCGGGTACCCCGGTATCTTGACTTGAGCTGGGCCCAGGAGCGGCTGCGCATCACCCATCGCCCCGTTCACCAGCCCTTGGTAAAGGTCGAGGGCACCGGACCGGTTGGAGCCGAACACGATCCGCGTGCCGTCGGGGGACCACACGGCCAGTAAGTCAACACTCGCCCCGAAGGTCAGGCGGCTCATGCGCTCGCCATCCAGCAGCCAGATATTCTCGCCCTGCGCTGCTACGCGCGTGATCACTACGCGTCGGCCGTCGGGCGCGACACGGGGAACAAATAAGCTCCCATCCGGCTGGCTGATGCTGCCGCGCGCGGCGCCCGAGCGGTCGAACCAGGTAAGTTGCGTCTGGCTGGCCGCACCGACCCGGTAAGCCACCAGCCCCGTCGCCGACACGGACACGGATTTGACACGCTCCCCTGCCGGCAGGCCGCCGGTCAGCGTGACCGGCGCACCCGTGAGCGCAGCCTTCCCCACATCCAGCCGCTGGGCCACGAGCGCGCCATCCGTCACCCACAGCATCCAGCCGGTGGGCAGATACACCGGGCTGCTCGGCGCATTCGTCAGCCGAGTCGGAGTGCCCCTGGTCAGATCGCCCAGGTAGATCCCTTCCGCGTCCGAAGATCCAGCCACAACAAACAGGAAATGGTGCCCGTCGGGCAGGAAGAAGGGCGCGGCCTGCAAAATCTGTCCTGCCTTCAACGTGGTCACCGCCCGCGCCGCGCCCCCGGTGGCGGAGACGCGCATCAAGGGACTATCCGGGGTCGGCACAAACAGGATGACGCCGGCCGTATTCCATGTCCCGCGGGCCACAGCAGGTGCAGGCGCCAGCGTGTACGGTGCCCCGCCGGCCAAATCGAGGCGCTTCAGCGCACCATCAGCGAAGAAACCAATCGAGCGGCTGTCGGGCGACCAGAAGGGATCGGCTCCACCCTCGGTGCCGGCCAGCGGCTGTGCCGTCGTCGACGCCAGCGACCGCAGCCACAGACGCGAGGCGCCATCCCCTGAGGCCACGAACACGATCTGCCGGCCATCGGGCGAGAGCGCGAAACTGTCGGGGTCGATCGTCGCGGGCGTGACGATGTCGAGGCGCGTTTCGGGTGGCGGCGTCTCGCGCAGATAACGGATCGCGGGAACCGCGAGCACGGCGGCGGCGATGCCCAGTCCAACGGCCGCCACGATCCAGCCCAGCCAGCGGCTGCCCTGCCCGCCGGTCGCGGCGGCAGACCGTGCGATCGCGGCAGCCGCTTGCTCTGCCGCCGCCGCTGCCGCCGGGTCCAGGATCGCCCGCAGCGCCGTCACCAGTCGTGTCGCGTCGTTGTGAAAGTCCGGATCCGGCCGCACTTCGATCGACTGACGAAACACCAGCGATGCCAAGGAACCCGGCAGCTCCGAGGCGACCGGCAGCTGCGCATGACCGACCAGGACCGGTACCACCGGGATGTCGCGGGCGAGCGCGGTCTCCAGCTCGATGCGCACGAAGTCGTCCGCATCCTCCAGCCGCCGCTGTCCCGCCGGGTTGCGCGCCTGCGTCCAGTGCGGACCCATGATGGCGAGCATCACCCCGCAGTTGCCCACGATGTCGTTCAGATGCCCGCGAAAATCCCGTCCCAGCGGAATCGAATCCACGTCCTTGAACACCTGCGCCTTGCCGAACGCGCCCACGAGGCGATCGTAGATGCGGCCCGTCGCGTCCGGACTGTCGCTGCGGCGGTAGCTGATGAAAATGCCCGACAAGACTCACTCCGCTTTCTTATGACCCGGATGACCTCATCGTCGCGACCGGGCTCATTTCTTTGAATGTCCACCGTGGAGTCTATGCGCCTCGAACCCTCGAGGTCGAACGGGGGCCCTGGGGGAAGCCCAGGGTTACCAGATCTTCACCCGCTGCTCTCCCGTGCGCACCATCCGGTCGCCGGGCTTGCAGTCGAACGCCTGCGCGAACTGTGGCATGTCCGAGGCCGACGCGAAGGCGCGGATCTTGCCCGGCGCATGCGGATCCACGTTCAGCAACAGCTCGGCGGTCTGTTCGCGCGTGGTGCCTTCCCAGACCCGTGCGGCGCTCAGGAAGAAGCGCTGGTCCTGAGGCTCGCCGTCGATCTTCTCGTCGGCTTCCGCCGGGTCGGCCTTCAGTGCATTCTGCAAGGCGGTGTAGGCGATGTTCAGGCCGCCCAGGTCGGCGGTGTCCTCCCGGATCGTCATCTTGCCGTTGACGTGCAGGTTCGGTTTGCCCGGGATCGGTGCGTATTGGTCGTATTGCCGCTCCAATTCGTCGGTGAGCCGGTCGAATTTCTCCCGGTCCTGCTGGGTCCACCAGTCGACGCGGTTGCCGTGGCCGTCGAACTGGCTGCCGTCCCTATCGAATCCGTGGGTGGTTTCGTGGCCGATCACGTAACCGATGCCGCCATAGTTGACCGCGTCGTCGCCGTGCGCGAAGAAGAACGGCGGTTGCAGAATCGCGGCCGGGAAGTTGATGGTGTTGGTGGTGTCGTCGTAGTAGGCGTTGACGGTTTGGGGGGTCATCTGCCATTGCTTGCGATCAGTCTGCTTGCCGATCCTGCCGATGTCCCAGTGGTAGTTGTACTTGGCCGCGGCCTGCAGGTCGGCAAAGAACTGACCGGGCTGGATCGTGAGGCCGCTCCAGTCGCGCCACTCGCCCGCGTCTGGATATCCTATCTTGGGCAGGTACAGTGCCAGCTTCGCGAGCGCCTTCTGCTTGGTCGCGTCGCTCATCCAGGTCAGGTGCTCGACGTGCTCCTTGAAGGCTGCGCGGAGGTTGGCGACGAGCTGCTCGGCGCGCGTCTTGGCTTGCGGCGAGAAGTACTGGGCGACGTAGAGCTGGCCGAGCCCCATGCCCATCGCGTCGTTGACCATACCCACCACGCGCTTCCAGCGCGGCTTCTGCTCGGGCTGGCCGGCCAGGGTCTTGCTGTAGAAATCGTAGTGGTTGTTCTGAAACGCTTCGCTCAGTGCGGGCGATGCGTCACTGATGGTGTGGAACTTCAGGTACGCCTGCCACTGCGATGCCGGTGCGGTGGCGAGCAGCTCGTCGAACTCGGCCATGAACCTGGGCTGCGCCATTGACAAGCCCTTGCCGGCGTCGACCCCCTGAGCCTGGAAGAATTTTTCCCAGCTGAAGTGGGGCGTGATCCTGTCGGCGGCGGCGACCGTGACGAAATGGAATTCGTTGCTCGGATCGAGCAGCTCGGTCGGGGACAGCGAAGCCCTGGCCAGATCCGTTTCGAACGCCAGTACCTGGTCAGCCTGCTGTTCGGCGGCAATCTGCGGGGTACCGGCCAGCTGCAGCGCCTTGGCGATGTAACTGACGTACTCGGCACGGATCTTCTTGTAGCTCGGGTCCTGGCCCAGGTAGTACTTGCGCGTCGGCAGGCCGAGCCCGTCCTGGTTCACGAATCCGATCTGCCGGGTTGCGTCTTTGAATGACGCGCCGGAGCCGAAGTCGAAGACGTAGCCGTTGCCGTCGTTGAAGCTGGAGTCGAGGAAGCCGGCGATTTGCGCGGGGGTCTGCAATCCGCCGATCTCCGCAAGCCGCGGTTTGATCGGATCGTAGCCGAGCTTGTCGATGGTGGCGGTGTCCATTCCCGCCGTGTAGAGATCGCCGAGCTGCTGTTCGAGCTGGCTGCTCTTGCCGTTATTGGCGTCCTGCGCCGCGGTTTCGAGGATCTGTCTCTGCTCCTGCAGGCTTTGCTCATTCAGCATGTTGAAGCCGCCCCAACGGGTTTGGTCCGCTGGAATCGGATGCGCGGCATTCCACTTGGCGTTGACGTAGTCGACGAAGTCGTTGCAGGCGTTGTACTGGTCGTCCAGCGTGAACGCGATCGGCTGCGCCACGGCGGGCGCCTCGCCGGAGGCCGGCGCAGGAGTGGCCGCGCCGTGCGCGGGCGCCGCTGCTGCCGAAGCGGCAGCGGAAGTGGAAGCGGATGCAGAAGCGGCAGCCGACGATGCGGCCGAGTGGGCGTTGTGACCGGAATTGCTGCAACCGGCAACGGCGAAGGCCGCGCCAATGGCCAGTGCGATCGGGGTCAGCAGATGCTTGGGCATGGTTTATCCCTCGACGTTACGAAGCGGAGTGCCGTCCCTTGCGCACGTTTGGAAGAGCAAAGCGAGCTGCCGGAAAGTGCAGCGCAAGGATAAGTGATGCATGCAAACCGTCAATATCCACGAGGCCAAAACCCATCTCACGCGCTGCGGGGCGCACCGTGTAGATATGACGGCGCGATCTGCGCGAGCGCTTTCGGCTCGATGCCGAGCTCACGCAATCCGGGCAAAGCGCCGCTTGCCACGTTGTCCGCCCGCAGCAGGTCGACCTGGCCCCTCGTGAGCGGCGGACTCGGCAGCCACTCGAGCACGCGCGCCGCCAGGCCGGCCAGCGCGAATGGCACCGGCACGAGCGCGCGCCGAGCGCCGATGAGGTGCAAGGCGAGCGTGTAGAGCTCGCGCAGCGTGTATACGCTCGGACCACCGAGCTCGTAAGTGCGACCGGAGGTCTGCGGGTCGGCGAGCAGGCGCGAGATCGCTTCCGCCACGTCCATTACGTACACGGGTTGCAGCCGCGTGTGACCGGTGCCGATCAGCGGCAGCACCGGCAGCATCCGTGTCAAACCGGCGATCGCGCCCACGATTGCATCGCCGGGGCCGAACATTGCGCTCGGGCGCACGATCGTCGTTCCCGGGAACGCCTGCATGACCAACCGCTCGCCTCGACCGCGCGCTCGAATGTAGGCCGAGTTCGAGTCGGCATCGGCACCGATGCCCGACACGAGCACGTGGCGCGCCGCGCCGGCCGCCGCCGCCTCGCGCGCCAGGCTTTCCGCGCCATCTTGGTGTACGGCTTTGAACGTGACGCCGCCCGCTTCGACATAGGCGGAGACCGCGTTGACCACGGCGTCCGCGCCGGCGACGACGCGCGCAGTTTCGCCGTGATCGCGTATGTCCGCGCGGCACACCGTGACTGTCTGCAACCCGCTTGCGCGCAGCACGCCGCGTGCCCGCTCGACATCGCGGACCGCGACGCGCACGGTCTGGCCCTCGGCGAGGAGGCGCTGCGCGACTCGTCGCCCGAGGAACCCCGTCCCGCCAAAAAGGGCGATCGTGCCCATCGCTAGGTTGGCCGTAGTGACGCTGGTTTTGCCCGAGGGCGATGTGCCGCCCGGCACATGCCGTCGAGTATCACGTTGTGCTAATTGCGCAAGCTTAATCGCAGAGCTATGAGCACGGCATCCGCATTCCGCTCGTTGAAGCCGCGTGTCCGCAAAAATGCGTCCTCGAGTCGAAGATGAGCGGGGGGCCAGCCAGGTAGGGGGATTCAGCCCGGGCGATTTGGCGGGGGCGGCCCGCCGAGGGTAGGCTGCTCCCACCATAAGGCCGGTTATACGTCCTATCCGTGGCGGCCGAGAGGGGGTTCGAGGAAATGTCAGCAATTGCGGCAACGACATCGCAGCCGTGGCCACGCATTGTCCGTACGTGTTAACTCGAGGATTCTAATCATGAGTGCAAGATGCTCTGATTCACCGTTCGGTACGCGCTCTGGGCCCCTCTGCAGTCGGAACAAAATTGCGGCGGTTACCCTCGTCGGGGCGCTGAGTTTTGCGGCGCCGCCGGTGTTTGCGCATCATTCTGCGTCGCAGTTCGACAACAGCAAGGTGGTTACCGTAAAGGGAGTGGTCAAGGAATTCCAGGACTCGAACCCGCACTCGTGGTTGCTCGTCGATGTCGTCGATGCTCATGGCCATGTCACGATTTGGAGTTTTGAGGCGGAGGGTCCTGAGGTTCTGTTGCGCGCCGGAATCCGCAGGAGTGATCTCCCGCCGGGAACGCCCGTGACCATATCGGGTCATCCCATGCGGGACGGCCGTACCGCAGCGACGTGGCTCAAGGCAGTTCGCGCGGATGGAAAAGTCTTCGATCCGGAGCAGAGAGGCGATTGATTGGCGAGCATTAGCCCAAGGCGAGTCTAACCGCATAATCAGGCCCGCTGCCTACGCGCGCGGCCGGGGGGGTTTATGTCTGCGTTGCACACAAAGAACCTGGGCTGTTTGCGAGCGTCAGGAGCGATCAGCGCGGCCCGCGGTTGTACGCTCCTGGCTGCATTCCTATTCTGGTCAAGCGCGACGGTCGCGCAGTCTGGCCCGGGCGCTGCTTCCGCGGCGGTTCCCGACGTCATGATTCGTTCCACTGTTCCAGGGGCCATGCCTACAGCAGAGCCCGGGCCTGCCAACACTGTGCCTCAGTGGGCTGAACAGTCCTATGAGGTCTATCTGCAGATGAAGGCCCGGGCGAAGGGCGGCAGGACCTTTACGCGAAGCACGGCCTCACGGATGCCAGATTGGTCCGGTATCTGGACCCATGAGGGAGGACGAACCTGGGATGGCTTTGCGCTGAACAAACAGGCGCGATTCGGCGGAACGGATACAGCCAAGGCTATGCTTGCTGACTGCGCGTCGTACCCCTGCGAGGGATGGTTGCTCGCTGCGCCGACGCCGCATTATGAGCTGCTGCTCCGCGAGAAACTGGCGGCTGTGGCGCATGACGTCGAATGGGACCCGGATACGGTGTGCATACCTCCCGGCTTTCCCCGAACCATGATCGAGCCCTTTGGGCGGGAGTTTATCGATACTCCACAGGAGACCTGGACGATCGGCTTCGTGAATAATGATATACGCCGCATCTATACGGACGGTCGTGGTCACGTGCCACAGGCCGAGGCCTACCCGACCTTCGATGGCGATTCAATCGGCTTCTGGGACGGCGACACCCTGGTCGTCCATACGTTGTATATGCGCGGCGGAGAGCTGCAGCGCGACCTGCCGAGCCTCAGCCAGGAGGTCAGTACCGTTGAGCGCATAAGAATGACGGGCCCGAACACTATCGTGGATGATGCGACAATCTACGATCCATTGGCCCTGAGGCAACCGTGGCACGGCGTACAGACGTACGGCCGCATGACGCAACGCCATAATGTAATGAATGCGTTCTCTTGCGATGTCAACATCTATCAGACGCCACAGGGCGGGACCGCGTTCATGCTTCCGGGTGATTCTGCGACCGTCACGCTCCATTACGAAGATCTGAACGACGAGCAAAATTACGGCCTGGATAGGGTATACGCGTACGGCGCCAAGATATTGAAAGAGCAGCAGGCGGCGGCATCCAACAAGCGATAGCGCCGGACAAAAACCCGTGATGGAACCGACTCTGCACGAGTGGGCCAAACAGCTCGCCGCTACCCACGTGAGCATGTGGCTCTCCGCGCGCCCGTGGCTCATTGCGACCTCGCAATCGATCCACATCGTGATGCTCTCGGTGGTGTTTGGCTGCGCCGTGGTCATAAATCTGCGCCTTCTCGGTCTCAATGCCCGCGGTCGCCGCCTCTCGACCCTGGTGCGCAATCTGGTTCCCTGGATGTATGGAGCATTGCTGGCGCTGCTGGCCACAGGCGTCCTGCAGACCGTCGCCGAGCCGATGCGCGAGTTCGTGACCCCGGCGTTCTGGGCCAAGATGGCGATGGTGCTCATTGCGGTTGCGCTGACGGCTCGTTTCGCCCGCACGGTCAACCTCGATCACGAGCGCTGGGACAGCATTTCCTCGCGGCCCCGGACCGCGGTGCTGATTGCCGTGGTCTCGTTGGCGCTGTGGGTTGCCATCATCTTCTGTGGCCGGATCATCGCCTATACGTGGGAATTCTATGCCTGAGCGCCGAGGCGCCCCGGCCCTCCGCCCGACGGCGCTCGCATACTGTCCATGACACTGCATCTCGTTCTGCAGGCGCTGCAGAGCAATCCGGTTGCCGCAGCGATCCGCGGCGAGTTGCCGCCACTCGGGGTTACCTACTGGTTCTTCCCGGTCATCGAGATATGCCACGTGCTATCCATTGCGGTGGTGTTTGGCTCGATCTTGATGGTGGACGTACGGCTGCTCGGCCTCGCCGACCGCAACAGCACGGTCACGCAGGTGTCAGGCGAGATCCTGCCGTACACCTGGACGGCATTCGGCTGCGCGGTGCTGACGGGCTCACTGCTGTTCATGTCGAAGGCCGAGCAGTACGTACACAACCTGCAGTTCCAGTTGAAATTCCTGTTCATGTTTGTTGCGGGCGTGAACATGCTGGTCTTCCATCGCGGCGTATACCGCCGTGTCCTCGACTGGGACCGCGCATTGCCCCCGCCTGCCGGAGCGCGCATCGCTGGTGCGCTGTCGATAATTCTGTGGGTCGCCGTGATCTTCATGGGCCGCTGGATCGGCTTCACTATCCAATAGTGTTCGATACGCTGAATGGTTCAGGGCGAGGCCCGTCCGGAGCGGGCAGGGGCGAGAAGGGGCCTCCTGGGCAGGGGCCAGGGGGATTCAGCCCGGGCGATTTGCCCCGGGGCGGCCCGGGGATAAGGCCGTTTTCCCAGTCTTTGACATAAGATGTCCCGACCAGTCCCCTATTACGTGGGACTTCTGTCCGCGGCGGAGGCGTACGGTGTCGCATCTTATGCGCCGACCGTCGTCCAGGTCATGGTGTCGAAGCAGCGCCGGCCTATCACGGTCGGTCGCCACCGGTTGATTTTTCATACCCGTGTCCGGATCACGGCCATGCCGACGGGCTGGCATGAGACGCCCGACGGGCGCTATCTCGTCTCAACCCCCGAGCTCACGATGCTTGATCTGGTGCGCCGCCAGGAGATCGCTGGCGCTGCAAGCCGCGTGTTTGACCTGATTGAGGAGCTCGGGGCATGCGCACGCCCTGAGGGGCTGACAGCGGCGCTGATCGCGGCTGATGAGACGCCCGCCGCCCAGCGGCTCGGCGCACTTCTCTCGCGACAAGGCTCCGAACTCGCCGAGACCGTGGCCACCTTTCTCAAAGGCCGGGTGCTGCGTACCGTCCCCCTGTCCCCCGGACGTAGGGATCAATTTCAGGAAGACGGGCGCTTTCGAGTCCTTCTGCCCGAGCGGCCGCAGAATTCGAATACGTGATTCAGCAATCGCACCTGACCGCCTGGCAGGCGACCTCAACGAACAGCGCTCGCTCTTTCCGTTCGTCGAAGTGCAGATCGCGCTTCTCGATGAAGACGGCGAGGTCAAAAGATGCGAGGCGCCGCGCGCGCGCCCTGGAAGGCGCGGCCCCGGGGCCGGTACCAGCCCGAGCTCCGCTCGGCGCGCGAGCGCATCACCGGAAGCGGGGGCTATTTTGATGCCGCAATCAGGATCGCTGCGAGCACCAAACCACCGATCAGGACAGCTTGGGCCTTGTCTGCTTTAACTCGTGTAGCAATGGACGTGAACGCTGCCCGTACTTCAGTTGCATCAGCATGGCGTAGGTCCAGTGCTTGAAATTGAGCAACCCAACCAGGTAGCTCATTGGGATAAAAACATCGGCCATCGGAGTGTTCGTCGATCGAACCGCTACGATTTAGCCGACCGGGCCTGATGCCGCTTGAGTGCGGCCTCAATCAACTTCGGATCAAGCCGCGTATTGGTCTGGCGCAGTCGCTCAAGGGCCTGCGGCAGCTCGATCCATCCACGCACGTCGGCCTGCTCGAGGATGCCGAGCGTGCCGATCACAGCAAGTCCGTACTGAGCGGCCGCCAGGCGGCCGGCGCGATCGTCCATCAGCACGGCGGTGGCATGAATTTCGCGCTAGGCAGATCGCCTCGAGCTCGCCGATATCCACATTCAGCGAGAGATCGAGCGCGGTGGGCGTGCGCACTGCCACCCAAGCGGGCAGCGCCCGTATCCAGTCCTACCACCGCCGGCGTGTTCGGGTGCTGGAGCTCGGCAAAAACGGTCGGCGGGATGAGGACCCGGTCGAACAGCCGTGCGAGCACTCCGTCGGCTCCACACAGGATCAGGTAGTGCAGCGGCGAGGTGTCCGAAACGACGACGCTCACGAGCGGCGCAGAATCTTCCCGAGCGTCGCCTCGTCCGCTTCCAGGTCGTCGGCCGAGTAGTTCAGTGGCACACCGCGCGCAGAGAGGAAGCTCTCCGTCTGCCAGTAATCGAGCCCCAGCGCCTCACCGACTTGGCGGTGCGAGAGTCGCCCGGTTCGATAGCGTTCGATCACCGCATCCTCGACCACATGACGGGCGATCGCCTGGGGGGTCTCGCCCCACTGGCGGGCCACGGGATCGGGCATGCTGACGACAACGTCCATTGCAGGATCGTAGCATGATCCTAGGCGTTGTCGTTTAGGCGTTGTCGTTATACGGCGGTGTACCGCGCGATCTGCGGGTATCTCCTGAACAAAGTCGGCCTTACCCGCGCCACGCGTGACACTGGCGCGGTGACACTGGTGCAGCGCTTTGGCTCCTCGCTGAACCTGAACGTCCACTTCCACATGATCTGATCAGTCACTCCATCACCTATCCGCTCCGCCGTCACTTCCCCATCGCATCGTAAACGATGCGGCCGCCGACGACGGTCAAAACGGAATCGAGCCGCTTTATGCCTTCGTCCGAGACTTTCTTCGCATCGAAATAGTCATCGTTCAGGACCACCAGGTCGCCGAGCTTGCCGGTCTCGATCGAGCCGAGCCGATCGCCCTCGCGGAAGAACCAGCCGTTGTCCGCCGTGTACATGCGCAGGGCCTGCTCGCGCGTGACCTGCTCGCCGGCGTTGATGAGGGCGCCCGTGCAGTCCTTGCCCGTGACCATGTAGTAGATGTCGAACCACGGATCGAGCGTCGCGATGTCGCCCGCGTCCGAGCCGGCGCCGACGTGGATGCCGCTCGCCAGGATCGTGCGATAGGGCGGGCCCGCGGGCTGCCCGGCCGGCGTGCCTTCGGGGCCCTGAAGATACTTCCAGCCGTGCAGGGCCATGCCGACGCCGATGTCTTTCATGGCCTGCAGCGTGGCAGGGTCGATGCTCGGCACGTGGGCGATGGACCAATGCAGGCCGGCCAGCGGCGTCACCGCGTTGACTTTCTCGTAGGTCTGCGCAGTGAATTGCACTTCGGGCAGCGACAGGGTGTGCTGCTGATAGCTCCAGCCGCGCTTGGCGACCAGTTGCAGCGCCGCCTCGTAATTGTCCGGGTGCTGCCCAGCCTTCCAGTCGTACGCGAAGATCCACGGCGTCACGAACTCGCCGATGCCGGAGACGCGCAGCATGTCGTCGCCGAAATCGGGGAAGACATTATTCAGACGTGCTTGCAAAATCGGCAGGTCTTGCGTCTTGTCCATCGAAAGCAGGAACACGCGTACGCGCTCGTCGAGCTCGTGCCGGTGATCCAGCGCCACGAGCTGATCGTAGGCGGTCCAGGGGTTCGCGCTCGCGATGCCGTCGAGCGTGACGCTGTCCTGCAGGTCGGGGCTGCCGGGCCGGGCGAAGACGCCCATGTCCACGCTCGTCGTCAGTCCGTAGCGCAGCGCATAGGCCTGCGCGTACTTGGCGCTACGAATCCGGCCCTCGTCCGTCTGCATGCCGCGCAGCAGGTTCAGGGCGGCCGTGGCGGCAGCGCCGTCGAGGCTGCCCGCCGCGCCGACCTTGATGCCTTTGCTCTCGAAGAACTGCCTGCCGAGGCTGTTCGTGACCGCCGGGCCGAAGGCGGCGAACAGCACCGGATGATTCGGCACGGCCCCGTCGAGCTCCGCGAGCGTCGGTGCACGCCGTTCAGCGAACAGCCGCGGCGTCCAGTCGCCGATGGCCGTGACCCACGCGCCGGCCGGAGCCGTCCGCGCCCGCTGCCTGAGCATGGCCATGGCCTCAGGGATGCTCGTCGCCGTCTCGACCATGACGTCATAGCCGGGACGGCGGCTGAACAATACGAAGTGGTTGTGGTCGTCGATCAGGCCCGGAATCACCGTGCGCCCATGCAGGTCGATGACCTTGGTGCACGGATC
>JASHPX010000004.1 GCA_030037905.1 Gammaproteobacteria bacterium
GCCTCGGGCAAATCATGGCTGAGCGAGCAGCTCATTGGCACGCTCGGAGCGGTGCGCGTGCGCTCCGATGTCGAGCGGCGACGCCTCCTGGGCTCGGGTGCGTACTCCGACAGCGCGACCGAGGCGACGTACGCGCGTCTGCAGGCCTGCGCGCACAGCGGTCTGCAAGGCGGATGGCGCCTGATCGCCGATGCGACCTTCCTGCAGCGCACGCAGCGCCGCCCCTTCCGTCAGCTCGCGCGCGATTGCGGATGTCCGCTGGTGCTGCTCGACTGCTACGCGCCCGAGGAGGTTTTGCAGCAGCGCGTAGCACGACGCGCCCATGCCGGCACCGATCCGTCCGAGGCTACCGCCGAGGTGCTGACTGCGCAGCTTGCGACCCGCGAGCCGTTCGACGAGGAGGAGCGCAGCTCACTGATCCGGATCGATACCACTGCGCCGCATCCACTGGAGCATGCGCTGTCCGCGCTGCGGGAGCGACTGCAATGGGGAAAGTGCTGATATCCGCGGGCCGTCCCAGGACGTAGGGTGCGTGTACCTCCACATACGCGTGGTCATCCGTCATCTGGCATGCGCTGGCCACCGTCCATGACGAGGTCGCCTCACCATCTGATCGAAGGAGGATGTCATGAATCTGGTACGTTGGGATCCGTTCGCCGAGATGCAAAGCATGTTTGGTCCCCTGATGCCACGCGGCCTGGGTCTGTTGTCGCGCCTGTCCGGCGACGGCGATACGGGACTGGAGTGGTCACCTTCGGCCGACATCAGTGAGACGGACAAGGAGTACCTGATCCGCGCCGAGCTGCCGGGAATCAGGAAGGAGGATGTCAAGGTCAATCTGTCCGACGGCATGATCAGCATCGAGGGCGAGCGCAGACAGGAGAAGGACGAGAAGACCGAGAAGTTCCACCGCGTCGAGCGCGTCTACGGCAGTTTCTGCCGCCGCTTCTCGCTGCCGGATCACATCAGGGCAGATGCGGTGCGCAGCGAATATAAGGACGGGGTCCTCAGCGTGCACATCCCGAAGACGGAGAAGGAAAAGCCGAAACAGATCCCGGTGCAGTAGGTTGGTCGATCCGGCGGCGCGACAGCACGATCGGGATCTGCAGTCCGACCGCCCCGGCCGGCGCGATGTCGCGACCGAGCTCCTGCAGGCGCACCGGCAGCGGGGCGGTTTTGGCCCGCTGCGGCTTCTAACGGCGCTTGGCGCCGCGTCGCGCGCGTGCGCTGCGCCGCCCACTCGTTGCGCGGCGAGCGCGACCCTTGGCCTTGGTCGTTGCCCCAGAGCGCTTGGCCTTCTTCGGCGATGCCTTGCGTGCCGGCCGTCGCTTGGCCTTGGTGGCGCGGCGAGCCGTCGCGCCACGCGTCCGCGCGCTGCGCAAGGTGGCGGCTGCGCGAGGGCGACCGCTGCGTCCACGCTGCGGCGCCTCGGCATTGCTGGCCACGACGTCCCGCAGTTGGTCACTGTCGGAGAAGTCCCGGGTTCCCTGTAGCGGCGCGGTGTCCTCCGATGCATCTCGAATCGGCGCAGTCTCCTGGCCGCTCTCGCCGATCTGGGTGCGTGCGTCACCCCCTACCCCGGTGCTGGAAAAGGGATTGAATTCGGGCTCGCTTTCCACTTGGGGGCGCCAGGGGTCTGTGCTATGTGGGGCTTCTTCCGTCGGTGTGGTCGTGGCCGTAACGCGCTTCTTTGTTTTGGAAGCCATGGAGACTCTCCAGGTTCGTGACTCGTCTGGTCGATTGGTTCCTTCCGAGGGCCATCTATTGTACGAGCCGGGAATGCAGCGTACACCACCGATTCAGGTTCGATGTGGCAAATCAGCCGCGATCGAGCCGCTCGCCTGTCTGCGACGCCGGCAGGATCGCGAGCGCGGACTGAACAGGACGCTCCTGCCGCCCCGAGATGCGCCGCTGCGGCCGTCATGCGCAGACGTGAGTCCGTGACCCCTGCTGTTTAGCTTTATATAATGATTGCAACTAATTGAATTTTATATTTATATCTCTGTCAATCACCGCACGGCTGCGCTCCAGAACGCACGGCCGGCTTCTATCAACCTACGGCGTGCTCTCAATGTGAGCGCGCGCGCTCGGCCCCGAGGCGCTCTCAGCCCCGAAGCGTTCAGCCTGGGTATTTGGTGAAGATCGCAGCGACGGCCGCAGCGATTCCCTGAGCCGCTCTATCTCCTTTCAGAGCTGCAGCATCTTCACGCGCATAGGCGTGCCACAAGGGTTGGTTGTTACGGGCGTCGTAAAGATCCACGCCAATGATTGCCTCCGGATAGGCGTAAGGACCACCCCACCAGGGCCCCCATCCCCATCCCCCACCCCAGCCTTCCCACACGCGATGCAGACCTATGCCATAGCCGACCAGGCAATCGGCGCCGGATGTCACCGGCTGCACACCGACGGCTTGCAGATGCGTCTGGATGGCGGCGCGCAGCTGGGCTTCATTGACGGGATTGGCGAGTGTGGCGGACAGTGGGCCGCGAGCGGGCAAGGAGCCTGCCCAGGCGAAGCTGTGGCACTGCACGGCGGGCACCAGCGCACGATTCACGTTGGAGGTGACCGAGATCGATGCGCAGGCGGCCAGGCCGCAGACAGCCATGCCGATGATCACGGTCCTCATTATCGACACTCTCACTGAAGCGGTAACCATAGCCACCTCGACTGCGGAATTGTACTCTTTTGATCCGCGAGGGTTTTTCCGAGTTCCCGTAATGACACGGAGGGCGCGCGCCGGCAGCACCGCAGCGAGCGCGCGCAGAGCGAAACGCCGAGCCCGCCGTTGTGGTTGACAGAGCTCAGTCCGGCGCCCGGGTAACCGCGACGGGTCGCCGGGTGCTTCCGTCCCGGGTGGGGGGTTAACATGATCGAGCGCCGGGCGCCGACGGTGTACGACCAGGGAGCCGGACGCATGCCTCGACCCCCACTCACGGCCCACCCATGAGAGCACTGCATCCCCGGCGATATTGGCGGCTGGCAGCGTGCGCGGGGCTGTTGCTGCTCGCCTGGAAGGGGCAATGGGCTGCAGCTGCGACCGCCGCC
>JASHPX010000383.1 GCA_030037905.1 Gammaproteobacteria bacterium
ACGTCGCGCTCGATGCTGTTGGTCTGCACGAAGGTGATGCCGAGCACGAATATGCCCAGTCCGATGTGCGCAACGCTCATGCCGATGATGCTTGGAGAGAGACTGAGGCGCCGGCGCAGCCGGTCGATGGGGTCCACCAGGGAAGACCCGATGATCCACAGTCCCAGCACGGCGCCCACGGGCGTGAGCACGATCGGCGATCCGTAGATCGCGAACACCGCGATCAGCGCCAGGACCACCGCCACGACGAACGTGATCGTCAGGGCACGCCATGCGTGCCTGAGGCTGCCGCGCTTCCAGCGGCTGTGGATGCCCAGCGCCAGCAGCGCCAGCATCGGCAGCATCGGCACGAAGAAGCTCGGGTTGAAGTACGGCGGACCGACCGACAGCGTGCCCAGGTTGAACATCTGGGCAATCTGCGGGGCCAGGGTGCCTGCCAGCACCACCACGGCGGCGATCACCAGCAGAATGTTGTTGAAGAGCAGGAAAGACTCCCGCGAGAGCAGCTCGAAGCCGGCGCTCGACTGCATCGTGGGCGCGCGGACCGTGTACAGCGCCAGCGCTCCGCCGATGACCACTACCAGAAAGCCGAGGATGAATACGCCGCGCGTGGGATCCGCGGCGAACGAATGCACCGATGTCAGCACTCCGGAGCGCACCAGGAACGTGCCCAGCAGGCTCAGCGAGAAGGCCGAGAGCGCCAGTAGCAGTGTCCAGCTCTTGAACAGGCCGCGCTTCTCCGTGACGATCAGCGAATGAATCAACCCAGTGCCGACCAGCCACGGCATGAATGACGCATTCTCGACCGGGTCCCAGGACCAGAAGCCGCCCCAGCCGAGCTCGTAGTACGCCCACCAGCTGCCCAGCGCGATACCACAGGCCAGACACGCCCAGGCCATCACGGTCCACGGCCGCATCCAGCGCGCCCACAATGAATCGCGACGCCCCTCGATCATGGCCGCGCAGGCAAAGGCGAAACTGATACCGAAGCCGACGTAACCGGTATAGAGCACCGGCGGGTGCAGCGCAAAGGCCGGATCCTGCAGCAGTGGGTTGAGGCTTTGGCCATCCGGTGGCACCGGAAACAGGCGGGTGAAGGGACTGGAGGTCGCGAGCGTGAACAGCAGGAAGCCGAAGCTGAGGAATCCGAGCACTCCGAGCACCCGCGCCCCGAAGGGCTGCGGCAGATAGCGCACGCGCGCTACCACCGCCACCGTCCAGACCGCCAGCACCAGGATCCACAGCAGCATCGAGCCCTCGTGCGCTCCCCACATCGCCGTGACGCGGTAGAACAGCGGCAGCGCGGAGTTGGAGTTCTCGGCCACGTAGCGCACCGAGAAGTCATCGGTGACGAAGGCGTGGATCAGCGTGGCCACGGATACCGCGACGAATACGAACTGCCCGCAGGCTGCGGAGGTTGCGGCGGCCATCCAGCGCGGGCGCCCGTAGGCCGGGCCGGCGATGCCGAAGAACGCCTGCGCGGCCGCCAGCAGCATCGCGAGGATCAGAGCGTAGTGTCCGAGCTCGACGAGCATCAGTGTGTACTCCCTGCAACGGCCGCAGATGCCGCGTCCCCAACCGCCGCTACGGCGCTCGCCTCACCGGCGGCGCTGTCAGCCGCGCTGCCAGCGGCCGCAGGCGCGTTCGAGGCGGCCGCCCGCTGCAGCGAGCGCGCCACAGCCGGCGGCATGTAGTTCGAGTCGTGCTTGGCGAGCACGTCATCGGCGATGAAGACGCCATGGGCGTCCAGATGGCCATGCGCGACCATGCCGGCGCCTTCGCGGAACAGCGTGGGCAGCACCTTGTCGTAGCGCACCGGTACGCTGTGCTTGAAGTCGGTGACCACGAAGCGCACCTCGAGAGTGCCCGGCGTGCGCACCAGGCTGCCCTTCTCCACCATGCCGCCCAGCTGAAAGGACTCGCCGGGCTTCACCGCGCCGGCGGCGATCGTGCTCGGATCGAAGTAGAAGTTGACGTTCTGCTGGAAGGCGCGCAGCGCCAGGCCGCTCGCGAGCCCGACCCCCGCCAGGATGCCGACCACCCACCACAAGCGGCGGCGGCGCGGAGTCATCGCGGCGCTCCGCCGTCGTGCGCCGACAGCTGGCGTCGTCGGGCCGCGGCCTGTGCCGCCCGCAGGCTGCTGCGAGCCCAGAAGATATTGAGCACCATGACTACCAGCGCCAGTGCGAATGCGGGCCAGACGAAGCGCGCATAGCCACCCATTGCCAGGAAATGAACCATAACGCTAAACCCTTTGCACGGCCGCGTGAATCGGCCCGGTCGCCGATCCGCTCGCGGATCCCGATAGCGGTCCGGGCGTCGATCCTGCCGCCAGGGACGATCCTGCCACCGGCGGCGCGGGCGGTGCCGGTGGCGCTGGCGGTAGCACGCCGAGCGCCTCGCCCACCCACTGTGCGTTGCGCTCGCGACGCAGGATCTCCCCGCGCACGCGAATCAGCAGCACCGCAATGAAGTACAGCTGGAAGCCGGCGATCATGATCACCACGGGGACCCACATCGAAGGCACGGCGATACCACCGGCCCCGATCAGCGTCGAGCCCTGATGCAGGGAATTCCACCACACGACCGAGTAATGAATGATCGGTACGTCCACGACCCCGACGATCGCCAGCACCGCGCTGGCCCGATCTGCGCGGCCTGTATCCTCGAAGCCGCTGCGCAGGCCGATATAGCCCAGATACAGAAACAGCAG
>JASHPX010000384.1 GCA_030037905.1 Gammaproteobacteria bacterium
CGCAGGCCCAGAGCGGGAGCGGCCAGGCGGCGAATGGTCAGGGCGCCAGCGGTCGCGTAACGAACAATCAGGCAGCGAACGGCCAGGAGCAGGGAGAGAGCGGCCAGGGCGCGAGTGGTCAGGAGGCGAGCGGCGCCGCGGGCGCCGGCGGCACTGCGGCCGGCTCGCTGGCGAGGGCCGCGGGCCCGGCCGAAGGCACGGTTCTGGGTGGGGGAGGCTCGGGAGGTTTCAGCGGCACCCTGCTCGGCGGGGCAGTCACCGGCCTTACGAGCGCGCAGCGCCAGGTTGCGGCGGGAGCCGCGGGACTGGTGCCGCTGCTGCGCCAGCAAGGTGCGAATGAGCGCGAGCTGGCGCAGATACAGCGCCTGGCGCATCAGCTCGGCGTGGCCGACATCGTCACCGGTCGTGCGATGCGACTCGCGCAGCAGCTGCGCGGCGAGGTCGACGTGCTCGACGAGCTGGAGCTACAGCTCGCGGGCCGCGGGCAGCAGCAGGCCATCCGCGCGGCGGTCGATGATCGCGGCGCCGAACAATATCGGGAAGCCGTCGCCGAATATTATCGGCAGCTGAGCCGCCAGTAGCGCTGCGCACGGGAACTGGAGGTGCCGGAACAGACGTCCCCTGCGTCGGCAGACCGATTCAGTGCAGCGGAGCTGCGCCTGCTATGGCTGGTGGCCGCGGGCTTCTTCATGCAGACGCTCGATTCGACCATCGTCACGACGGCGCTGCCGGCGATGGCGACGAGTCTGCACGAGAGTCCGCTGCGCATGCAGTCGGTCATCATTGCCTACACCCTTACCATGGCGATGCTGATCCCCGCCTCCGGCTGGCTGGCGGACCGCTTCGGCACTCGCACGAGCTTCTTCTGCGCCATTCTGCTGTTCGTCGTCGGCTCGACGCTGTGCGCGCTGTCCTCGAGCCTGCGCGAGCTCGCGCTGTCGCGAGTGGTGCAGGGCGCGGGCGGCTCGATGCTGTTGCCCGTGGGCCGCCTCGCAGTGCTGCGCAATGTTCCCAGCGAACGCTACCTGCCGGCGCTCGCCCTGGTCACGATCCCAGGCCTCGTGGGTCCACTGATAGGACCGACGGTCGGCGGCTGGCTGTCCGAGTACTCCTCGTGGCACTGGATCTTCCTGATCAACATCCCCGTGGGTTTCGTGGGCGCGCTGTTCACCGGCAAGCTCATGCCACAGTCACGTCGCGCGCCCGGCAGCTTCGACATGACCGGCTACGTGATGATCGCACTGGCGATGATGACCATCTCGGTGGCGCTCGACGGGCTCGCGGAGCTGCATCTACAGCACGCGGTGGTGCTGGTGCTGTTCGTGTTCGGACTGGCCACGCTCAGCGCCTACTGGCTGCACGCCTCGCAGCGCGAGCAGCCGCTGTTCTCCCCGCAGCTGTTTCGGGTATCGAGCTTCAGCATCGGCATTCTCGGCAACCTGTTCGCACGTATCGGCAGCGGCAGCGTGCCGTTTCTGCTGCCGCTCACGCTGCAGGTCGCACTGGGCTACACGCCGCTGCAGTCCGGGCTGATGATGATCCCGACAGCGGCGGCGGCGATGCTGACCAAGCGTCCCGTGACGCCGCTGATCATGCGGTTCGGGTACCGGCGGGTGCTCATGATCAACACGCTGCTGGTGGGTGCCTCGATCGCCGGCTTCGCCTTCGTGGTGCCCGGACAGGCGCTGTGGCTGCGGGTCGTGCAGTTCGCGATATTCGGCGCCGTCAACTCGCTGCAGTTCACGGCGATGAATACGCTGACACTCAAGGACCTCGGCCAACGATTCGCGAGCAGCGGCAACAGCCTGCTGTCCATGGTGCAGATGGTGTCCATGAGCTTCGGGGTCGCGGCGGCGGCGGCGTTGCTGACTACGTTCACGACCATGCTCGCCGCGGTGCGGCCCCTGCAGGTGCTGCATGCCTTTCGTCTGACGTTCCTCTGCGTCGGGGTGATCACCATGGCGGCCACGTGGGTGTTCTCGCAGCTGTCGGGCGAGGTGCGCGGCCAGGGCGAGCGCGAGCGTGAGGTGGACATGGCGCCCTCCTGAGCGGCGCGCCACTCGCGCTGTAGGACTGACGGGGTTGTCAGCGCGACAGCACGGCGCGATGCTGTGCGCATGGCAGAGCCGCCGCTGCAACGGGCCCGGCCGCGACGCACACCAGGGGCAGGCATGCCCGCGCAGAGCCCCGAGCTCGCCTCGGCGGCGGTGCCGGCTGCGGCTGCGGCGCGGGCTCCGGCGCGGCCGGGTGCCACAGATCCCATCGAAGCCGAGCGGGAGCGCATCGAGCGCGTCAGCGCGCGCGATGGCGTCGAGCAGGCGCGCGCGTGGGCGCGGCGCACCCTGGCGCTGTACCGCACCGCGGTGCTCGATCACGAACACTACGCGCACACGGCCGCCTACCGCCGGCGATTCATCGAGTCGTACCTGGAACTCAAACGCTTCGTGCGCGGCGTGCCCGCCCCGACTCCGGGGCCGGCGGCACAGGTGGTACAGGCGAGCCCGGATGGGCTCCGAGGAGGTTCCGATGGAACAGCGGGCGTTTGAGTTTCTGCCGTTGAATGAGCGCGCACCCAAGCCGCGCAGCTGATCGATATTGCACATCGCTACGGGGCGTACGTCTCGACGGGCGGCTGGATCGAGCACGTGCTCACGCGCGGACCAGAGATGGTGGAGCGCTACATCGACGAGGCGAGCGAGCTGGGATTCGACGTGCTCGAGCTGTCGGTAGGATTTATCAGCCTGCCGCTGGGCATCGACAAGGTGATGTTCGAGGCGGCGGATCCGGCGGTGTTCGAGTGGTACGTGAAGACCGAAGGGTCCGAGGTGAACCTGTTCGTCGATCACAGCCAGATCGTGCAGCTTACGGCACTGCGCTCGGGCATCTGGGGGACCAAGGGCAGCTGGGGTCGCGTGCTCACCTATAAGGGCTCGCAGGGCGCGGGGGCTGCGCAGCATGCGGGAGCCCCGCGGGGCGCGGAGGCTCTGCAGGGCGCGGGAGCCCCGCGGCGCGTGGGAGCTGAGCAGCGCGCACACAGCTCACATTCCGGGGTCAACAAGGCCTCGAAGCACTAGCTGAGGTTCACGTGTGTGCGCGTACCAGGCGCGACCAGATGCGCCCGTAGGCGTCGGCGCGTGGGCCGGAGCTCTTCAACGTTTCCAGCACCTCTTCCTCGTCCATCCCGGCCCGTACGTGCAGCAACGCGAGTGCGCCCAGATAGCGACCGATCTGCAGCGAGCGGCCGAGCGCGCTGGCGGGACTCGCCACACCCACCGGCCCCTGCTCGGCGAGCGCCGTATCGATGCGCTCGGACAGATCCCAGCTCGCGGCGATACGGCGAGCGACCGGAGCGGATTCCAGATCGATCAGCGCGGCCAGCGCATTAGGGTTCGGACGTACGTGGTGCGCGAGGAACTCGTCGGTGGCGACGCGGAACACGACGATGGCCGCCAGTCCCATGACGAGCGCCAATAGCTGCGCGGCGAACGGATCGGAGTTCTCCAGCACCGCCGCGTGCGCCTCGGCGGCCGCCGACGAGTACAGGGTGTGTTCCCAGGTCACCTCGCCGAACTGCAGGAACATTCCGCCGCTGATGCGGAAGACCGGTTGCAGCAGCGCCGTGGCGATCAGCGAGCGCATGCCCTCCAGGCCCAGCAGCGCGATCGCGCGGTCCAGACTCTCCACGGGATCGGGCTGCAGTCGATAGAAGGGACTGTTTGCGAGCCGCAGCAGGTTCCCGGCGAGCGCCGGATCGGTACCGATGATGCGCGCGAGCTCGCGGCGTGACACCTCGTCATCGTTCATCGCCTGCATCAGTTTCGGCAGCAGCAGCGGGCGGCGCGGCGCGTAGTTCGGGCGATCGGCGATGCCGAGCAGAGTCTGGCGGATTGCGGCGGTGATCTCTTCGTGCTCCGCGGAGGGGTCGGCTGCATGGGCCGGCGGCGCTGCGGTGGCGGCGGCTGGCTCGCGCGCGAGCGGCGCAGGG
>JASHPX010000385.1 GCA_030037905.1 Gammaproteobacteria bacterium
TGGCCTTCGGGATCATCCACGGCGCAGCGGCGGTGCCCATACGGTTGATCGGCGGGTTTCTCGACCACGGTCGCTCCGGCCTGTACGGCACGCTCGAAGATCGCCTGGACATCACTCACGAGCAGGTACAGATACTGCGTCAGCGATCCGATGTGCTTCGGATTGCGGTACTGCGGTCCGGGGCAGCCGAGCAGGATCTGCTCGTTACCGAAGCGCAGCTCGGCGTGCGAGGTACGACCATCAGCTCCACGCTGGCGATCGGCCTCGCGCAAGCCGAACGCGGTTGTGAGCCACTCTACGGCGCGGTCGGCGTCTTCGTAGAGAAGGTAGGGCATGACTCGGGGTGCGATATCGGGCATGGGCTCCTCCGGCCGGGCTGCAGCATGGGGCGCAGATTCTCTGGTCGAACAGGTTCGACGCAGTGTACCTGTGAGCTGTTCGACGGGGAGCGGCGGCCTCGCGTAATGCACCAGTTCGCGGTTCTGAGTAACGGGTCAACGCCAAGTCAGCCGACGCGGCAATAAAGTTGTTATATTTCAATAGGTTGTCTGTAAGTGATAGTGCGAAAGCTGCCCGTGACCACAGTTGTCCGCCGTCGAATAGTCGGCTATGGTCGCTTGACCATGGCTACTGAAGATAGAGAGAGCTTTGAGCGACTGCTGCGCCCCCTGCGGCGCGGATTGACTGCGGATCTTGCGACGCTTCTGCTGCGTATAGAGGCGGACGACGAAGTGCAGGCTCGCTATGAAGAATTGGCCGAGCGAAGTACAGAGGGGCTTCTGACGCCCGCCGAGCAAAGCGAGCTGGCCTCGGTGGTTCGTGCCAATTTGCTAGTGGGTGTGTTGAAGGCCGAAGCGAGGGCGTTCCTGCAGCGTCCCGACGCCGCATAGAGGAATGGATGCCGCGAGGCGCCAACTCGTCCGCGCGCGCGCGAACTATCAGTGCGAGTATTGCCGCCTGCCTCAGGAATTCTCTGAGCTGCGGTTCCATATCGAGCACATCATTCCTCACCAGCACGGCGGGACTGACGACGAGCTGAATCTTGCGCTCGCCTGTCCGGCCTGCAACCTGCACAAGGGATCCAATCTAACCGCCATCGACCCGCAAACAGGAGAGCTCGTGCGCCTCTTCCATCCGCGAAGGGATATCTGGGGTCAGCACTTCAGCAACGAGGGAGCTCGCGTCGTCGGCATTACCGCTGTCGGACGGACAACAGCGTCGCTTCTACAAATGAATGATGCGGAACGCCAGCGCATTCGCGAGTTGATAGCCACCATTCACGGCCAGTGAGGTCGCTCGCTCGAACGACAAACGATTGTTGGATTGGCGGCCCGCGTAGAAAGCTGCGCGCTGCCGCGCCGATGCGCTCCACAAGTTCAGCCGTCAGGCACCTGGGTTCAGATCAGCTCCGCGAGTAACTCCGGCGCCGGTGCGACCCGGATCCCGTCCGGTGTGCGGTAGTCCTTGCTGCCGGTCGCCGAGATCTGCCACGCCTGAGCCTGCGGAAACCTCGCGCGCAGATAACGCAGACCACCGTCGATGTCCGTATCGGAATATTTGCACTCGACGAGCATGATGGGCCGACCGCGCTCCGTGATCACGAAATCCACTTCGCGGCGGTCGACATCGCGAAAGTATCGCAGATCGAGCTCCCGGCCGGAGCTGTCCTGTTCGAAATGCACCCATTTGAGCAGATGGCAAGCGACCAGGTTCTCGAATCGGGATGCCTCGTTGGGTACCAGTGACCAGTCCAGGTGGTAGTGCTTCTGTTCCTTTTTGACCGCCCGAATGCGCGCGGCGCCGAACGGGGACAGCCTGAAGATCGCGTACAGACGCTCCAGGGCCGCTAGCCAATTGGCCACGCTCTTGTGGCTGACTCGCAGATCCTCGCGCAGGGCATTGATCGACAGCGGTGACCCGACCCGTTCAGGCAGATGCAGCATCAGCAGCTCCAGCTGGCCGAGGTCCTGGATGCGCTCGAGCGAGACGATGTCCTCTCGCACCAGACGGTTGCGATATTCTCTCGACCAGCGCCGCGCCTCGGATTCGCTTCCGGAAAGGAAGGGCTCGGGGAACCCTCCCAACGTGAGCAGCTGCATCCAATCGCGCGTATTGCGGATACCGATCTCCGCGACCGAGAATGGATGCAGGCGCAGCAGGTGATAGCGGCCCTGCAGTGAATCTCCGCCGAAGCGGTACAGATCGAGCCGCGCGCTGCCGCTGACCAGTATGCGCTGGCCGCGAGGCCGGCCGTCGTAGAGCCCCTTCAGGTAGTTGCGCCAGCGCCGGTATTTGTGGATCTCGTCGAACACCCACAGCCTGCCCGACGGCAGCTCGCCTCTGAGGATGCGTTCGCGATCCGCCGGGACGTCCCAATTGAGGTAACCACCGGAGCCGCGTTCCAGCGAACGCGCCAGCGTGGTCTTGCCGACCTGGCGTGGACCGGCGATGAATACCATCTTGCGTGCCAGGTCGCGCCTGACCTGGGGCAGAAGGTAGCGCGTGCGAGCGGCCATGCCCGCGAATCTACGTGTATTTTTGATGGTAGTCAAAATTGCGCGCTAGTAATTTAGACTCATGTCAAAAATGCTCAACGGGACGGCGGAACAGGCCGCGCATCGCGGCGGCGCCGGAATCGCCCGATCGAGTTCCGGCCGCGGCGACCGGCGCCTGTCCAGGGTGTGCCCCAGGGGGCTGCGCCTGGTCTGCGCCTTGAGTTGTATGGCACATGCGCATATAATCCGCGCAATTGCCAAAGCCTGCACATGCGAACCGAGCATCACGCCCGAGCGGGTCTCCCGGCCGTTGCCGAGGAGACCATCTGCCGTCACGCGGGTCGCCTGCTCGGCTTGTCGTCGTCGCTGCACTCCGAGATCGATCTCGTCGCTCGGCTCGAAAAAGGGCTGTCGGTCAAAGTGCTCGAGGCCCTGCGCTCGCGCATTGGGTTGACGGATGAGGAAATCTACGAGCTCATCGGATCGCGTAGGACACTCGAGCGGCGCACGGCTTTGGGGCAACCGCTGTCGAGCGAGGAGGCTGACCGCGCCGTGCGCATCGCACGCATTGTGGCGCAGGCACAGCAGGTGTTCGCGGCCAGGCCCGCGTACGTCCAGGAGTGGCTGCGCGCGCCGCAGGCGGCGCTTGGCGACAGAGCGCCGCTGCGGGCGCTGAAGAGCGAATCCGGCGCCCGCGCGGTCGAAGAAATTCTCCTCGGCATCGAGCACGGCTTCTTCGCATAGCGTTATCGCAGAACGTGATTCTCTGGCGCTTCTCTCAGCGTGCCTCGCTGGACGGGCGGGGTGGCTTGTTTGCTTCGGGGCGCTGGCATACCCGTGGCCGACAGGTTCTCTACTGCGCGCCGAATCCCGCCACGGCGTTACTCGAAGTCATGGTGCACGGCGCGATCCGCAGACCCGAGGCCCTGGGCGGTTTCCGATTCCTCGAGATCGACCTGCCCGACGCTGTCTCGGTGGAACGCGTGGACGACGCGCAACTGCCGTCGGACTGGAGTATGCGTCTCGAGGTTACCCGCCCACTCGGCGACGGCTGGCTTCGCGAAGGCAGGGCCGTGGGACTCGTTGTCCGCTCGGTGCTCGTTCCCGAGACTTACAACCTGCTGGTCAATCCCCATCATCCGGAGGCTGACCAACTGCGATTGCTCAGCGCATTTGCGTTTCCGCTCGATCCGCGTCTGTTTGGGATGGGTAAATAGGCATCCCTACCGCGCCCGC
>JASHPX010000386.1 GCA_030037905.1 Gammaproteobacteria bacterium
AATACAACCGCCTGCTCGAGATCGAGCAGGAGCTCGGGTCTGCCGCGCAATATTCGGACTGAGCGCCCGCCTCCCGGGCCAAGCAGCGCGGTTCGTGATATCTTAAAACCATAAGTGGCCCCGGCACCCGGCGCTGCTCGGGCAGACGAGCGGCCACACTGGGAGGCAGCCGTGCGCAGCTGCGCAGGGACAGCGGCATCATTGTGAGTTCGAGCGTTTGGCCTGTGCCCTACGGGGCATCCGGGTTGAAGCCCAGTTATAGCCATCGCCTCGGGCGCCTGGCCGTGACGCACTTCTGGCTGTGCGCGGCGGCCGTGACCCTGCTTTCGGCCTTCAACGTGCTCTGGCGACTGCCGGCCACCGAGATCTGGAGCCTGGACGAAGCGCGCTACGGCGTCTCCGCCAGCGAAATGCTGCGCGCACACCACTATCTGATCCCCACCTACGCGGGGCGCCCCGAGTACTGGAACCTGAAACCGCCTCTGGGTTACTGGCTCATCGAGGCCTCCTATCACCTGCTGGGACCCTCGGTGCTGGCACTGCGGCTGCCTTCGGCTCTGAGCGCCCTGGGTGTCGTGTGGCTCACGATGCTCTTCGGCAAAGGCGCCGTCGGCCGCCGCGCTGCCATCCTGGCCGGCCTGATGGTTGGTACGGGTTTCGGCTTTCTCAGCAATCACGGGGCGCGCAGCGGCGGCCTGGATGCCGAGCTCACGTTACTGATGACCGCGGGACTCCTGATGGTGCCCCGACTGCGCGAGTCCGGTGGCGCGCGGCTCGCCTGGGGTGCACTGCTCGGGCTCGGGTTCCTGCTGAAGAGCTTCGCGATCCTGCCGTTCGTCCTGGCCACGGCGATTTATCTCGTTATCGGACCCGAGCGGCCACGCGGGTCCCTGCGGGCGTGGCTGCCGATCACAACCGTGTTCGTGCTCATTGTGGGCAGCTGGGCGCTGCTGCGCACGCTGCACGATGGCACGCTCTACTTCGTCGAGCGGATGGTGTCGGAAGATCTGTTCATGCGGGCGTCCCACAACATCGATGGTGCCGCATCACTGCCCTGGAGTTACGCAGCGGGGCTGTTTGATCGCTTCTTCCCGTGGCCCCTGTTCATCATGGCCTTCATCGGCCGGCCGCGCTCGGCCCTTTCCCACCGCCATCGAGCCACCGTGAGGCTGCTGCTGCTGTGGGCGCTGCTGCCGCTGGCGCTATTCTCGCTGGCGCGTACGCACCATCATTGGTATCTGGACCCGACTTACCCGGCATGGGCGCTTCTGGCTGCACAGGCGGTGCTCAGGACCTTCCGTCTGATGCCCTTGGGGGCGGCCCTGTGCTGCAGCATACTGGCGTTGCTTGCGTGCGAGGCGCGTCTGGTCGGCCACATCGTGCTGCGCGAACAGCGGCCGCAGAGCCAGACTTTCCTGATGTCCCTGCACCCGCGAGGATGTCATCGCGAGAACCTTTCGAGCACTTTTCGGCTCGAGTTCTCGCAGCGGTTCATCCTGCAGGTCCTGGACGGCTTTGCAGTGCATGAGCCGAATCAACCGGACGGGCAAGCTCCCGTACCGGGCTGCCGCACCCGTGTGATCCTCGGTCGCGGAAGCGCCGGCGAGTTTTCCGTGCGCACAGTCAGCCCCGACGCCGGCGTATCCAAGCCCAATATCGAGTGAGCAGAGAAGGGCATCGTCAACATTACGCCGCGTCCGTTCGGTTGGCCGGAGTGCAGGACGTGTTCAGTGCGTGTAGATGACGGGCAGCACCAGGCAAATACGTCATGATGTATTTGCCTGGTGCTGCCCGTCATCTACACGGATTGGCTACGCCCAGTACTGTACTCATCCAGCGCCGGCGGCGCGCAGAGCCCGCCCGATGTCCGTCAACAGATCGTCCGGATCCTCCAGGCCGATCGATAGACGCACGGTGCCGGGACCGATGCCGGCCTGCCGTTGCAGCTCGTCGGGCAGGTCACGGCTGCCGAGCAGCTGCGGGGGCATCACCAGCGATTCCGTGGATCCGAGACTGGGGGTAATGGCAAACAGCTCCAGCGCCTCGGCGAAGCGGCGGCCGGCCTCGGCGCCGCCCGACAGATCGAAGGTCACGATGCCACCAAAGTCGCTCATCTGCGAGCGCGCCAGCGCGTGCTGCGGATCGGAGGTCAGGCCCGGATAGCGCACCCGCTCCACACCGCGCTGCTCTACGAGATACTCGGCCACCCGCTGTGCGCTCGCCGACTGCGCTCGATAGCGCAGGAAGTAGCTCTTCAGGCCGCGTTGGATCAGAAACGCCGCGTGCGGATCGAGCATGCTCCCGAACACCGTGAAATCCGCCCGCAGCGCCCGGATCAGCGCCGTATTGGCGATCACCGCTCCGCCCAATACGTCACCGTGGCCGGAAATGTACTTCGTCAGACTGTGCAGGTAATAGTCGACGTCGTAGCGGCCGTGCTGATGCACGCCGGCGAAGGTATTGTCGAGCACCGTCATGGCCCCGTGCGCACGCGCCAGGCGCGTGATCGCCGCGATGTCGGCGATCTTATTGACCGGATTGGTCGGGCTCTCGAAGATGATCAGCCGTGTCGGCCGGGCCACCAGTGCCGCCTCGATCCCCGCGAGGTCCTCGATCGAGAGCATCGTGTGCGTCACGCCGAACTTGCCGAGCACGCGGCGGATCAGCTGCCGGGTCGGCCCGTAGCTCTCCACGAAGCACAGCAGGTGCTCGCCCTGCTTGGTCAGCGACAGCAGCGTTTGAGCGACGACGGCCACGCCCGAGGCGCACACCATACAGTCCTCTCGCCCCTGCAGAGCGGCCAGCGTCAGCTCGAGCTGCCTCGTGGTGGGGTTGGAGCTGCGCGCATAGAAGAAGCCGCTGCGCTCCCCGCGCAGCGCGCGCAGCGTCTCCTCGACCGTCTCGAACTCGAACTTGACCGATTGATGGATCGGCGCCACGACCGGGTGGTTGTCGGGCGGCACTTCGACCTGCGGCGGATGATTGACGAGCGTGGCATCCTTCATGAGCCCCCTCCCGCGCCGACCGCGGCCGGTGCCCGCCGCATGCCGCCTGCGTACTGCATCAGACGCGCGGCGCCCGCATCGAGTGTCTCGTCGCGCTTGGCGATGCAGGCCCGCAGCAGCGTCATGCGGGGCGGCTCGCGGTAGAACACGGACACCGGGATCAGCGCGACGCCCGCACGGCTCAGCAGCTCATCCGCGAACTCGATATCGGGCGCCTGGCTCATGGCCCCGTAATCGATGAGCTGGAAGAACGAGCCCTCCGACGGCGGCAGCGACCACCCCGCCGTCGAGACGCCGTCACGCCCCGCATCCGCGCCGCGCGCCGCACCGGCGCCACGTGGCACATCCGCCCCCAGCGCCGCGATGAAGCGGTCGCGCTTGGCGACGAAGAAGGCACCGAGATCCTCACCGGTAGCGGGCCGCTCGGCGAGGTAGCGAGCGATGCCCCACTGCAGCGCCGTGGAGATGGTGAACGTGTTGAACTGGTGTACCTTGCGCAGCTCCGTGGTGAGCGCGGGCGGCGCAACCGCATAGCCCACGCGCAGGCCGGTGGCGTGCAGCGTCTTGCCGAAAGAATAGACCGCGACGCTGCACTCGCGCAGCTCCGGCTGCGACAGCACGCTGTGGTGCCGCCGGCCGTCGAACAGAATGTACTCGTAGACTTCGTCGGAAATCACCCGCAGGTCGCGGCTGCGCGCGAGCTGCGCAAGCGCGGCCAGATCCTCGGCGCTCATGCAGCTGCAACCGGGATTGTGCGGGGAGTTCACTATGATCAGCCGCGTGCGTGGCGTGCAGGCGGCGGCGATGCGCTGCCAATCGTAACGGAAGCGCGGCGGTTGCAGCGGCACGTGCACGCAGTGCGCACCCGCCAGCTCGATCGCCGGCTCATAGGAATCATAGGCTGGATCGAACACCACGGCCTCGTCGCCCGCACCCACCAGTGCCTGGATCGCCGAGTAGATCGCCTCGGTCGCCCCGACAGTCACAGTGATCTCGCGCTCCGGATCGAAGCTGCCGGGGTAGCGGCGCGCCAGGCGCATCGCGATGATCTCGCGCAGCTCGGGCAGCCCGGGCATCGGCGCGTACTGGTTGTATCCGGCGCGCATCCCCTCGTAGATCAGCTCCGGGAGGCGCGGATCGATCTCATAGTCCGGGAAGCCCTGGCCGAGATTGATCGCGCCGAGCTCCTGTGCGCGGCGCGACATCACCGTGAAGATCGTGGTACCGACGCGCGGCAGCTTGCTGGTGGGACTCAAGGGACGCCCCGGGCTCCCGTGGCACCTGCGGCAGCCGCAGCACCCGCGGCAGCCGCCGTGGTGCGCCGCTGCGCGCGTACGGCCGCGAATGCGGCCCCGACCACGCCGGACTGCGCGCCGTAAGCCGCGCGGCGGATTTCGGTGGGACTGTGCAGCAGATGACGGTACTGCTCGAAGTCCTCGCTGATCGAGCCCCCGATGATGAACAGGTCCGGCCAGAACAGCGCGTGCAGCCGTGCAAGATAGTCATTGACGCGCGCGCACCACTGCTCGTAGTCGAGCCTCTCGGCGGTGCGCTCGCGCGCCGAGGCGATCTTCTCGGCGTCCACACCGTGAAACTCCATGTGGCCGAGCTCCGTGTTCGGCACCAGCTCCCCGTCCATGAACAACGCCGAGCCGATACCCGTGCCGAAGGTCAGGAGTAGCACCACGCCCTCGACACCCCGGCCGGCCCCTGCCGCCATCTCGGCGATACCCGCGGCATCCGCGTCGTTGATGAACTCGACCGGACGTGTGATGAGTGCGCCGAGCCGCTCCCCGCCCGCGAATCCGAGCCACGACTGATCGACATTGGCGGCAGTGCGCGCAATACCGTGCTGGATCACCGAGGGGAATGCCAGACCGACCGGTCCGCGTGCCCCGAGCTGCCGGTCCACCCGCGCACAGATCTCGAGCACGGCGTCCGGTGTCGAAGGCGCGGGCGTCGGGATCACCTGCAGGGGCGTGACGGTCTGGCCGCGCTGCACGTCCACGAGCGCCGCCTTGATCGAGGAGCCGCCGACGTCCAGCCCCAGCAATACCGAGTCCGCCATTCAACCCTCCGCCTGCGCGAGGCGTGTCTCGCGGCTGCGCCGTCGCTCGCGCCGCTGCAGCCACAGCGTCGAGCCCACCACGCCCGCCGCAACCCATGTGATCAGCAGCGTCGCCAGCGCATTGACATCGGGACTGACCCCGAGGCGCACCTTGGAGAATATTACCATCGGCAGCGTGCTGGAGCCCGGACCGGCCACGAACTGCGAGATGACCACGTCGTCCCACGAAAGCGTGAATGACAGCAACCAGCCCGACAGCAGCGCCGGAGCGATGAGCGGCAGGGTGATGCGCCGGAACACCTGCGCAGGACGCGCGCCGAGGTCCAGCGCCGCCTCCTCGAGCGAGTGGTCGAAGCCGGCCAGCCGCGCCTGCACGACGATCGCGACGTACGAGACCGAAAAGCTGATGTGCGCCAGCGTAATCGTGGTCGCGCCACGTCGCGCCGGCCAGCCGATCAGCTGCTGCAGGGAGATGAACAACAGCAGCAGGGACAGCCCGGTGATGATTTCCGGCATCACCAGCGGTGCGGTGGTGAGCGCCGCGAGCATGCCGCGGCCGCGGAAGCGCCCGAAACGCGCCAGCGCGAAGCCTGCAGCGGTACCGAGAATCACCGCCGCGGTGGCATTGACGGTTGCGATCCCGACCGACAGGCGCGCAGCCGCCAGGATCTGATCGTCGTGCAGCAGCTGCCCGTACCACTTCAGCGTCGGAGAATGCACGGCATCCCACACGGTCACCAGCCGCGATGCGTTGAAGGAGAACACGATCAGCGACACGATCGGCAGGTAGAGGAAGAGATACCCCACGCCCAGCGCGGCCGGCAGCACGAGCGAGCGACGAGTGCTCATGCGCGCGCGAGCCCCCGGCCCCGGTAGCGCTGCAGCAGCACGATCGGCATGAGCAGTAGCACCAGCATCACGATCGCCAGTGCGCTCGCCACCGGCCAATCACGATTTTCGAAGAACTCGTTGGAGATCACCCGGCCGATCATCAGCTGATTGGCCGGACCGAGCAGCGCCGGGATGACGAATTCCCCCACGGCGGGGATGAACACCAACAGCACCCCGGCCATGATCCCCGGCGCCGACAGCGGCAGCGTGATCCGGCAGAACGCACGCCACGGACGCGCCCCCAGATCGGCGGCCGCCTCGAGCAGCGCCGCGTCGTGCTTCTCGAGATTCGCGTACAGCGGCAGCACCATGAAGGGCAGATAGGAGTACACGATGCCCACGTACACCGCGAACGTGGTGTTGACCATCACCAGGGGCCTGTCGATCAGATGCAGCGCGAGCAGCAGATGATTGACTACGCCGTTATCCTGCAGCAGGCCGATCCACGCATACACACGCAGAAGAAAGGAAGTCCAGAACGGCAGGATGATCGCCATCAGCAGCAGATGCCGGCGCGGCGCGCGCGCGCGCGCAATGGCCAGCGCCATCGGATAACCGAGCGCGAGGCAGCACACCGTCGAGCCCGCGGCGACCCGTAGCGAATACAGCAACGAGTCCAGGTACAGCGGATCGCCTGCCAGCAGGTGATAGTTGTCCAGGTGCACGCGGATCGCCAGCGCATGCGCGCGCGTCCATTCGATGAGCGGTGCATACGGCGGCATGGCCAGCCGCGCTTCCGAGAACGAGATCTTCAGAACGATCAGGAACGGAATGAGGAAGAACAGCGCCAGCCACGCGAGCGGTATGCCGGACACCAGCGCGCGCCCGCGCCCCTCGACCCACAACGACAGCCGCGTGATCGCGCCCAATCGCCCTTGGCTCCCGGTCGCGCTCAAAGGCTGCCGACCACGGCGCTGTCGGCATCCCAGCTCACATATACGGGCGCATCGCGTGCGAGATCCGCCGCCATGCCGCGGCTGCTGTTGGTCAGCGTGACGCGCAGCTCGCGGCCGCCTGGCAGGCGCACCAGGTACACGGACAGATCTCCCAGATAGGCGATCTCACCGATCACACCCCGCGCCCAATTGTGCGGCTGCGCGGGGGCGGCGCGCGACAAGCGCAGCTGTTCGGGCCGCAGGGCCACCCACAGCTCGGCGGCCACCGCAAGCTCGGGGCCGCCGTCGACGCCGGTCGGCTCGCCGCGGCGGCAGGGCCACTCGAGCAGCAACGGCGCAGGCAGCTCCTCGCAGTGCAGGCGCGCGTGGCCGTCCCCCCGCTCGATGACGCGACCGTCCAGCAGGTTCACCGAACCGATGAAACCTGCCACGAAGCGCGTCGCCGGTCGCTGGTAGATCTGCCGGGGCGTGCCCACCTGCACGATCCTGCCCTGATCCATCACCCCGATATGCGTGGCCAGCGTCATCGCCTCCTCCTGATCGTGGGTCACCACGATGAAGGTCACGCCCAGTTCCTTCTGGACGTTGAGGAGCTCAAACTGGGTATGCTCGCGCAGCTTGCGGTCGAGGGCGGCCAGTGGCTCGTCGAGCAGCAGCAGCTTCGGGCGCTTGACCAGCGCGCGCGCCAGCGCGACGCGCTGTCGCTGGCCTCCGGAGAGCTGATGCGGTTTGCGCTGCGCGAGGCCGCCCATGCGCACCATCTCGAGGATTACCCCGACACGCCGCCTGATCTCGGCGCGCGGCAGCCGTTCCTGCTCCAGCCCGAAGGCGACGTTGCGCTCCACGGACAGATGTGGGAAGAGCGCATAAGACTGGAACATCATGTTCAGCGGCCGCCGGTAGGGCGGCACCTCGGTGATGTCCTCGCCGTCGAGCAACAGCCGGCCCGCGTCCGGGCTCTCCAGGCCCGCCAGCATTCGCAGCAGCGTGGTCTTGCCGCTGCCGGAGGCGCCTAACAGGCAGAAGATCTCGCCGCGCGCGATGGACAGCGACACCGCGTCGACCGCCAGGACCCCGCCGAAGCGCTTGGTCAGCCCGAGCAGCTGCACGTAGCCAGCCGCGCCGCCTTCGGCCTGCGGCGCCCGGTCCGTCTCGCTCCGCTGCTCGGTCACGTGCCGGTCTTGAAGTGCGTCCAAACGCGGTTGAGCTCGCGCGTGTAGGTCTGGCTGTGCGCGGCGTTGGGATGCAGGCGCGCCAACTCCGCGGGGGTCGGATAGATGCCCGGATCGTCGTACACGGACGGGTCGACCAGAGGATAGGCGGCGGCATTGCTGGTGGCGTAATGCTCGGTGTTCGAGTCCTTCGCCGCCACGTCCGGCCGCAACAGGTAGTTGATGAACAGGTGCGCATTCTTCGGATGCGGCGCGTCGGCCGGAATCGCGAGCATATCGAAGAAGCTGATCGCGCCCTCGCGCGCGATGCGGTAGCGGATGTTCACGCCGTTCCCGGCCTGCAGCGCGCGCACGCGCGCCTGCTCGACGTCCCCGCTCCAGCCGAGCGCCAGGCAGATATTGCCGTTCGCCAGATCCTCGATGTACTTGGAAGAGTTGATGTAGCGTATGTAGGGCCGGATCGCGAGCAATACGCGCTCGGCGGCCTGCAGGTCCGCCGGCGCCTCGCTGTTCGGATCGCGGCCGAGGTATAGCAGCACCGTGCCCACCACCTCGTCGGGCGCATCCAGGATGGACACGCCGCAGTTCTCGAAGTGCTGCACGACCTTCGGGTCGTAGAACATCGCGAAGCTGTCGATCGGGGCATTCGGCATCGCCGCGTTGATCTTGTCCGGGTTATAGCCGAT
>JASHPX010000387.1 GCA_030037905.1 Gammaproteobacteria bacterium
CGGTTGGGCGCATAGGCGAGCACCTCGGTCGAGCCCGCCCCGCCGAAGCGCTCCAGGTTGATCGCGCTCTCGAGCAGAGAATCGAAAGTCGTCGTGACGAAGAGATCGAAGTCCGTGATCCCCGCCAGGTGCCTCAGCGCCGCGGGAGGCTCAAAGGGCGCATCCTTGAGTACCGAGCGCAGGCGTACGTACGCCTCCTCGCGCCGCCCGCGGCCGGCGAGGAACAGGCAAACCACATCGTTGAGGGTGTAGTGCTCCGGAAGGTCGGAGCGAGCGACGTTCAGGCGGACAGCGAGCTTCTCGGCGACCCAATCATAGAGCTGCCGTGGCCCTCGATCCGTCGAGACCTGCAGCAACTCCGCTCCCACGATCGGGATCACCCGCCGCTCCTCTATATAGGAGAGCAGGTCCTCCCACGCATCTTCGTCGAGCGTGGCGGTCGGCAGAATCGCAGTGGAATCGGTTCTCATTCTTCTCTCGGCGCGCCGCAGGAGCGCGTGGCTCTCCCGTCAGCGCTGTGTTCGGCCCTTCTCCCGGCGCCGGAAGGCGCATCTTACTCTCGGAAGCGGAGTTTCAAAGATCGCGCGGGCGACAGAAGCGGTGTCCCGCGGACACAGTTCGGGCGTGGCTCATCTTCTGCCCCTCCGCGCCCGGCTTGGATGAGATCGCCGGCGCTTCGGCTTGTGTCTTTCGAAGGCCGGCATCTGGCGCCTCATGAAGGCGTCGAACATCGGCACGGTGAAAGCCGTCTCGCCGTGCCGCTGGCTCCAGATCATCCCCTTGTCGATGAGCTGCTGCCGTGGCGTCGCGACCGCAGCGGCCTTGACGCCCAGGGTGGCTGCGATGTCGCCGGTCTTGTGGGGGCCGGTGCCGAGCTCGGCCATCGCGCGCAGATATTTCTGCTGCAGGACAGTCAGCCGATCGAATCGAACGCGAAAGAAATTCGCATCGAGATGCTCGATGACCGCAGGACTCACCTGCTCGACGTCGGCGCGTCGAATCCGCCCCTCAGGAGCGCTCGTCGATGAAGAGGCAGATGGCCGACTTGCGTTCCTCGGCAGCAACCGCGACAGCTTCAACGAGATCGGGCAGATCCTGCTCGAGCTGACCGGTGTCCGCGTAGCCCGGCGTGGGCTCGATGCCGAGGCCGACCTCCCCGATCTTGACCTTGAAGACGCTGACGAAGTTACGCAGCGCCGCGGCGGCCTCGCGGATTCGGTGAGTGGCGGTCACCTGCAGGTCCAGTGCATGCAGAATTCGGCGCAACTCGGGTGCGAGGAGCTGCGGCAGAGCTCCACCCTCGGGCGCTTCGACCTTCGTGGTGTGAATGCCCTTATCCGCTGCCGTGCGCCACAACCGGTTCAAGACAACCGTTTTGCCAACCCCGCGTAACCCCAGAAGCATCATGCCCTTGACCGGCCGATGATCGAGAAGCCGGTCCATGTCGGTGGAGGCGTCTTCGATCAGCCGGTCGCGGCCGGCAAGCTCCGGGGGCTGAAGGCCGGCGCCCGGCGCGTACGGATTGTTCCGACGGTCCATAGCTAATTTAATGGCGTTAATGAGATATGCGTTAACGCCATTAATTCTACTACAGTGTCAGCGCGGCGCCTCATCGAGTCGTGCGCCGATCGGCCGGCCTCATTGCACGGCCGCACCAGGACCCCCGCGCTCCACCCGAGTCAGGGCCCGGCGGGTCCGTGCCGGCGGATCATTCATCGGTGGCGCGGCAGCTGGCATTTCCGGTGGATCTGCTGTGTCCAGCACTGGCCTGTCAGGTGCTTGCCGTCGGCGGAGAGCGTCAGATCGAAGTTGGCACGGGTCCAGTCATCGTTCCCGTCGTCGGCGGACATCGGGGACTGCGCTCCATCGGCGTGGCGCTCGATCGTGAACGACACGTGAGCGCCTGCCACCTGCAGGTTGACCAACGTATAGGAGACGCTATGCAAGCCTCTCGCGCCCGGGAACCTGAGCTCGTCCGCGACGCTGGAGGAGGACACCGGCGCCGCGTAGATGCTGCCGCACAGACTGCCGCGATAGCGGCGACCGGCGCGCTCGATGCGTACGCATTCGCCCTGTGGCAGCGGTGCCGGCGTATCCCAGGTGCCCGCAATCAGAGCAGCCTGCGCGTCCGAGCGAGCGGCAAACGCCGCGAGCGCCGCCCGCGTGGCGCGGGCCTGCTGCTGCAGGCCTTGCAGTTGCGAGTTGAATGCGACGATGAGTTGATTGAGCGGCGCGACGGCGGCATTGCCGGCGGCGGCGGCGTCCCTATCGAGCGCGCTGCGCTGCGCGGCGTCGAGTCCACTGCCCGCCTGTGCAAGCACCGTGCGGTGTGCCTGCTCGATGCATGACACGTAGGCGTGTACCACGGCATCGTAGGCGATGAGCCGCCTGCCGTACGCCGGCACCTCATCCGCGGTCAGCGATGTGATGGCTGGTGGACGAGCATGAGCCGATGGAGCCGGGCAAGCTGCATAGGCCGCGGCGGCGGCGGCCTGCGCCTGTGCCAAGCGCGCGGCTGCCGCTCGTGCGGCTTGCTGCTGCGCCTTCAGGACCTGTGCCTCAGCGGTGGCCTTGAACAGCCGGGCCTGGGCATTGAAGTGCTCCACCAGCGAATTGACCTGGGCCACGATGCTACCGGCGGCGGCACTAACGGTGCTACCGGCGGGGGCACCGGTGGTGCCATGCTCGAGACAGGCGAGGTAGCCGTGGATTGCAGTGACGTAGTGATTGAGGGTTTGCTGGTAGGACCGCATCTGCTCGAGCGTCGCCACGGCTCCGGAGGGGCCCTGACCGGGTTGCGGCGGCTGCGAGCAGGCCGTGGTCGGGGTCGAGGTCTTGGCAGGCTGAAGAGAGAAGGAGACCGGCAGGCGTAACACGGCGTCGAGCGGCACGCTCGCAGGTGGCGGCGGGAAGGGGGCTGCGAGCCGCAGCGCGTTCAGCACCTCCTGCTCGAGGTCCACGTATCGGTGTTTGCTGTCGATCCGGTAGTAGGACACCCTGCCGGCGCGATCGATCGACAGCAGCAGTGTGATGGAGTCCTGTTCTTTGCGACGGACCGCGCGGCGCGGGTAGACGATGTGGCGCTGCAGCTGTGATCGCACCTCTGCATTCCAGAGGTTCGCTGGATTCTGGGATACGTCAGCTTCTCCCGGCGGAGCGGCTGATACCGTGAGATCGGGCTCCGCAGGCGACAGTGTCTGCACGGGAGCTGTCGGCGGGCGCGCGGGCTGTTCGGCCGCTGGCTGGGTCTGCACGGTGAGTGCCGGCACTTCCGACAGCGGCTTGAATTGCAGCGGGGACGGCTTGGGTGGGCGCTGCGCAGTGGGCGTGGGCGCTGCGGGCGCGGCCAAGGACGTGAGCTCGACGTCGAGCGTTCCTGCCGGCGAGCCCGCCGGCGCGAGCTCATGCCAATGCCAGTGTGCAAACAACAGCATCGCCAGGGCCAGGTGCGCCGCCAGAGCAGCCAATGCGCTGCTGCTCCAGAGGCGCAGCTGATCCGGCCCCGGGTATATGGCACGCGCAGTCATGAAGCGAGGAGCGCCGGCGTGCTACCGCGATGAGCGACGCCGGGCCTCAATGCGGCGGGCGCAGGCTCCCGCAGTCGGCACTCACGTACTGCATCTGCGTCTCGTTTTGCATCAGGTGCTTCGAGCCGTCGGCTGCGGTGGTCGTGATTTTGGCGTGGGTCGTGATGACGTCGCCGGAGCTGACGGCGTCGCCCTCGCCTTGCACGTGTGTGTCGTGGGCGGTGCAATCTATGCGGAAGGCCGTATGGTTGCCGTTGTGGGAGACGAGCGTTGGGCGACAGCTGCTGTCCTTGTCGAGCACCGGGAGGTCGCTCGCGGCCATCTCCGGGCTGATGCAAATGCGGAAGCTGGCATTGCTATCCGTGCTGACTCCGGCTGCGTCGAGCATGGCCTGTACCCGTGCGCGCTGATCGGGTGGCAGGTGGGCGAGCGCCGTCTGCGCCTTGGCGATCGACTCGGTCAGCTGTTGGGAGACGTCGTGGCCATCGACGATCTGATGCACCAGTCGTACGTCCCAAAGACCAGGCTTGAGTCCCAGTCCAGCGGCGTATGTCACGGCCAGCAGCAGCAGGCCGGCCGTGCCGATCGCTGCCGCGCCTGTCCTCACCGCGCGGCGCGCCATGAGGCTGCGAGCACCCAGCCCACGGGATGGCAGTGATCGGGGCATGGCAAAGTCCTCTGGCATGCCGAATGGCGGTAGCAGGATTGTAGCGCGCCCATGGGGCCGTGCCCTGCGCCCATGGCGGCGTGCCCCGCCGTGCGCCGTGCCCTGCGCCCATGGCGCGCTGCTGCTTCGGGACATTCGGCCGCCTCAAGGGGCAATCCAGGGGCTGCCGGGGTCGGTGTCGCGGCGTATCATGGCCTCATGGCGTGCGATTCGGTAAGGTCATGATGCACACTCGGGGCGAGTAAGCGGCTCGTGAATACCTCAGCCGCGCGCATGGGAAGCCGCTTGGCTGCCACGGCAGCGGCGGCGGCTCTGCTGCTGGCGATGGGCGGATGTGCAGCTCAGGCTCCAGTGGACCAGGCGCCGTGGTCGCGCTTCGAGCGGGTGCGTGACGTGCCGCCGTCTACCGTCCTATTCGGTCCGTACAGCTGGCAGTACGCCCAGAGATACTCGGGCGCGGCGCAGAGGTACTACCCCCCGGGGTCCGATGCCGTGACCGCACAGGGACGTGCCGTACAGGGTGCTGCGGCGCAGACCGGTGCCACCGGCTCCGGCACACCGCACCAGGCCCCTCCTGTGCCGGTATCACCGTTCTCCGACAATCCCGTATCGTTCCTCATCCACGGCGAGTTCGCCCGCGGAGAGCACGTCATCGTGCGCGTCTGCCTGCGCGCCGATCGTTCGATTGCGAGCTCCAGCATCGTCGAATCGTCGGGCGATCCCCGCTTCGATGAGCTCGCGATCAGCTGGGCGCAGCGCGTACGCCTTCGCCAGCAGGGGCCTGCCGACAGTAGCCCGGTGGCACCCTGCGGCGCGGTGCGCGTGGAGTTGCACGACGCATCCGAGCCCGCCGTGATCGCCGGCCACGATGACGAGCTCGGCTGATCGCGCGCAGGCGCTCCTGCCCTGCTGCGCCAGCTGAGCCTCGCGAGTTGAGCCGCGCTCAGCCGGCCGCGGCCGCAGTGGCTTCGAAGTCGACCGTGATGGTCACCTGATCGCCGACCAACGGGACGTCCTTCGACAGCCCGAAATCGCTGCGCTTGACGACAGTGGTCGCATCGCAGCCGATCGCCTCGCGCTTCTCCAGCGGGTGCACGCCGTGCTTGAAGTGATGAATGGTCAGTGTGACTGGATGTGTGATGCCCTTGATGGTGAGATTGCCGTCCATGCTGACCGGCTGGTCGCCGCGGAAGTGCACCGCGGTGGATTTGAAGGTCGCGGTCGGATACTGGGCGGTGTCGAAAAACGCGGGGCTCTGCAGGTCTGCGGCGAGTGGCGAGCCCCCGGTGTCCATCGAGCGGATGTCGATCGTGACGTCGGCCGAGCCGGTCTTTGCCTGCGGGTCGAAGGTGACCGAGCCGCTCACCTTGTCGAATTGCTGCTGCTGATGCGAGAAGCCCATGTGCTCGTAGCCGAAGCGCACGTAGCTGTGGCCGGGGTTGAAGTGATAGGTCGTCGGTGCGGCCAGGGCTGTCCCGGTCCCGGCGGCGAGAATGACGGCGGTGGCGAGGGCGGTCATGGCGACGGCACGGTTGGGCACATTCATCGGCAATTCCCCTGGTGGTGGCGCGGCCATTCTAGCGGCGGAATACGCGCGATCGCCACAGCGCCGCGACGCCGATGGCCAGCGAGCAGGCCCATCCTGCAGGGCTGATGAGCCACAAGCCCAGCCGTGGCATGACCGTCTGCGCCGCCAGCGAGGCAGCCTGTCCGAGGCGTGCCAGATCGGCGGCACCGTAGTTCAGCAGCAGCGCCAGCGCGCAACCTGCCGCCAGCCACCCGGCGGTAACTCTGAGGTGTCGCCAGAGGCGCAGCCGCCGCACACGCCGTGCCACTTCGGCGCAAAACGCATCGGCCACAACGTCTTCGAGCGGGGTTTCGGCCGCTCGAAACAGCTCGAAGAGCATGGGATCGAGCCCGTCCCCCGACTCAGGATGCATGAGGATGTCGGCCCTGCTCACGGCTGTCTCGATCCTGCAAGCGCAGCCGGGGAGCAGTATGCCGCAAGCAGCACCCGCATCTGTCCGCTGCCTCGTCGGACATGCGATTTGACGGTTCCGAGCGGCAAGCCCGTGGCGGCACTGATCTCACCGTGACTCATACCCTCGTGGTAGGCCAGAACGAGGCACATGCGGCACTCGGGTGCGAGCCGAGCCAGCGCAGCGTCGAGGTCCAGTCGCATGCTGGGGTCCTCGGCAGCCGCGGCCGGCACTCCGCCCGCCGCGCCGCGCTCCGGGATGTGCAGTTGCCCATCCGCTGGCGCCGTGTCCGGATCGCCTGCCGGTGCCGAGCCGCGCGCCATCTCCACACCGCGGCGACGGACGCGCTGCAGCCACAGGCTCACCGCGAGCTGCCGCAGCCATGAGCCGAACGCAGCCGGCGAACGCAGCGACGGCAGCATTCGCCAGGCCTGCAGCAGCGACTCCTGGGCCAGATCGTCGGCCAGCGCCGCATCACGGCACAGCCGCCGCAGCAGGTTTCGCAGCCATCCCTGGCGCCGCCGCACCAGCTCGGTGAAGGCCGCATCGTCACCGGCACGCGCCAGCGCCACGAGGGCGGCCTCGGCAGCGTCGCCCGGCCGTGCGCCCGGCGCCCCCTGGCTCACACGGCGCTGCGCGCGTCACGCACCGCTACCACGCGCGCTGTGGGTCGCAGAGGCGGCGTTCGCACCCGTTGCGGGCAGGTCCGTACCCGATGCAGGAGGATGGGCTCGGGCGGCCGACCCGCCGCGCTGATGCTGATCGACGATGCGGGCGCCGATCCACAGCCCGATGCCGACGCAGGCGATCAGTGCCGCGCCTCCGAGTATCGGCAGGAACGCCACCGGTGCGAGCGGCCGCAGGCACGCGGCCAGTATTGCGACGCCCACCCCCACGCAGACGACGATCACTCCGCCGAGACGCAGGTGCATCGGATCGATGCGCTGCTCACCGTGCTCGGGCCGGGCCATCAGGCGCTCCACCAGCGCGGGATCGAGCGGCTGGCCACGCTCGATCGCCGCGCGCAGCGGCTCGAGCTCGATGCGGCGCTTCTTGTAGTCGCCAATCACCCCGGCAACGATGGCTACCGCGACGAAGAGCCAGAAGGCGATTACCGCAGCCGCCCCTACTGTGGCGTCATGCATCACAAGTCTCCCGGTGATCATCCTACGGGAGAGATGCGCCCGGCGAGGCGTCTGGATGCAGCATGGCGGGGGCGCCGCACAGGCCGGGGCCGGGGGCGCCGCACAGGCGTAGACTGCGGCGTGATGTCCGCCCTGGAGCGCTTTCATCCGGCCGTGGCGCGCTGGTTCGCGACGCAGTTCGCGGCGCCGACGGTCTGCCAGCAGGCTGCCTGGCCGGCCATTGCCGGGGCGCGCCATGCCCTGATCGCGGCGCCCACCGGCTCGGGCAAGACGCTGGCGGCGTTCCTGTCGGTGATCGACCGGCTGGTACGCGCGGTGGCGGCCGGGCAACTCGCTGATGCCACGCAGGTGGTGTACGTCTCGCCGCTCAAGGCGCTGTCCAACGACATCCATCGCAACCTCGAGCTGCCGCTGGCGGGCATCGCGCGGGAACTCGATCTCATGGGTCTGCCTGCGCCCGGGATCCGTGCGGCCGTGCGCACCGGTGATACACCCGCGCCGGCGCGCGCGGCGATGCGCCGCCGGCCCCCGCATATCCTCGTGACCACGCCCGAGTCGCTCTACCTGCTGCTGACGAGCGAGTCGGGGCGCAAGCTGCTGGCCGGCACGAAATCCGTCATCGTCGATGAGATCCATGCGCTCGCGGGCAACAAGCGAGGCGCGCACCTGGCGCTGTCGCTGGAGCGTCTCGACGCGCTCTGCGGCGCTAGCCTGCAGCGCATCGGGCTCTCCGCCACGCAGAAGCCGATGCAGGCGATTGCGCGATTTCTCACGGGCGCCGGCGGCGGCGAAGCGGGCGTCCTGCCCGACTGCCAGATCATCGATGCGGGTCACGTACGCGAGCGGGATCTGGCGCTGCTGTTGCCGGCGGTGCCGCTCGAGGCGGTCATGTCGGGCGACGCCTGGGACGTGCTGTATGACCAGCTCGCAGCGCTGGTGCGCGAGCATCGCACGACGCTCGTGTTTGCCAACACGCGCCGTATGGTGGAGCGCGTCAGCCGGCAGCTTGCGGAGCGGCTCGGCGAGGAACGGGTCGGCGCCCACCACGGCAGTCTCGCAAAGGAACACCGTCTGCGCGCAGAGCAACGCCTGAAGGAAGGGCAGCTGCAGGTGCTCATCGCCACGGCGTCGCTCGAGCTGGGCATCGATATCGGCGACGTCGATCTCGTGTGCCAGCTGGGCACGCCGCGCACGATCGCGACTTTCCTGCAGCGTGTGGGCCGCGCCAATCACGCGGTCGGCGGAGTGCCGCGCGGGCGGCTGGTGCCTCTCAGCCGGGATGAGCTGGTGGAATGCACGGCACTGCTCGCGGCGGTGCGCGCCGGGGAGCTGGATGCGCTCGCGGTGCCCCCGGGGCCGCTCGACGTGCTCGCGCAGCAGATCGTCGCCGAGGTCGCGGCGCGCGAATACGGCGAGGACGAGCTGTATGCGCTCGTGCGGCGTGCGGCGCCCTATGCCGAGCTGTCACGCGAGCGTTTCGATGAGGTGGTGCGCATGCTCGCGGAGGGCTACGCGTCACGCCGCGGGCGCCAGAGTGCCTACCTGCACCGCGATGCCGTCAACCGGCGCCTGCGCGCCCGGCGTGGTGCGCGTCTGGTCGCGATCACCTGCGGGGGCGCCATCCCCGACACGGCGGACTATCGCGTGGTGCTCGAGCCGGCCGGCACCTTCATCGGCACCCTCAATGAGGACTTCGCCGTCGAGAGCCTCGCGGGTGACATATTCCAGCTCGGAAACTGCTCCTACCGCATCCTGCGCGTGCAAGCCGGGCAGGTGCGTGTCGAGGATGCGCACGGCCAGCCGCCCACGCTGCCGTTCTGGCTGGGCGAGGCCCCGGGGCGCAGCGCCGAGCTATCGGCCGCGGTCGCCGCGCTGCGCGAGCGCGTCGATGCGGCCCTGCCCAATGTCGAACCCACGGCCATCGATGCCGCGGCGATCGATGCCGCCGCGATCGAGGCCTGTACTGCGGGTTTGATTGCAGACTATAGTCTGCAGCCCGGCGCCGCACGCCAGCTCGTGGACTACCTCGCCGCTGCCAAGGCCATGCTCGGGCATCTGCCTACGCAGCGGCGCCTCGTGGTCGAGCGCTTCTTCGACGAGGCGGGCGATCTGCACCTCGTCGTCCATGCCCCCTTCGGCAGCCGCATCAACCGCGCCTTCGGACTGATGCTGCGCAAGCGCTTCTGCCGCGCATTCAACTTCGAGCTGCAGGCGGCTGCCACCGAGGATGCGATCGTGCTGTCACTGGGTGAGACGCATAGCTTCGCGCTCGAGGAGCTGCCGCGCTTCCTGAGCTCGCGCAGCGCCGAGCCGGTGCTGGTGCAGGCGCTGCTCGATGCGCCGCTGTTCACGACGCGCTGGCGCTGGAATGCCACGGTCGCGCTCGCGATCCAGCGCATGCGCGGCGGCAAGCGCACGCCGGCGCCGCTACAGCGCATGGCGGCCGAGGATCTCGTGGCCGTTGTGTTCCCGGATCAGCTCGCCTGTGGCGAAAATCTCGCGGGGGAGCGGCAGATTCCCGAGCATCCGCTGGTGGCGCAGACGCTGTGGGACTGCCTGCACGAGGCGATGGATGTCGACGGGCTGGAGGCGATTTTGTCCGCACTGGAGCGCGCAGAGGTCGAGGTGCTCTCCCGTGACCTGCCGCACCCCTCGCCGCTGGCAGCGGAGGTACTCTCGGCGCGGCCGTATGCCTATCTGGATGACGCGCCGCTCGAGGAGCGGCGCACGCGCGCGGTGGCGGCGCGCCGCTGGCTCGACCCGCAATCCGCTGCCGAGTTCGGCCAGCTCAGTGCCGAGGCCATCGAGGCGGTGCGCCTGGAGGCGCGCCCCGCGCCCGAGAACGCCGAGGAGCTGCACGATGCGCTGATGCTGCTCGGGGTGCTCAGTCCCGAGCACGACCTGGGGCTGGCGGGCGCCGGGCTCGCGGGCGGTGGGCTCGCGGGTGGCAGTGCGGCCGGGGTCCTCGAGGCGCGCCCGCCCGAATCGGCGCAGCTTGCAGCCTTCGAGGAGCTGCAGCGGCAGCGGCGTGCAACGCGGCTGTGCTGCGGCGATGTGACTTTCTGGGTGGCCGCCGAGCAGCAACCGCTGGTCAGCGCGGCTCATGTACACGCAAGCCTCGATCCAGCGCTGCCGGTGCCCGCCGAGTATACGGCCCGGTCCTGGCAGGTGGCCGACGCCGTGCGCGAGCTGCTGCGCGGGCGGTTGCAGGCGAGCGGTCCTGTCACCGCCGCAGAGCTCGCACGACTGCTCGTCCTGCCTGTCGCGCGCGTGAGCGCGGCCCTGATGGCGCTCGAAGCCGAGGGGTTCGTGCTGCGTGGTGCTTTCACGCCGGGGCTCGCAGCGGGGACGCCAAGTGCCCACGGGAGAGGTACCGGCGCGCAGCCGCCGCCGGAAATCGAATGGTGCGAGCGGCGGCTGCTGGCGCGCATCCATCGCTACACCCTCCAGTCACTGCGCGCTGAGATCGAGCCGGTCTCGAGCGCGGACTTCATGCGTTTCCTGCTCGACTGGCAGGGCGTGACGCGCCAGCCGCGACCGGAAGGGTCGGCGAGCCTGCTGGCCGTCGTCCAACAGCTGGAGGGCTTCGAGGTTGCCGCGGCGGCTTGGGAAGCGGATGTTCTGCCGGCGCGCCTGGCGCGCTACGAGGCGGACTGGCTCGATGGACTCTGTCTGTCGGGCCGCCTCTACTGGGCGCGGCTCACGCGGCCTGCGGCGGGCACGGGGGCAGGACCCGTGCGCTCGACGCCGGTGGCGCTGTTGACACGGGCGCAGCACGCGCTGTGGCAGCGTCTCACGGCGGGCACGGCGCCGCGCGAGCTCCTCGGGGAGGGGCAAGGATCGCTGTCTGCGTCGGCCGACGCGACGGTGCAGTACCTGCAAAGCCACGGGGCATCCTTTTTCGATGAGATTCGTCAGGGCGCGGGCCTGCTGGCTGCACAGGCGCAGGGCGCTCTTGCCGAGCTGGTCGCGGCGGGGCGCGTGTGCGCCGATAGTTTCAGCGGGCTGCGAGCATTGCTGCTGCCCCTGCAGCGCAAGCGCAAGCTCGCTGCGCGGGGACGGCCGTCCTTCGGACTGGAAGAAGCCGGCCGCTGGAGCCTGGTGCACGCCGCGCCAGCGCACACAGCGCCAGCGCACCCAGCGCCAGCGCACGCACCGGCCGGGCCGGTGCGCGACGTCGAGGTCGCGGCGATGGACGAAGAGAGCATCGCGTGGCTGCTGCTGCGACGCTACGGCGTCGTGTTCAGGAAGTTGCTGTCGCGCGAGCCTCCGTGGCTGCCGCCGTGGCACGTGCTGCTGCGTGTGTATCGGCGCCTGGAAGCACAGGGACGTCTGCGCGGTGGCCGCTTCGTCGCCGGAGCGACCGGTGAGCAATATGCGTTGCCCGAAGCAGTGGCGGCGCTGCGCGCCGTCCGACGGCGCGAGGCGGACGGTACGCTGGTGACGCTCAGCGCCGCCGATCCGTTGAACCTGACGGGGGTCGTCACGCCGGGAGCGCGCATCGCGGCGCTCGCAGGTAACCGGGTGTTGCTGCGTGATGGTGTGGCCGTCGCGACCTACACCGGTGGAGAGGTGCAGTGGCTCGAGACACTGGCCGAGCAATGGCGTGCGCGCAATGCGCTGCTGCGGCCCGCCGGGGTCGCGGTGCGCAGCCGAATTGCCTGAAATCCCGTGACGGCTCAGGGCGGCCGGCCGGCCGGCCGCCTTCAGCGTAGGTTCAGCGCCACCAGAGCACACTCTGCTCCAATGAAGCGTACCCCTACTCCGTCGCGACTCGCCATTCACCTGCTTCGGCTGGCGCTGCAGCTGCTGCTGCTGCCGGTGGTGGCGCTGGTGGTGCCACTGGTGTTTGGGCTCGCGTGGCTCCACGAGGCAATCGCCGATCTGATGCGTCCGCTGCTACCCGCACCCGTGCCGGTGCGGGTGCGCGACCCGCGTCACCTGCGGCGCTGAGCTCTGGGCGCCAAGCTCCTCCCGCCGCTGCCGGCGTCTCGGAGTAAGCTTGCGCGCATGTCAGAGCCCGACGGGCGCGGCCAGTCGCAGGCTGCGCCGCAGTCCTACCCTCTCATCAGACGCGTCGCACACCTGGACATGGACGCGTTCTACGCGTCGGTCGAGCTGCTGCGCTACCCAGGACTGCGCGGCCAACCCGTGGTCATTGGCGGCAGTCGTGGCGCCGCTGCGGGCCGCCGCAGCGAATTCCCTCGTCTGCGCGAGTACGTGGGTCGCGGCGTCGTGACCACGGCGACCTACGAAGCACGCCGCTACGGCGTGCACTCCGCCATGGGACTGATGCGCGCCGCGCAGCTCTGCCCCGACGCCATCCTGCTGCCCGCGGATTTCGAGGAATATCGACGCTACTCGCGCCGCTTCAAGCAGGTCCTCGCGCAATTTACGCCACAGATCGAGGACCGCGGCGTGGACGAGGTGTACATCGAATTCACCGATGCACCCGGCGGACAGCAGCAGGGCGGCCAGGTGCTCGCGCGGCGCATCCAGGCGGCCGTCCGCGATGCCACGGGTCTCACCTGTTCGATCGGTGTGGCCCCCAACAAGCTGATCGCCAAGATGGCGAGTGAATTCTACAAGCCCAACGGCATCGCCATCGTGTATGAATCGGAGCTGGCCGAGAGGATCTGGCCCCTGCCCTGTCGCCGGATCGGCGGTATCGGACCCAAGGCCGAAGCGCGCCTGGAGCAGCTCGGCGTACGTACCATCGGTGAGCTCGCAGGCTGCGAGCGCGACTGGCTCGCGCGGCACTTCGGTCGCCACCACGGTGCGTGGATGCACGATGCGGCCTGGGGGCGCGATGCACGGCCGGTCCTCACCCACAGCGAACCGGTGTCGCTCAGCCGCGAGACCACGTTCGAGCGCGATCTGCATGCGGTATACGATCGCAGCGAGCTGCGAGCGCTGCTCACGGCGCTGTGCGAGCGCGTGGCGCGGGACCTGCAACGTCATGGGTACATCGCCAGAACCATCGGCGTGAAGCTGCGCTTCGACAATTTTCAGCGTGTGACGCGCGACCAGACCATCGAGGTGCATACGAACGATGCGGCGGTGATTCGCCGAATCGCGGCTCAATGTCTGCGGCGCGTCTCGTTCGAGCGCCGTCTGCGACTGCTCGGTGTGAAGGTCAGCGGACTCGTCAGCGCCGGTGCGCTCGCCGCCGACGAGTCCCTGCAGCCGGGCCAACCGGCGGAGCTGCCGCTGTTTCAGAAATAGTGTCCAGAGCGTCGAGCGCTCTGACCCATGTCATGGCGCCCCGCTGCCGGCCTATTGACGGTGGTGTTATCTTCTTGTCACTGCAATGTCACGTCGGGGCGGCCTAGACTGGCCGCCCCAGGCCCCGGCGGGACCCGCGCTCCGAGCGGGCCCCGGGGCGTGTCTGGGAACGGCTCGGAGCAATCTCTGGAGGGGTTCCTCATGGCACTATTACTCGGCGACGTCGCACCGGATTTCGAGGCCGACACCACCATCGGCAACATCCATTTCTATGAGTGGCTGGGCAACTCGTGGGGTGTGCTGTTCTCGCATCCCAAGGATTACACCCCCGTGTGCACCACGGAGTTGGGCGCGACCGCCAAGCTCAAGAACGAGTTCGCCAAGCGAGGCGCAAAGATCATCGGGCTTTCCGTGGACAGCGTGCAGGACCACGTCGGCTGGAAGCGCGATATCGAGCAGACCCAGAACACCACGGTCGAATTTCCGATGATTGCCGATCCGCAGATGCGCGTGGCGAATCTGTACGGCATGATCCATCCGAACGCGAGCGACCGCTTCACGGTGCGCAGCGTTTTCGTGATCGATCCGAACAAAAAAATTCGCCTGACGCTAAACTATCCCGCGAGCGCCGGTCGCAACTTCGACGAGATCCTGCGCGTGATCGACTCGCTGCAGCTCACCGACAAGCACAAGGTCGCGACTCCGGTGAATTGGAAGCAGGGCGATGACGTGATCATCGTGACGTCGGTCAGCAACGAAGAGGCGAAGAAGCTGTTCCCGGAAGGGTGGAAGGAGCTCAAGCCGTACCTGCGGGTCGTGCGCCAGCCGCGCAGCTGAACCTGCCGCGGCCTGCGCCGCGCTCCGCGATCCCTTGGCGGTGTTCTCGCCGACCTGGCGCCGTCTGCCGCGTCGGCCTGCGCGCCGTCTGCCGGCGGCCCGCGGGCACATCCGCCGCGGGCCGCTCGCGCAGCGGTGCCACGCACTCCCGTACGACAGGCAATCACCGGACCGGCTCGGAGATCATGAGATGCTGATGCTGGTTTGTGGCGTGGTGCTGTTCTTCGTTCCACACTCCGTCTCGATCGTTGCTCCGCACTGGCGCGACCGCATGGTGCTGCTGCTCGGGGAGGCACAGTGGAAGAGCACCTATGCGGTGATCATCGCCGCCGGCGTCGCCCTGCAGGTGCTCGGATTCATCGGCGCAAGCCATGCGCCGCGGGTGCTGTACACGGCGCCCCTCGGCCTGCGCTACGCGAGCCTGATATTGATGCTGCCGGTGTTTCCGCTGCTCCTGGCGACGTATCTGCCGGGCCGTATCCTCACCTGGATGAAGCATCCGATGCTCATCGCGGTACAGCTGTGGGCCGGCGCGCATCTGTTTTCCGATGGCACCTTGCCGGCCGTGGTGTTGTTCAGCTCGTTTCTCGTATGGGCCATCATCGATCGCCTGTCGCTGCAGAGGCGCACTCAGCCGCCCATACGGCGCGCACCCGCAACGGCGTTCAATGACGTCGCCGCGGTAGGACTGGGCCTGGCGCTCTATGCGCTGTTCCTGTGGCGGCTGCACATCTGGCTGTTCGGCGTCTCACCGCTGCCGGGGTAGCGCTGCGACCGCGCTGCGACCGCGCTGCGACCGCGCTGCGGCCGCGCTGCGGCCGCGCTGCGGCCGTCGAGCGCTCAATACGCGTAGGCGCCGTAGCTGCCGGATTCGTTGCTGCTGTTCTGAAACAGAATGAAGACGTTCTGGCCGTAGAAGAAAGGCAATCCCCAGTCGAAGTAGCCGGAGGCCATCGGTCCGCCGACGTCGTCGATGGCGAAATTGCTCGTGCTGATCTGCGATAGATTGGCGACCTGGAACGACACCTGGCTGGTCGCGCCGCTCTGGCCTTCATTCTCCGCGGTGAGGCTCTGGGTCGTGCTCGGGCAGTAGAACTCCGCGCCGCCGCTGCTCTGCGGACATGGGGATGCCGCGAGCGTGCTGTCCTCGAAGTACAGCGCATTGGAGCCCGAGTCGAGCAGGCTGTCCGGATAGGGCTGGCCGCCAAACATCGTCGTGAAGTTGCCATACTGATCCGCGGTCAGCACGGTCGCGTTGCCCAGAGCGTTGTTGCTCTCGGTGCCGATGCCGAAGATCAGCGTGCCGTCCGCAGTCGCCTGGCCTGCCGCCGGGATGGTCGGCAGCGTCAGCAGCACGCCGGTGTTATCGCTCGCGAACGCCACCACCGGATTGGAAACCTGATCTGCCAGGGACAAAGTAGTTGCCGAACAGCTGCCGGCCGAGGTGCAGGTGTAGTAGACGTGTTGCGCGCCCTGCGTGCAGTCGGTGCCGCAGTCCTGGTCGAACACCCCGACGCCCAGCACGCCGTTGGCGTCGAAGGCATTCACCGAATTGAGCGAGCTGCCCACGACACAGCCGGTCGGCGCGGCCGGGGAGGGCGTGGCGCTATCGTCGATGATCTGCACGGAGACCGGATTGCTCGTGGTCTCTCCGCCCATCACGACCCCCGCCGTGGCGACCGAGCCCCAGGTATAGCCATCAGCGAACTGCACGCATTCGTGAATGCTGTTTCCCGGGGTGTTCGGATCGCTCAGAGTCGGCAGCGTCAGGCCCGCCGCCTGCAGCACCGAGGCCATCAGGCGCAGACCCGTGGAGCCGGTGTCCACGAGGACATCCTGAATCGTTGCGCATTGGCTGGAGCTCGAGACGCAAACCGTGACGCTGACCAGCGGAATGTTGAAGGTCTGCGAGCCGCTGGAGGCCGGTCCGGGCACCACGTCCATCGCGACGCTGTTGCCGCAGCTCACGGCGACGCCGGTGACATCGGCGCTGGCCATGCCACTGGCATTGACGACGGTGCAGGTCTCGCCGGTCGGTTGTGTCTGGATCGTCACTGCATAGGCAGCGCCGCTCGCAACGGCCGTCGAGAAGGTGAAGCTCGTGGCACCGGAGGCGACCGTCAGCGCATCAGCGCCGTTGTTCTCCAGGATCAGCCCGGAGGCCGTGAGGCCGGAGACCGATCCGCCAACGGTGAAGGTCGAAGAATGTGAGCCGCTGCCCGAGCTGCTGCTGCTGCCACCGCCGCCACAGGCGACGAGGCCGCACGCGGCCAACAGGCAGGATACGGCCAGGGCTATGGAGTGTAATGCTTGCCTCATGGGACTCCCTCTGCGCTTGGATTGGCCGTTATTGCAGGTCGCTGACCGACACACCGGTGGGTACGAGCGCGGGCAGGTATGCGATGCCATGAAAATCGCGCATGCGCCCCGCAGACAGCAGCACCAGGTCCGGCTGCACTACGCTCAGCTGTCGGTGAATGCCGGGGTGGGCCTGATGGGCCGCCACGGCCGCCGACTGGAACCGTGAATAGTAATTGCCGAGCAGCTGCTGCAGGTTCGGCATGAACGGGCCGCGCCACGTCACCGCGAACACCTGGCCCGAGCGCGTGACGTACTCGCGCACGGTCAGTGTTCCCGAGTCGATCTCCTGCACGTCGTATTGAACGAGCCCGGTGCTGAAGAGCTGCCCGCGCAGCGCGGCGGTATCCGCGCTTACCGAGTCTGCGCTGCCACCGAGCGCCGCCAGTGCAGGCGCCAGCGGTGCAAGGACCAGTGCGCATCCCAAAGCACTCGCCAGGGCCAGCCAGCGCACGCGGGTAGGGGCCCGTACGGTGCAGCGGGCGTGATCGAGTGTGGCCAGGAGGGTGGCCAGGAGACCTGTTGATGGGCTCATTCGTGCTGCTCCCCGAATTCGGTGTGAGCATCAGGATGCACGACGGCACGCGGGACTTTCCAGCACCTGTCCCGCTTTGAGCGCCGGTCCTACCGCGGCATGCTGATCGCGGCGCGCACAGGTGCTGTGCGCGTCCTATTGAACTGCGGCGCTCGATTGGCTATGGGGCGAAGGCGGGTCCATGGAAGACAGCGGGCCCATGGAAGGGATGCGCTATCGGGTTTGACTCAATAGGCCCAGAACGGGCCCGTCGCGCCGCCCGCCGACGTGCCCTCGATCGCAACGAATACCGTGCGGCCGTAGAAGAATGGCAGCCCCCAGTCGAAGTACGAGGTGCCGATATACGGAATGGATGGCGTCGTGCCCCCCACATCGATGGCGAAGTCGGTATTCGGGATGCCCTCGAGATCGGCCACCTGGAACGACACGTCGCTGGTGGGGCCGGTCAGCTCTTCGCTGGCATTCTCGCCCTGGTTCGTGGCCGAGAACGTGGTCGTAGTGGTCGGGCAATAGAACTCTGGGGCGCTGACGCAGTCCCGCAGAGACGGTGGCTGCGGGAAGTACAGGGCGTTCGAGCCCGAGTCGATGAAGCCGATGAGCTGCTGGCCGCCGAAGGTGGTGCTGAAGATGGTCGGTCCCGCGGGTAGCACCGTCGCGCCGTTGAGGTAGTTGTCGGCCTCGGTGGCGCTGCCGGTCTCGGTGTCGATGCCGAACACGAGATAGCCGCTCGCGCTCACTGCGCCGCTCGCAGGGATGAGCGGCAATTGCACGATGACGCCGTTATTGTCCTTCAGAAAGCTTGCGACGGGATTGGCGACTTCGTCCGACAGGGCTTTGAGTCCCGTCGAGCTGCACGACCCGGAGGCGGGACAGGTGTAGTAGATATCGTTGTCATTGTCCGTGCCGCCACCGACACAGGTACTCCCGCAATCCTGGTTCGGCAAGCCCACGCCGAGCACGCCGTTGGCGTCGAAGCTGTCTACGGTGTTTTCGGCCTTCGGGCCCTGGCCGGAGCAGTCTGATGGGACTGCCGGCGATGGGTTCGTGGAGCTGTCGATGATCTGCACGGGAATACCCGCATTTGCGGTTGTCGTCTCTCCTCCGACCGTGACCGTGGCGTAGGCCACGCCACCCCAGGAATAGCCGTCGGCGAACAGCAGGCACTCCTCGATCGTATTACCAGAGTTGTTCGGATCCATCATCGTCGGCAGCGTCAAGTTGGGATTGGCCGCCGTGAGAGCCGAGGAGATCAGCCGCAGGCCCGAGGAGCCGGTATCGACCAGCACATCGTTGATGGTCGCGCAGTTCGTCGTGCTTCCCGGCTCGCACACCGTGACAGTGACCAGCGGGATATTGAAGGTCTGATAGCCGGAGTCGGCTGGCCCGGCATTGACCGAAATCGGCGCGACGTTGGCGGCGCCTGCGGACGCGTAGTTGCTCGTGCAACTGATGCTGACGCTGTCGACCGTGCCAGCCACAGGGCCTTGGCCTGCGCTGACGGTGCAGGTCTCACCGCTCGGTTGCGTCTGCACGGTGACGTCGTAGGAGCTGCCACCCGCAAGCGGCGTGCTGAACGTGAAGCTGGTGGCGCTGGCAGCAACGTCGAGCGCGTCCCCACTGTTATCGAGCAGCACCAGCCCCGATTGCGTGAGCCCGCTGATGCTGCCGCCGATGGAATAGGAAGCCGCCGAGCCTGCGGCACAGGTGATGCTGATAGTGGTGACGTTGCCGCTGACCGTGCCGCTGCCACCCGTGATCGTGCAGGTCTCACCACTGGGTTGCGTCTGCACGGTGACGTCATAGGAGCTGCCACCCGCAAGCGGTGTGCTGAACGTGAAGCTGGTGGCGCTGGCAGCAACGTCGAGCGCGTCCCCACCGTTGTCGAGCAGCACCAGCCCCGATTGCGTGAGCCCGCTGATGCTGCCGCCGATGGTGTAGGTGGAGTTTTGACACGTCACGCTGACGCTCGTCACCTCAGCGCCGGCGACGGAGCCGCTGGCATTGGCGAGGGCGCAGGTCTGCCCGCTCGGCTGGGACTGGATGCTGATCGCATAGCTCGACCCGTTCGTCAACGCCTCGGAAAATACGAAGGAGGTCGCGTTCGCGGCGACGTCGAGGGCATCACCTCCATTGTTCAGCAGCACCAGGCCGGCGGCGTCCAGGCCGCTCACCGAGCCGCCGACCGTGTACTGGCTCGCGGCGGGTGATGCACCACTTCCGGCTGCGCCTCCGCTCCCACCTGCGCCCCCACTCCCACCTCCACCCCCGCCGCCGCAGGCGCACAGGAGCAGGGTGCTGAAACCGGCGGCCAGCAGAGCGAGGCGCCGACCGCGCATGAGGTCATGGACCTGGCGCGATTCCCCCGAAGTTACCGCGCCACCCGGCATTGTGCTCAGTAGGCCCAGTAGGGGCTCGTCGTGCCGGCCGGCATGGCGACAAATATCGTGCGGCCGTAAAAGAATGGCAGCCCCCAGTCAAAGTACGACGTCTCGATGCCCTCGATGGGTGTGGCCGTGCCGCCCACGTCGTTGATCGCGAAATTGGTGGTCGGGATATCGTTGAGATCGGCGATCTGGAAGGAAACATCGCTGGTGGATCCAGTCGGGTTGCCGCTGCCGTCCAGGCCCTGGTTCGTGGCGGACAGCGACGTCGTGCTGGTGGGGCAATAGAAAGAGCCAGTCTGCGCGTTACCGCCAGGGCAGAGCGCGAGATTCGGTGTCGGCTGGGGGAAGTACAGCCCGTTCGAGCCCGAGTCGATGAAGCCGATGAGTTCATTCTGGCTGCCGAAGGTGGTCTCGAAGGCGTCCAGCCCCGCGGGCAGCACCGTTGCGCCGTTCAGAGAGTTGTCGGCCTCGGTGCCGCTCGCGGTGGATTCCGTGCCGATGCCGAACACGAGGTAGCCGCTCGCGGTCGGCGCGCCGCTCGCAGAGATGGTCGGCAGTTGCACGACGACGCCCGTGTCGTCGGTCGGGAAGCTGGCCACGGGGTTGGCGACCTCGTCCGCCAGGGCTTCGAGGCCGGTCGAGCTGCACGATCCGGAGGTCGGACAGGTATAGTAGGTATCGTTGTCATTTCCCGTGCCGCCGCCGACGCAAGTACTGCCGCAGTCCTGGTTGAGTAGGCCGACCCCGAGCACACCGTTGGCGTCGAAGTCGTCTACGGTGTTCTCGGTCTGCGAGCTCTGGTTGGAGCAGTCGGATGGGGCAGCGGGCGATGGGCTCGTGGAGCTGTCGATGATCTGCACGGGGATACCGGTGGTCGAGGCTGTCGCCTCCCCTCCGATCGTGACCGTGGCGTAGACGACGCCACCCCAGGAATAACCGTCGGCGAACAGCATGCACTCGTCGATCGTGTTGCTGGGGTTGTTCGGATCCATCATCGGCTTCAGCGTCACATTGGGGCCATACTGCGTCAACGCCGAGGAGATCAGCCGCAGGCCCGAGGAGCCGGTATCGACCAGCACGTTGGGAATCGTCGCGCAGGTCTGCGTGTTCGGCTCGCACACCGTGACAGTGACCAGCGGGATGTTGAAGGTCTGATCGCCCGAATCGGCCGGACCGGCATTGACCGAGATCGGCACGACGTTGGCCGCACTCGCGTTGGCGTAGTTGCTCGTGCAGGTGACGCTGACGCTGACGGCGCCGGATGCAGTGCCCTGGGCGTTGTCGCCGACGGTGCAGGTCTCGCCGGTGGGCTGCGTCTGCACGGTGACGTCGTAGGGATTACCGCTCGCCACGCGCGAGGTGAAGGTGGAGCTGCCCTCGGCCGAGACCGTGAGCGCATCGCCGCCGTTATTCTCGAGCACGACTCCGGAGAGCTGTGTCAAACCCGAGACGTCCACGCCGATGGCGTAGGTCGCCGCGCCGCTGCTGCTGCTGCTGCTTCCGCCGCCGCATGCGGACAGCAGGCAGGCCGTCAGGCACAGGCAGACGAGCAGGGTGTAATGGGAAACTTGCCGCATGGCGGTATCCTT
>JASHPX010000388.1 GCA_030037905.1 Gammaproteobacteria bacterium
GCCATCGCGAGCAACGCGGCCGGTGCGGTCGGCTGCGGCGGCGCTCGCACTCGGACTCGCGCTGGCGCTGGCGCTGGCGGCCGCGCCGGCGAGCGCGGGGCGCGATGACCTGCGCAACATCGTGCAGCAGCAGTGCCTGGTGAACTGGCTTCAGCAGCACGATCCCGCGCCCTGCGAATCCGTCGACATCCCGGGCGGAGATGCGGCGGTGTTTGGGCCCGGGGTGCGTCGTGCCCTGGCAGCCGGCTGGGCGGTGCTCGCGGACCAAAAGGGAGGCGCACATCTGCTGCTGATCCCGCTGGCGACGATCTCGGGGATCGAAAGCCCCGTGCTGCTCGCGAGCGGCACGACGAATTACTTTGCGGCGGCGTGGGCGGCGCGTGACAAGCTCGAAGCGGCGGCGGGCCGCGCGCTCGCACCCGACCAGGTGGGACTGGCGGTGAATTCGCGCTACTCGCGCGGCCAGGACCAGCTGCACATTCACCTGGAATGCCAGGGGCTGGCGCTGCATACGGCACTGCAGGCGCAGGCCGCGCGGCTATCGGAGCGCTGGACACCGATCGACGTGGCGGGTCAGCGCTACCAGGCGCGTCGCACGCTCGGCGCGGGCCTCGACACCGTTCGTCCTTTCGCTCTGCTCGCCGCGGGCGTGCCCGGGGCGCGCGCCCACATGGGGGCCTACACGCTCGTGGTCGCCGGTGTGCAGTTCCCCGATGGGCCCGGCTTTGGGCTGCTGGCACGCCGAGCGCTGCCCGGCAGCGGAGGGGAGCGCTTGCTCGACGCCACCTGCGCGCTCGCGCACGGGCCCGCTGCCGCGCTGAAGCCAAAACCACACTGAAGCTGCACTGAAGCGGCAGTGAGGCGGCAGTGAAGCGGGTCGCAGGCTTTCAGCCCCTGCGCAGAGCGACCGACACGTAATCGCGACGTGTGGGACCGGTGTATAGCTGACGCGGCCGGCCGATGCGCATGGCGGGGTCGCTGACCATCTCCAGCCAGTGCGCGACCCAGCCCACGGTGCGCGCGATCGCGAACATCACCGTGAACATCGAGCGCGGAATTCCGAGCGCGCTGTAGATGATGCCGGAGTAGAAGTCGACGTTCGGGTAGAGCTTGCGCGACACGAAGTACTCGTCCTGCAGCGCGATCTCCTCGAGTCGCAGCGCCAGCTCGAACAGTGGATTGTTCTCATCGCCGAGCTTATGCAGCACCTCGTGGCAGGTCTCGCGGATGATCTTGGCGCGCGGGTCGAAATTCTTGTAGACGCGGTGCCCGAATCCCATCAGCCGAAAGTAGCTCGACCTGTCCTTCGCCATCGCGAGGTACTTGGGGATGTTCTCGACGCTGCCGATCTGCTCGAGCATCGACAGCACCGCCTCGTTGGCGCCGCCGTGCGCCGGTCCCCACAGCGCCGACACGCCTGCGGAGATCGCCGCATAGGGATTGGCGCCGGTGCTGCCGGCCAGGCGCACGGTGGACGTGCTGGCGTTCTGCTCGTGATCGGCGTGCAGGATGAACAGCAGGTCGAGCGCCTTGGCGGCGACCGGGTCGACCTCGTAATGCTCGCAGGGCACGGCGAAGAACATGTTCAGCAGGTTCGAGCAGTAATCCAGCTCGTTATTCGGATAGATGAACGGCTGACCGACCGAATGCTTGTGCGCCGCCGCGGCGATGCTCGGGAGCTTGGCGATGATTCGGTGCGAAAATATCTCCCGGTGCCGCGGATCGTGGATGTCCATGGAGTCGTGGTAGAAGGCGGACATCGACGCTACGACCGCCGACACCATCGCCATCGGATGAGCGCTGTGATAGAAGCCATTGAAGAAGCGCAGCAGCGACTCATTGATCATCGTGTGCCGGCTGATGCTGTGCGAGAACGCCTCCAGCTGCCTGGCGGTGGGCAGCTCGGCGTTGATCAGCAGGTAAGCCACTTCCATGAAGCTGCTCTTCTCGGCGAGCTGCTCGACCGGATAGCCGCGGTACAGCAGCACGCCGGCGTCGCCGTCGATGTAGGTGATCTTGCTCTCGCAGCTCGCGGTCGCGCCGAACGCCGGGTCGAAGGTGAAGACGCCCTGTTCCTTATAGAGGCTGGCGATATCCAATACCTCGGGACCGAGCGTGCCGGCGCGCACCGGTAGCGAGGTCGTGAGGCCGCTGGAAGAATTCTTCAGCTCGAAGCTCTTGCTAGGCATCCGCGCATCCCCGGTGAGGCACTGCTGCTGAGCGCGGCAGTGAGTCTTACGAGAGTTACACGCTTCCGTGTGCGGAATCAAGGCGCGCGGTCGCGAAGTGGCGAAGTCGCGGGCGCGGCGGCGGCGTGATCCGATTTTCACCGAGCCGCGACGGCGTGACGCGCGCGATCAGCGTGCCGATACGCTCCCGAGCGCGGCGTGCGCGCGTCGGACTGAGCGTGCGTCGAGGCGAGGCTGCGTGCCTGCGTGCGTCGCAGGAGCCTGCGTGCGTTAACGCGCGCCCGTGATGCCGGCGTACTTCTTGCGGAACTTGTCCACGCGGCCGGCGGTGTCCACGATCTTCTGCTTGCCGGTGTAGAACGGATGGCAGCTCGAGCACACCTCGACGTGCAGATCGTGGCCGACGGTCGAGCGCGTCTTGAAGGTGTTACCGCAGCTGCAGGTCACCGTGATTTCTCGATACTCGGGATGAATGGATTCTTTCATGGTGCACTCGCACCCGTCGGAAAGACGGGGAGAAAAAGGCGGCGGAGTCTAGCTGCGTCATCACTGTCCGACAAGGGCCGCGTGGCGCGAGCGCACCTTCAGGGGCTGCAAGCGCCTCCGAAGGGCACGCGATTATCCACATTTTCTGTGGATAACTCTGTGTGTAACCGAATGGGCAGCAGCTGATCCGAGCGCCAAAAACGCATTACTATCAATTTGAACAAAAAATGACCACTATGTTTCAGCCTATAAAATCAACCGGTTAGTTCCGCATCATCGCGAAGATTAAACACAATTGGACGTAATCAGCTAATTTGCTGCGGGTGGCTCGGAGCGCTGTGCATAACAGGCATCGGCATCCTTCGGGCACCGCCGTGCACACGTTCTGACGGCGAATTTTGACTGTAGGACCTGCACTTACACGCTGAAGGACGAATCTTACACGCTGATGCCACTGGCGCGCCCGATCGACGCCTGCAGCGCGGTCTGCGCCGGGGAGCTCGGCAGGAACTCCGTCAGCACATCGTTGAGCAGATCCAAGCCCCGCGCACTCGCACACCAGCGACCTTCCGCCTGCTCGACCAGACCGCGGGCGGACAGACGCGCCAGCCGCGCGGCGAGCAGCTCGAAGCGCAATCCCGTACGCCGCTCGAAGTGTCGTGGCTCGAACCCGTCGGTCAGGCGCAGTGCATTCATCAGGTATTCGAACGGCAGCTCGTCCTCGGTTACCGCGGCTACGGCGCTGGTCGGATCGGGCGCCGCAAGATAGCGGCGCGGCTCGCGCCACTTGACGGTGCGCGTGACCGCCAGGGCCGATGATCGCAGTGGGACTGGCGGCTCCCCCGGGTACGGCAGCTCCCCCGGGTTTGACGGCTGCACCGCAGCGCGCAGCGGTGTGAGCGCGCGGCTGTACTTGCCATGGGCGCCGGCGCCGATGCCGAGGTAATCGCCGAACTGCCAGTAGTTGAGATTGTGGCGGCTGCGCGCGTCGGGCCGCGCGTACGCGGATACCTCGTATCGTACGAGGCCCGCCATGGCCAGCCGCTCTTCGCACGCGCGCTGCATGTCGGCGCCGGCATCCACATCGGGCAGCCCCGTGGGCGGCTCAGCGGCGAACAGCGTGCCGGGCTCGAGTGTGAGCTGATAGTGCGACACGTGCATGGGCTCCAGGGCCAGCGCAGCGTCGATGTCCGCGATGGCATCGGCGAGCGTCTGCTCGGGCAGTGCGTACATCAGGTCGAGATTGAAGTTGGTCAGTCCCGCGCGAGCGAGCTCCGCGACCGCGCGGCGCGTGTCCTCGGCGGCGTGAATGCGACCGAGGCGGCGCAGCTGCACGTCCGAGAAGCTCTGCGCGCCGAGCGAGACGCGATTGATGCCCGCCGCGCGATAGTCGGCAAAGCGGTGGCGCTCGATGGTGCCGGGATTGGCCTCGAGCGTGATCTCCGCGCCCCGCGCCACGGGCACCCGTTGCGCACAACCCTCGAGCAGGCGCGCCAGCGCGCGGGGGGAGAACAGGCTCGGCGTGCCGCCGCCGAGGAAGATGCTGTGCAGCTCGCGGCCCTGCGCATGCGAGGCTTGCCGGCCCAGATCGCGCAGCAGCGCCTCGATGTACTGCGTCTCGGGCAGCTCGCCGCGCAGTGCGTGTGAATTGAAATCACAGTAAGGGCATTTGCGTACGCACCAGGGAAAGTGCGCGTACAGGGCGAGCGGCGGTAGCTCCAGCGCGGCGGGTCCGGCATTCATCGTCTGCGTCGTTTACGTCGGGTTTACCGTCGGGTTTACCGCGCGGGGTCGCCTGCGCGCTGCGAGCTCGACCGCAGGTAGCGCTGGATGCCACCGGCGGCGTGCAACTGCCCCACAAGAGCGATCGCGGCGCTTGCCCTATGGCTGTCGCGCTGCTTGATCTCGGCGGGCAGCTCGGCGACGGTGCGCTCAAATCCGCGGGGTATGAATAGCGGATCGTAGCCGAATCCGCCGCCGCCGGCCGTCGCCTGCGCGATGCACCCCTCCCAGACACCCTGCGCCAGCAGTGGGGCCTCATCGGTGGCCGAGCGCACCAGCGCCAGCACGCATCGGTAGCGCGCGGTGCGCCGTCCGACCGGGTAGCCCGCGAGCTCTGCCAGCAACCGCGCATTGTTGTCGGTATCGGAGGCGAGCGGACCGGCATAGCGCGCCGAATGCACTCCCGGGCGGCCCTGCAGCGCGTCCACCTCCAGGCCCGAATCGTCGGCGAGTGCCGGCAGCCCGGTGGCGCGCGCCGCATAGCGGGCCTTCAGCAGCGCGTTCTCCTCGAAGCTGGCGCCGGTCTCCGCGGCGCTGGCGATGCCCCACTCTGCGGCCAGCCGCAACCTGCAGCCCAGCGGCTCGAGCAATGCCGCGAGCTCGCGCTGCTTGCCTCGATTGGCGCTCGCGAGCACCAGGGTTGCGGACTCTTCTGGGGCAGACATGCGTGACGGATGGCGCGCTCAGAGGCCGAGAGCCTGAGCCTGCAGCGCACATAGCTCGCCGATACCCGCGGCGGCCAGGTTGAGCAGTGCATCGAGCTCGTTGCGGCGGAAGGCGTGTCCCTCGGCCGTCCCCTGCACCTCGATGAAACCGCCACCGTTGTTCATCACCACGTTCATGTCCGTCTCGGCCTCGCTGTCCTCGGCGTAGTCCAGATCCAGCAGCGCCGCGCCGCGCACGATGCCCACCGAGACCGCCGCGATCTGACCATGTAGCGGGCTGTGCGCGATCTGGCCCCGCGCGCGCAGGTGCTCGCACGCATCCGCCAGCGCGATGTAGCCGCCCGTGATCGCGGCGGTGCGCGTGCCGCCGTCCGCCTGCAGCACGTCGCAATCGATCAGCACGGTGCGCTCGCCGAGGGCCTCCAGATCCACGCTCGCGCGCAGCGAGCGGCCGATGAGTCGCTGGATCTCTTGCGTGCGGCCGCTCTGCTTGCCGCGCGCGGCCTCGCGCGGCGTGCGCGTGTGCGTCGCGCGCGGCAGCATGCCGTATTCAGCCGTGACCCAACCCTTGGAACGGCCGCGCAGGAACGGCGGCACGCCGTCCTCGACACTGGCGGTGCACAGCACACGCGTCTCCCCGAACTGCACCAGCACCGACCCCTCCGCGTGCGCGGTGAAGCGGCGCGTGAAGCGCACGGTCCTGAGCTGATCGGCCGCGCGGCCGTTATGGCGCGAATACATGCGTATCAATTCTCCGGATCGAGCAGCCGCAGCGCAGCCACCGAGGTATTGTCGCTCGCGCTGCCGGCCGCGTTGACCGCCTGGGCGGCGAGCGCCGCCAGCGTATCCTGCAGGGCGCAGCCGGGCGTCGCAAAGGCAGCACTGATCTGCTCGTCATCGAGCGCAGACCAGAAGCCGTCGGTGCACACCAGCACTATGTCGCCGGGAAGCAGCGCATTGCGTGGGCTCAGCGAGACCTCCGGCAGGGCAGGATCGCCGCCGAGACAGGACTCGACGAAGCTGCGCATCGGATGACCGGGAATCTCGGCGTCACTGATGACACCCTCGCGCAGCAGCAGCTCGACGTGACTGTGGTCTCGCGTACGCTCGCGCACTCGACCGGCGCGCAGGTGATAGACGCGGCTGTCACCCACGTGCGCCCAGTAGGCTGACGCATCCTGCACGAGGCATAGGGCACAGGTGGCGCGCGGTCGCAGCTCCACCGGTCGCTGCGAGCCGAACGCCACCACGCGGTCGTGCGCGATGCCGATCGCGCGCTGCAGGAACCCGAGCGGATCGAGCAGCGGCTGCGAGCTCTTGCGGAAGCGCTCGAGGATGGTCCGCAGGGCGATGTCGGCGGCGCGGTCCCCGTCGGCGTGCCCGCCCATGCCGTCGTAGACGCTCAGCAGCGCCGCCTGCTCGGCGACTACCACGCCGATGCGGTCCTGATTGCTGTCGCGTCCGCCCTGCAGGCTGAGTTCCGCGTATTCGACGCGCAAGCGCTCACCACGGCTTTCGGCTAGAATTTCAGCGACTACTACACCATCGACTTCCCATGATCGCAAGCATGACGGGTTTTGCGCGGCGTGAGGCCGCGAGCCCCTTCGGCAGCCTCGTGTGCGAGCTGCGCAGCGTCAATCACCGTTTCCTGGATGCGACCGTGCGGCTACCGGACAGCTGCCGGGCACTCGAGCCGGAGCTGCGTCAGGCCATGTCGCGCGCCCTCAAGCGCGGCAAGGTGGACTGCACGATCACGCTGCGCGGCGCAGACCCCGCTTCCGCGAGCCTGGAGATCGACATGGCGAGTCTCGAGCGGCTGCTCGCGCGGCTGCGTACCCTGTCCACGGCGCTGGCATCGGCGCAGTCCGCGCCGGGCACTGCCGCGGCGACTGCCACCGCAACCGCGGCCGCACCCCTCGCAGCACCGGCGCCCATCGATCTGATCGAGTTGCTGCGCTTTCCGG
>JASHPX010000389.1 GCA_030037905.1 Gammaproteobacteria bacterium
GCCATGCGTGCGCTCAGCGGATGGCTCGAGCTGATGCTCGCCGAGATCGCGCAGCGCCAGGAGCAGGCGCGTGCAGCCGCAGAGGAGTCCAAGCGCCGCTCCAGCGGCGATCCGACTGCGCAGCAGCCGACTGCGCAGCAGCCGACTGCGCAGCAGCCACCTGTGCCGCAGCCGACGGCGCAGCAGTCGCAGGCGCACTCCACTGCGCCGGCGCGATCTGGCGCAAGGAAAACGCGCGGGTCGACCGTCCTCTAGCAGCTTCCTGTGCTACAGTGCGCCCGGGCTTCGAGGGCAGGGCGTGGCCGAGCTGGCTGTTTCCAGCACAGATACCGTAAAGCTAATTCGACCGCAGGCGCAGATCGCACGTGCGAAAACCGCCGTCACTGCATTCATCGGGCGCGCACTGAAGGGGCCGCTGAATCAGCCGGTCAAGCTGCGCAGTTTCGAGGACTACCGCCATGTCTTCGGCGGCCTGTGGCAACCATCCACTCTCTCCTACGGGATCGAGCAGTTTTTCCAGAACGGCGGTGAGGAGTGCCTGATCGTGCGCGTGTGCAACGGCGGGCGCGCCCCGACGCTGCGCCTCGCGCTCGAACCCGCGGCCACATCGCATGCGGGCGCTGCGCTCAGTGCTGCGAACATCCAGGGCGGCGCGCTTGCGCTGATTGGCCTCGCGCCCGGAACGCGCGAGTTTCTGCGCGCCTCGGTCGATTACGACGGCATTGGAGCGAACGAGACTGATCGATTCAATCTCGTGATCCAGCGGGTGCGCGCGCCCGGCTCCGAGCTGATCGAGGAGCAGGAGATCTTCCGGCGCATCTCCGTGCTGCCGGGAGCCGAGCGCAACATACTCGCCGCACTCGCCGACTCGCGCCTGGTGCGCGTGCTCGGCGCTCTGCCGGCATCGCGTCCGGCCCGCTCGCCAGCGCCGCCGGGCGCGGTGGGCTACACCGCGTCGAACGGCGACGGCGACGACGGCGAGCCGCTGACCAGCTACGACATCATCGGCGAGGCCGACAAGGGCACGGGGCTGTTCGCGCTGCAGAGAGCCGAGCCATTCAATTTTCTGTGCATTCCGCCGCTGACCCGCGAGCAGGACGTGGCGCTGCCGGCGCTGCTGGTGGCGCTGCGGCTGTGCCGCGAGCGCCAGGCCATGCTGCTGCTCGATCCGCCGCTCGGCTGGAGCGATGCCGCGACGGCGAGCAGGAATCTGCGCAGCTGGCCCTTCTTCAGCGAAGACGCGCTGATGTTCTATCCGCGCGTCGCGGCGTTTGACCGGCTGCGCGCTCGCGAGGAGATCTTCGCCTGCGCCCCGGGGGCGGCGGGGTTGCTCGCGCAGGCGACCACGCGGCGCGCGGTGTGGTCGGCTGCGGGGGACGACGAGCTGCAACTGCGCGCAGGCATGCGCCCGAGCGTGCCGGTGAGTGATCTGGATAGGGTGCGGCTCGCACAGGCGGGCGTCAACGTGCTGCAGCCGCAGCGCGGCGGACAACGACCGCGGCAGCGGCTCGGGCTGCGGACGCTGCTGCCGGAGACTGCCGGCCGCGGCGATTGGCGCTATGTGTCGGCGCGGCGGCTGGCCCTGTTCATCATGACCAGTATCGAGCAGGGTACGCGCTGGGCGTTGTTCGAGACCCCGGGCCCGACGCTGTGGGCGGAGCTGTGTGCGCAGGTGAGGAGCTTTTTCGAGGCTCTGCAAGAGGAGGGCGCCTTCGCCGGTGCTCGCGCCGAGGAGAACTACTTCGTGATCTGCGACCAGCGGCTGAACGACTCGGCGCGCTCGAGCGCCGGCGGTGTGCAGCTGTTGATCGGGTTCTCGATCGCGCGCCCCGGCGAGTTTCACACCTGCCTGGTACATCATCGCCACGCCGGCAGCAGCGTACGTTCCGTCAGTGTCAATCGCTTCGCGCTGCCGCGTTCGGTCTGAGCGCGCGGCGGTGCGAAGCCGCGCCGCCGGAGTATGATCCGCGGCGATGAAGCGCCGCGGCCGCGAGCCGCCGGTTCAGGCGGCCGGCGAGCGAGCGCCGGCGATCGATATTGCGAAAGGAAGACTGCAGCATGGCGAACCGCTATGTCGTGTTCTCCCATGGCAGGGACAGTACTCCATGGGGCAGGAAGATCACGGCGCTGGCCGACGTGGCCCGCGGGGAGGGCTACGACGTGGAGTCCGTGGACTATCGCGGCATCGATACTCCGCGCGGCCGCATCGACAAGCTGATCGAGGTGTGCAAGGCGCTGCCCGGGGACCTGGTGCTGGCAGGCTCCAGTCTCGGCGGTTACGTCACGGTGGCGGCTGCCTCGCTGCTGCATGCCCGCGGCGTGTTCCTCATGGCGCCGGCGCTGTATATGGAGGGCCTGCCGCCGCTGCGTGAGCGCTTCCTGGATTGCCCCGCGAGCATCGTGCACGGCTGGCGCGACGAGGTCGTGCCGATCGACCACAGTATCCGCTGCGCGCGCGAGTACGGGGCGGCGCTGCACCTGCTCGACGGCGACCATCAGCTGCACGGGCAGCTGCGTCTCATCAAGTATCTGTTCGAGTACTTTCTCATCGGCCTGGATCTGCCTCCCGAGCGTGACTCGACCTGAGCCATGTGGGGAATGCTCGGCAGAGTGCTCGCGCTATGGGTCAGGGCGACCCTGCGGCCGGAGGACGCACCGGCCCGCCTGAACGGCCGAACGGTGCCGACCTGCTACGTGCTCGAGCAGCGCAGCCGCAGCGATCTAGCGGTGCTGCAGCAGCTGTGCGTGCGTGAACGGCTGCCGAGGCCCGGGCGCCGCCTGCTCGCGCGGCAGCTGCGCGGCGCGCGCTCCTGTGTGGCCCTCACGCATACCGTGGGTCCGTGGCGCACGCGCCTGGATCGGCGACCCCCGCAACTGCTGCGCGAATTGATCGAGGCGCTGCGCGCCGACCCGACCCTGGAAGTGAGTCTGGTGCCCGCCGCCGTGTATTGGGGCCGTGCTCCTTCCAAGGAGCGCTCCCTGATCCGCCTGCTGCTGTCGGAGGACTGGGTCATCGCCAGCCGTGTGCGCCGCTTCTTCACGGTGCTGTTCAACGGCCGCAGCACGACCGTGCAGCTGGGCGAGCCGCTGTCGCTGCGCTCGTTCGTGGACGCGGAGGCGGATACGGCCCTGACCAGCCGGCGCGTGGCGCGCGTGCTGCGTGGGCAATTCTCGCGCCTGCGTACTGCGCGGCTGGGGCCCGATCTATCCCATCACCGTACCATCGTCGCCGAGATTCTGCGCACCCGTGCGGTACGCGCCGCCGTGGCCCAGGCGGTGCGCGAGCAGGGCAGGCTCACACGTCGTGCGGCACTGTTGCAGGCACGCCGCTACGCCGACGAGATCGCCGCCAACTACTCGCCCATCTTCGTGTCGCTGATGGCGCACGTGCTCACGCGCGTGTGGAACCGGCTGTACGACGGGATCGTGTTCCAGCATGTGGAGACGCTGCAACAGGTGGTCGAAGGCAACGAGGTCATCTATGTGCCCTGCCACCGCAGCCACATGGACTACCTGCTGCTCTCCTACGCGATCTATCAGCGCGGCTACGCCATTCCCCACATCGCGGCCGGCCTCAATCTGAATCTGCCGATCGTGGGGCGATTGCTGCGCAAGGGCGGCGCGTTCTTCATGCGCCGCAGCTTCCGCGGCAATGCGCTCTATACGGTGGTGTTCATGAAGTATCTGGCCGCCATGATGGCGCGCGGCCATCCGATCGAGTACTTCATCGAAGGGGGGCGCAGCCGCACCGGCAGGCTGCTGTCACCCATGACGGGGATGCTGTCGATGACGGTGCGCAGCTACCTGCGCGAGCCGCGCCGTCCGGTCGTGTTCGTGCCGGTGTACTTCGGCTACGAGCGCGTGCTCGAGGGACGCACCTACATCGGTGAACTTTCCGGCAAAGCCAAGGAAAAGGAGTCGGTGCGGGGGCTGCTGCGCAGCATCGTGCGCATGTTGCGGCAGCGGCTCGGGCATGTGTATGTCAGCCTCGGTGAGCCGATCTATCTCGACCGGCTGCTCGATCGGTACGCGCCTGGCTGGCGTGCACGGAGCTTCGACGATCAGAATCGACCGTCGTGGGTCAATGCGCTGGTCGACGAGCTCGCTCCCACGATCATGCGTCACATCAACGCGGCCGCGACGGTGACGCCGATCAATCTGCTGGCCCTCATTCTGCTGGCCACCCCGCGCCAGGCGATGCTCGAGGAGGACCTGCTGCGCCAGATCGACACCCTGGTGGCGGTGCTGCGCGCCATTCCCTACGACGAACGCGTCACCATCGTGCACGAGACGGCGGCGAAAACCGTGGAGTACGGGCTGGCGCTGGGTGTCATCACCCGCGAGCCGCACCGTGCCGGCGGTGCGGTGCGCATGTCCGCCGAGCATGCGGTGCTTGCCACCTACTATCGCAACAACGTGCTGCACCTCGTCGCCCTGCCATCATTGATCGCCTGCTGCTTCCTGGGCAACGCCGAGATGGGCGCGGAGGATGTACTGCGACTCGCCGCACGCATCTACCCCTATGTGGCGGCGGAGCTGTTCCTGCGTCACCCCGAGGAGCAGCTGCCCGAAATCGTGGGGCGCACGCTGTCGGTCCTGGGCTCCCTGCAGCTGCTCGAATCCGAATGCGAGGGGCGGCGCTGGCGGCGGCCGGCACCGACCAGTCCGGCGGCGATGCAGCTGTCGCTGTTGGCGCAGACCACCATCCAGACCATCGAGCGCTACTACCTCGCCATCGCGCTGCTGATACGCGCCGGCAGCGGTGCCATCACGCAGAAGGCGCTCGAGGAGCGCTGCCAGCTCATGGCGCAGCGCATGACCCTGCTCTATGGTTTCAACTCCCCGGAATTCTTCGATCGCACGCTGTTTCAGAATTTCATCGACCTGCTGCGCGCGCGCGGAGTGGTCAGCCTGGACAGCGCCGGCCTGCTGCAGTTCGACGACGTGCTGATCCGGGTCGCCGCTGATGCGCAGTTCGTGCTCTCCGAGCAGCTGCGCCACAGTATCCTGCAGGTCACCTACAGCGCGGCCCCCGAGCTGGTGTAGCAGCTATCGGAGCGGGCGCACGACACAGGCGCCATCAGCGCCGCACGCCAAGCCGCGAGTTTGGCCTCGCGGGTGCAGCCGGCATTGGCGGGACTGGTGGAGGGCAGGCGGCGCACATCCAGGCCCTGCGCCTGCAGCGGGTGGCCGAAATGGCGCAGCAGCGCCGCATGCGCCGTGGCGCCGTTGCAGCAGATGCGCTCGATGCCGGGTTGGCGGCGCAGCAGTCCCGGAATGTCATTGGCAATCGCGGAGCGGTGCTCGATGGCGGAATCGAGGCTGCCGACCCGAACGCACGAGCGCAGCACGTCCCACAGCGCAAAGCCACACGAGCGCAGGCGCTGCAGGCGCTGCGCGTACGGCAGCTCGCGTCCCGCGCCGCAGATCTCCCCGAGGATGCTCCAGAACTGATTGAACGGATGCGCGTAGTACTGCGCCGCGGCGAGCGACGCCGCACCCGGCATGCTGCCGAGGATCAGGACGCGCGCCCCCTCGCCCACTACCGGTGCGAAGCTGCGCGCCCGGCTCATGCCGGCGCACCGGCGTTCGTGCCGGGGTTCGCAGCCGCTGGGTGGACTCTCGAGAGCACGGGCGAGCCCGCGGCGGCGAACGCGATGCCTGCCGCGTGCAGCTCTGCGAGCAAGCGCATCGTGAACTGCTGACGCAGCTCGTTGAGCGGCGTCTTGCCCGGATTGGTGTCGAAGAAGCTCACCTCGAAGTCGAAGCCGCTGCCCCCGAGGCCCAGCAGCACGCAGTGATCGAAGCGCGCCGCGGGCAGGTTGTGCACGGCACGCTCGACCAGCGCGGGAAAGTCCTGCAACGTATCGGGCGCGGTGTCGAAGGCCAGCGTGAGCGTGAGGGTGGTGCGCTCTTCGCGCGCGCGGCCGAAGTTGCGGATCTGCAGAGTCAGCAGCTGCGAGTTGCTTATGATGATCTGCTCACCGTTGATGCTGCGCAGCCGCGTGCTCTTGATGCCGATATGCTCGACGGTGCCGATGACGTCGCCGAAGCGTAGCTCGTCGCCGAGACCGAACGGCTTGTCCCAGGCGATCGCCAACGACGCCAGGATATCGCCCAGCACGTTCTGGATCGCCAGCGCGAAGGCCACGCCGCCGATGCCGAGGCTGGTCACCAGCGCGGTGATGTTGACGCCGAGGTTCGCCAGCAGCATCAGCACTGCCAGCGCCCAGACCAGCAGTATGCTCACGAAGCGCAGGATCGCGGTGGTCGGCAGATGCTCGGCGCCGGCGCGGGTACCCACGCGCCGGGCGATGATGAAGCGCGCGGCCTGCATGCCCCACAGCGCTGCCTGGATCCAGAAGGCGATCGTGATCAACAGGTCGATCACGTGATCGGCGCGCGGCGGCAGCTCCAGGGTCTTCAGCGCGACATACGCCGACACCGCGAGGATGAAGATTCGCGTGGTGTGGTCCAGCAACCCGATGGTCAACTCCAGCGCCGTCGGGGACTGATGCGGCTCGAGTCGGTGCAGACGGCGGCTGAGCGCCAGCCGCACGAACGGCAGCACCGTCAGCAGCACCAGGAAGATCAGCACCGCCTCGGCGTATCGCTCGAGGCTATTGCCGAAATAGGTGCGCAGCGCGAGCTTGCCCAGGTCCTGCATGCCGGCAATGTAGCCTCGCGGCGCGGACGCGTATAGTGAGCTACCTCCCGCGGCGTCCCCGCGTCATCCGTGCGGTATCCCCGCGCCGCGCCGGCCGGTCAGTCCTCGCCGGCGCCGACGGCGTTGCGCAGGTGCTTGATGCGCTGGCGCCGGCGCTTGCCCTCCAGTCGCCGTCGTTCCGAGGCCGCGGTCGGACGGGTCGCGACGCGCGGCTTGGGCACGAGGCAGGCGCGCTCGATGAGCTCGTAGAGGCGTGCGAGGGCTTCGCGGCGATTGGCCGCCTGAGTGCGCTGGCTGCGCGCGTGGATCAGCAGCGCGCCGTCGGCCGTCAGCCGTGCGCCTGCCAGTGCGCGCAGGCGTGCCTTGACCGGCTCGGGCAGCGCGCTCGTTCCCGCCAGATCGAAGCGCAACTGCACGGCGCTCGCGACTTTGTTCACGTTCTGACCCCCGGGGCCGCTGGCGCGGATGAATTGGAACTGCAGATCCTGTGGGTCAATCGCGGGACGCTTCA
>JASHPX010000390.1 GCA_030037905.1 Gammaproteobacteria bacterium
ACTTCCGACGCGGCGGCCGGGGCTGGCAAACACGGATGAACGACACACTCGCTCGGTACGTTGCCCGGCAGAGCTCCGGCCACGCATAGGCGCAGCGCTACGGTCTCGCTCGCCCGCGGTTCAGAAGAGTCCTGTTCAAACCGGAACCCGGAATCTGCGACCATAGCGGGCGCAGTTGTACCGAGTTTGAGGCCGAGGTCGGGGCGGGGCCCGGGGCCCGGCAGGAGGTGATGACATGACCTTCCGACTCACCAGTGACGAGATCAGGGACGGCGACATGCTGCCGGAGGCGCAGGTCTTCAACGGCATGGGGCATCGGGGAGACAATATCTCTCCGCACCTGAGGTGGGCCGACCCACCGGCCGGGACCAAGAGCTTCGTGGTCACCCTTTACGACCCGGACGCGCCGACCGGGTCTGGCTGGTGGCACTGGGTGGTGGCTAACATCCCGGCCACGGTCGACACGCTGCCGCGCGGCTGCGGCAGCGGGCAGGGAGGCCTGCCGCGCGGGGCCGTCCAGACGCGCACCGACTTCGGGCGCACCGGCTACGGGGGTGCGGCGCCTCCACCGGGTGCGCCTCACCGGTATATCTTCACCGTGCATGCGCTCAGCGCCGACCAGATCGATGTGGACGAGAACAGCAGCGGCGCTCTGGTGGGCTTTCTGACGCACATGCACAGCCTGGGCAATGCCTCGCTGACGGCGCGCTACGGGCACTGACGCCCGGTGGACGACCAGGCGCTGGAGAAGCTGGCGCGGCGCGTGGGGGAGATGCTTCACGCCACGGGATGGCGACTCGCCACGGCCGAGTCCTGCACGGGCGGATGGCTCGCGAAGTGCCTGACGGATATCGCTGGCAGCTCGCGATGGTTCGAGCGCGGGTATGTCACCTATTCGAACGCCGCCAAGGAGCAGGCCCTCGGCGTATCCCGCGAGGTGCTCGAGACCTTCGGCGCGGTCAGCCGGCAGACGGCAGAGCAGATGGCCGCGGGGGCACTGCACGTCAGCGGAGCCGATCTGGCCATTGCGGTGACGGGCATCGCGGGTCCCGATGGGGGCTCGGTGGACAAGCCCGTGGGCCTGGTGTGGTTCGCGCTGGCCGAACGTGGAGGGAGGAGCCGCGCGCAGGAATATATGTTCGCAGGCGACCGCGAAGCGGTGCGGCGCGCCTCAGTGGCGACCGCCCTGGAGCTCGTGGCCGGCGCGGTACCTGCGGCACCCGCCGCACCTGCGGCGCCCGCGGCGCCGTCCTCAGACCGCCGTGACTGAGCTCCTGCGGCGCCGTGCTGGAGCCGGCGGCAAGAGAGGCTCAGGGCCGCACGGAGGCGCAGGACGAGAGGGAGGCGCAGCACGAGAGGGACCTGCAGGACGAGAGGGACCTGCAGGACGGGAGCCGGGGCGGCGGCTGTTCTTCGCGCTATGGTTGGACGAGACCTGCCGCACCCGGCTGAGCGAGGCCGCGGCGGATCTGTTCGGTGCGCGCGACGCCGCGTTACCCGGGCGCTGGCTCGACCCTGCTGACTGGCACGTGACGCTCTGCTTCCTCGGGGCGGTACCGGAGCGGCTGCTCGCGCCGCTGCACGCGCAGGCGGCGCAGATCGAGGCGCCTGCGTTCGCGCTGCAGTTCCAGCGTGCCGAGTACTGGCGCGAGGCGCGGGTCATCGCAGCGCTGGCGCCCGCTCCGGCGACGGCGCTGCAGCTGGCTTCGGCCCTACGCGAGCGGGCGCGGGGCTTGGGACTCGAGCCCGACGACAAGCCGCTGCGGCCGCACGTGACGCTGGCGCGCGGGGTTTCGCTGCCGCCGCGGCAGCAGGTTGCGGGCCACGAGGCGCACGGCGAGCTGCGCGTGAATATGAGTCTGCAGAACATCAGTCTGCAGGCGACGGAGTTTCATCTGGCCGAGAGCCGTACACGGCCGGCGGCTGCGCGCTACACCTCGCTCGCGCGCTGGCCGCTGCGCGCCTGAAGCTGGCGCGGCGCCGTGTCGTGCCATGCCGTGCGGCGCCGCGCCGTGCGGTGCCGCGCCGCGCCGTGCGCACAGGCGATGCATATCTATGCGAAGGGCGCCGCTTTGCGACCGCGCGGGCGTAACTGTTGTGGGATAATTGCGCGCACACGCCGGCAGACCGACAAGTCGGCGGATTGACGATCCGGCAGACTGGCGACCCAGGCAGGCTACCGGCTCTGGCAGGGCTCATATACGGGCGGACTCCACGACTCGCAAGAGGTTCATATCGCATGGACGACATTCGCAAGAAGGCGCTGGCCGCCGCGCTCGGACAGATCGAAAAGCAGTTCGGCAAGGGCTCGGTCATGCGCCTCGGGGATGCCGCGGCGATCTATGACATCGAGACGATCCCCACCGGCTCGCTGGGACTCGACATCGCGCTCGGAGTCGGCGGCCTGCCGCGCGGGCGCGTGGTCGAGATCTACGGCCCGGAATCCTCGGGCAAGACCACTCTGACGCTGCAGGTCGTGGCGCAGGTGCAGCGACGCGGCGGCACGGCGGCGTTCGTCGACGCCGAGCATGCCCTGGACCCTGTGTATGCCGGCAAGCTCGGTGTCAACGTCGAGGACCTGCTGGTGTCGCAGCCCGATACCGGCGAGCAGGCTCTCGAGATCACCGACATGCTGGTGCGCTCCGGCGCGGTGGATGTCGTGGTGGTCGACTCGGTGGCGGCGCTCACGCCGAAGGCCGAGATCGAGGGAGAGATGGGCGAGCTGCAGGTCGGACTGCACGCGCGGCTGATGTCGCAGGCGCTGCGCAAGCTGACCGGCAACATCAAGCGCTCGAATACCATCGTGATCTTCATCAACCAGATCCGCATGAAGATCGGTGTGATGTTCGGCAACCCGGAGACCACGACCGGTGGCAATGCGCTGAAGTTCTATGCCTCCGTGCGTCTGGACATCCGCCGCATCGGCGCGATCAAGAACGGCGAAGAGGTGGTCGGCAACCAGACGCGGGTCAAGGTGGTGAAGAACAAGGTCGCCCCCCCGTTTCGCGAAGCGGAGTTCGAGATCATGTACGGCTCGGGCATCTCGCGCGAGGGCGAGATCATCGAGCTGGGCGCGGCGAACGGAATCATCGAGAAGGCGGGCGCCTGGTACAGCTACAACGGCGAGCGCATCGGCCAGGGTAAGGACAACACGCGGCTGTATCTGCAGACCCATCCGGACATCGCCGCGGAGATCGAAGAGAAGCTCCGCGTGAAGCTGCTGCCGCCGCAGAAACGTGCCGAGGAGAAGACCGCCTAGCGTGCCGCGCGCGAGCGCGAGCGCGAGCGCGGG
>JASHPX010000391.1 GCA_030037905.1 Gammaproteobacteria bacterium
CGTGCGACTGCAGCTGCCGAGCAGCGAGCCGGTGAGCGCCGTGACCATCGACCCGGATCACGTGCTGCCGGACCGCGATCGCAGCAACAATGTGTGGAAGGCGGGGGCGGGCCGGTAGGGCACGGAGCGCGGCTTGCCGAGCCGGCGCGGCGGCAGAGGAGGGTTCATGGCTCGAATGAAGGCCGGCTCGCGCGCGCTGGCGTGCGCGCTGCTGATCCTGCCGCTGTGTGCCGCGGCTGCGCCGCCGGGCCCTGCACTGGCGATCTACGATTCCAATCCCCAGAGCCTGTGGAATCGCCTATATCGCGCTATCGCGGTGCGCACTGAAGGCGCTGTCCCATACGGGGTAGACAACACCGTACCGTTCGATGAGCCGTTCGACGATCCGGGCGCGCTGTCGACGGTGCTCGATGAGTTTCTCGATCAGCACGCGGAGCAGCGCTCGCCCAGCGATCTGGCGCGCGCCTTGCTGCTCAACGATGTCTGGGCCGCCTTTGATCTGGCCGCCGGCCCGCGGGGCGGTCCACAGCGCTCAGCGCTGCAGCGGCCCCTCGCGCAGCTCCTTGGGCGATTGCGCCTGTCCAGAGCCGCGATCGACGCCTTGCCGGATAACTACCTGCAGGCCGTCAGGTCCGCAGACTTCGCGGCCGACTTCGATCCTGCCCATCCGGAGCGTGCATTTCTGCCGCCGGATCTGTTCGATCCCGGCGGGCCGTGGGTAGAGATCGAGGATGGCCGAGGAGGGCTCGTCGCTCCATTCCATGTCGAAGAGCTGTCGGGTCGGTCCGTCTTTCGTGTATTCATTCGCTGCCCCGGGGGACGGCAGGCGACATTGGCGTATCTGGATGCATTGAATCTCTATCCAACACCCCTGCGGCTCAATTCGCAGGATATCGCGACCGCGTATCCGAGCGGCAGGAAGTTACGCGCAAACCTGATGAGACTGGATCCGGCGACTCCGCAGTTCCCCGCGGGCACGATGGTCGCGCTGGTCAGGCAGATGATGGTCATCGATGACCGGCTCGAGCCGGTGGCTACGGACGTGACGCAAACGGTTCTGTTGCGCGTCTATCGCAGAGTGGGGCTGCCTTTCACCGAGCTCGGACGCGATGACTTCAGCAGCCGGCAGCTCGTCTACGAATTCGCGATGCGTCGTCGCGATCTGCTGACTGGCAAGGCCGGCGGCCTGCGAAGTCTCGGACCTGACCACAGGGAGTATCAAGGGTCGGGCGAACCGTTCGTCTCTTTTGGCGATTCTCGTGCCACGCTCCTTCGCGGGCCCTTGGTCCTCTCGACGTGCGTGCGCTGCCACCAGGGGGACGGCATCTTTTCGGTGGATAGCTACACTCGAATTCCATCCGAGTTATCGCAGAATCCGCAGCTACTGCCGGCCGGCACCCTGGCGGCCCAGGTTGGCCTGCCGCGCGTGGGGAGCGTGCGCGCTGCGACTGCGGCATGGAAGCAGCAGCAGTTCAACTGGGGACTGCTGCTGGGGCTGCTCGAGCGCGATACGGGGACTCCCTGATCGGGGGTCGGCTCAGGTCGCATCGCAGCGGGTCGGCCGCAATCTGCGGATCCGACGACATTGCCACGGGCCTCGTCCAGGGCAATACTTCACGATCCGGGCAGGCATAGGCGTCTTCGTTAAGCATGCAACGCGAATGTACAAGGAGTTTGACGATGCTCACGATATCCCGCCGGCTCGTCCTGCCGGCTTGTCTCATGGGAATTGCGCTGTGGACGGGCGCCGCCCTGGCGGCCCCCGAGTCCTTTCAGGTCCAGCTCTCCGGCTCTCAGCAGGTGCCGGCGGTACAGACCGACGGCAGCGGCACTGCGGATCTGACCTACGATCCGACGACACGCATGCTGCAGTGGTCGATCAGCTATAGCGGCCTGTCTGGTCCCGTCACCATGGCGCATCTGCACGGTCCTGCGACCGCCGGCAAGAACGCCGGGGTGCAGGTGTGGCTCAGCAAGCGCGGCAGTCCCGCAGCGAGCCCGATCACCGGCGCAGCCAAGCTCACGGTGGCGCAGGCGCGGCTGCTCAGAAGGGGCGAGCTGTACATCAACGTGCACACGCAGACACACCCGATGGGGGAGATCCGCGGCCAGGTGCTGCTGCCGAAGAGCTGACCCCGACGGCCCCTGACGCCGCGCTGCCGCTGAGCGCGGCTGCAGGCGGCGCGCGCGCCCTATAGAAAGGTCGCGAGCGCCGCCACGGCGAGCGCGCTACCGGCGAGCAGCAGGGCGGCGCGTGCCGCGCCCGCCATGCGCGGGGCGGACAGGTCCTGCGGCAGCACCTTGTAGCCGCTGATCATCGGACCCACCAGGTCGTGTCTCTTCACCCACACGTATACCGCGACGGCGATGAGGTGCAGAGCGATCGCTGCAAGCAACGCATCCCACAGATAGGCATGCAGGGCCGTGATGGCGTTATCGATCGATGCGGGGGCGAGCTCCGACAGCGGACCCTCGTTGGCCACGTCGTTGTTGACGAACAGACCCGTCAGGGGCTCGGCCAGCAGCAGCACCAGCAATAGCAGCACCATCCAGCTGCCGGCGGCGTTGTGTCCCACCTGCCGGTCGGGCTCGCGGCGCAGGGCGTGCGCCAGTTGATGCGCCGCCGCTCGCGGAGAGGCTACGAAGCGCACGAAGCGCGCCGTATCGCTGCCGAAGATGCCCCAGAGGATACGGAACACCACGGCTGTCAGCGCAGCGTCGCCGAGCCACGCATGCCAGCTCATCCAGTTCAGTCGCCAGGTCACATAGGTGCCCACCAGCAGCACCACGATGAGCCAATGGAACAGGCGCGTGGGCAGGTCCCAGACCGGGATGCGCCGGCGGGTCAGGTCCACGGGTGCTCTCACAGGACGCCTGCCGATCGGCGGAAGCCTGACCGGGACAGTCTGGAGCGCCTGGCTGACTCTGGTTTGGCTATTGGCTTCAGCTGTAGCTTCGCAGGCTCAACGATGGCTGCGCCGGGCCGCTCGTCATAGGTCCGGCACGTTCACCCAGATCGCGATGAGCATGCCTTCTGCGAATAACCAGAAGGCGTCGGGCATGGTGTTGATCTTCGTGCTTTGCCACATTCCAAACCATTCGTTTGCGATGACCATCCAGCCGATGAAGTAGAAAGCCGCGACATAGGTCGTCGCAATCAGGGCCATGCGCTTCGACTGGTTGAACTGTGAAGCGGTACGGATATTGACCAGCAAGCGTATCGCGCCGATCCAGCATAGCACCGCGCCGAGAGCCTCGCCGGCGATGATGAGGGCTGCGATGATCCACAAGGCCGTGGGGTTGGTGATCGCACGCCACATCTCCTGGGGATTCTTGAAGGTGGTCTGCATCCCCAGCGACAGCGCGATCGCCCCATAGGTCGCCCCCGGCATGATGATGTTGTTGAATGTCGTGATCGACATGACCGCTGCCAGTCCTGCGACCAGACCCGTCTTGATCAGTTTCATAGCAAGCCCTCCCGTGAGCGCTTTGTGTCAGATTTCCGCCGGAGGCGCAAGCCGCCCCTCCGGCCGCCCGTCCGCTGCGCAAAACAATTCTTTACAGGCCGGCAGACCCCCGGCTATTGTTCGGCCCCTCATCGGTCACGGAAGGGCGCTGACTTGGGCAGTTGTTCGAGTGGCAGTCAGCGCTGCGGCCCGCTGCGCCGCGCCTCGGCTCGATAACGCTCCGGGTAACGCCTGAGCGCCATCCGCCGGGATGCGGAAGGCGCAGGCGGCACGACACCGTCGTTCCGCCGCCGTAATGCATCGACCTGCACCGCGTGCGCGCCGGCCGCCGGCGCCCGGGCCTGCCTACCGCCTGGCGGAAAACCGCGATGGTCAAACTCCTGCGAAAAGTCGTCGAGCACCCGCGCGTCAGGCAGCTGGGCCCCGGTCTGATCACCGGCGCGGCCGACGACGATCCGAGCGGCATTGCGACCTATTCACAGGCCGGCGCGCAGTTCGGCTACAGCATGCTGTGGTCGGTGCTGCTGACTTATCCGTTGATGGTCGGCATCCAGATGGTCAGCGCCCGCCTGGGCTGCATCACCGGCCGTGGCCTCGCGGCTAACGTAAAGGCGGCGTTTCCACGTCCCGTCCTCTATGCCGTCGTGGGCCTGCTGCTGCTCGCCAATACCTTCAACATCGCGGCCGATATCGCTGCCATGGGCGAGGCGCTGCGACTGCTGCTCGGCGGCTCAGCCCATGTGTATGGCATCTTCTTTGGGGTGCTGTGTCTGTGCCTGCAGGTATTTCTGCGCTACCAGAATTACGTGCGCTACCTGAAGTGGCTCACGCTCGCGCTGTTGTCATACGTGGCGGTGGCGTTCATGGTCCATGCTCCCTGGGGCGCGGTGATCAGCGAGTCGCTGTTTCCGCACCTGTGGCTGGACAACACGGCCATCACCATGATCGTCGCGCTATTTGGCACGACGATCAGCCCGTATCTGTTCTTTTGGCAGGCCGCGCAGGAGATGGAAGACCTGAGGGTGGGCAATGCCGCGGGCCCCGCGGCCGGTAAGCCGTTGCTGCCGCATGACCTGCAGGCCGCGCGCCGGCACCTGCGCCGCATCCGCTGGGATACCTACCTCGGCATGGGGTTCTCGAACCTGATCGCCTTCTTCATCATGCTGAGCACCGCTGCGACCCTGCATGCCGCCGGTATGACCAACATCCAGACGGCCGCGCAGGCCGCCGAGGCGCTGCGGCCGCTCGGCGGACAGGTGACGTTCCTGCTCTTCAGTTTGGGCATCATCGGCACGGGAATGCTCGCGGTACCGGTGCTGGCCGGCTCGGCCGCGTACGCGGTCTCGGAGAGCTTCGAGTGGCGCTCGGGACTGGACATGAAGCTGCAGGAGGCGCTGGGCTTCTACGCGATCATCGCGGTCGCGACGCTCGGCGGGCTGTTGCTGAATTTCACGCGTCTGGATCCGATGCGCGCGCTGCTGTGGAGCGCCGAGATCAACGGCATCATCGCCGTACCCATCATGGCGGTCATGATGCTGCTGGCGGCCCGCCAGGACATCATGGGCTCGTTCGTCATTCGCCCGCGCCTGCGCCGCCTCGGTTGGACCGCCACGGGCGTGATGGCCGCGACGGTCGTGGCGATGGTCGCGACGATTTGAGTCGGGAGCCGTGCGCGCGCGCTGCGTCGCCTGGGCCAGGGCCCGCTCGGCGGTGCTCGCGCCGTGCCGGCCCACCCCTCGCCCTGCGGGTCTGACCCCCCGAACCCATCTCCAAACCGTTTGACATCGGCAGAAGTTCGTAGTCTAATATCTGCCTGAGCAGAAACTGTAGAGACAGTAAATGCCTACGCAGCATTTTCGATCGGATAACTTCCTGGGTCGAACCAGTCCTGGATATCTCCTCAAGCGTGCGCACTCCGCGCTGATCGACCACCTCGAGCCGGTGATCGAAGCTCGGGGCTTCACGTTCACGCAGTGGGTCGTACTGATGTATCTGCGGGAGGGTCTGGCACTCAGTGCGAGTGTGCTGTGCGCTCAGATGCGGCACGACAGCGGTGCGCTGACGCGCATCATCGATCAACTGGAGGCCAAGGGGCTGGTCCAGCGCGAGCGCAGCCGCACCGACCGTCGTTCGGTGCTGCTGCAACTCACCGACAAGGGCCAAGCTACCGTCGAGAGCACGATCCCGGAGGTCGTGGATCAGCTCAACTCCGCGCTCGGAGCCTTCTCACGCTCTGAGCTCGCGCAGCTGATGCGTCTGCTCACCAAGCTCATCGTCATCGCCGAGGCCGCCGCGCCGCGCCGTTCGCAAGGCGCAGCCGATGAGGCCGGTGCCAGAGCAGGGGAAGCAGGCGCACCGCAGATACGCCGCAGCGCCTCGGGAGAGCATTCATGACATTGGCGCGGCAGAGCATGCCCGCGGCGCCCACAACCCCCGCTGCGCCGACAGCGCCCGCTGCGCCGACGCTGCGCGCGCTCCTCGGCAGCACGCTGCTGCTGCTGAGCGGCTGTGCGATGCTGCCGCCGCGTCCCGGGGCGCCTCCCGCGCCCATCGCGGCCGACAATCTCGGACTCTCGGGTGCGGCGATTCAACCCGCGCCCGACGTCTGGTGGCGAGCGCTCGGTGATACGCAGCTCGATGCCCTCATGGCCGAGGCCCTGCGCGGTAATCCGACGCTGGCCGAGGCCAATGCGCGCTGGCACAGCGCCCTGGCGCAGGCCGCCGGCGCGCATGCGGCGCAGCTTCCGGACCTGCATCTCAGCGGCGCGGAGACTTTCGGAAAGATACCGAACGGCTTTGGACCCTACCTGCTCGGTGGGCATCACATCTGGCTCGGCGATCTGGGACCTGCGCTCTCGTGGGATGCGGACCTCGCCGGCCAGCACGCCGATCAGGCGGCCGCCGCGCGCAGCCTGGCGCGCGCGGCCGCTATGGATCGCGCCGACGCGCGCCTGCTGCTGACCGGCGCGGTGGCGCAAGCGTATCTGGACCTGGCCCGTGCCTATGCGCTCGAGGACATCGCAACCGACACCCGGGCGCAACGTGCGCGCATCCTGGAGATCACGCGCCGGCGCCTGACCGCCGGGCTGGATACGCGCGTGGAACTGCGCGAAGCGCAAGGAGCGCTGCCGCAGGCGCAGGTGGCGCTGCTGCAGGCGCGCGCGCAGGAGGCGTTGGCGCGCCATGAGCTCGCCGCCCTGGTGGGGCGCGGAGCGGACGACTACGCCCTCATCCGGCGGCCGCATCTGGATCCGGCTGCCGTGCTGCCGCTGCCGGCAGCCCTGCCGATCAACCTGCTCGCACGCCGTCCGGACATCATCGCCGCGCGCGAGCGCATCGAGGCGGCCGACGCGCAGCGAAGTGCCGCGCGCGCGGCCTTCTATCCCAGCATCAATCTATCGGCACTGGCAGGCTTCGCCTCCGTCAGTCTCTCGCAGCTCATCAACGCGCAGTCATTCGGCTACGGCGCGGGTCCGGCGCTGTCGCTGCCGTTGTTCGACGCCGGGCGACTACAGGCGCAGTACCGCGGCGCCCAGGCGGACCTGGATGCTGCGGTGGCCGGTTACGATGCAGCTGTGCTCGGCGCCGTGCATGAGGCGGCCGATCAGCTCTCGCAGATCGATGCGCTCGGCGCACAGCTGCAGCAGCAGGCACAGTGGCTCGCCGCCTCCGAGGAGGCCTACCGGCTCGATGAGGAGCGCTATCGCGCGGGACTGGCGAGCTACCTCTCCGTGCTGAACGCCGAGACCGAGGTGTTCGACGCACGCCGTCAGGACGTCGAGCTCGGCAGCGCGCGCGCCGCAGCGCGCGTGAGCCTGCTGGTCGCCCTCGGCGGCAGCTTCCAGCCGTCCGCCCCCCCGTCCGCGCAGGCGGCACGTCCTGAACCGCAGAAAATCACCGAGAACCCCCATGGACCAACCCACAGCACCCGCCAATCAGGGTAACCGCGCCCGCCACTGGGGCTTGCTGGCGCTCGGCACGCTCGTGATCCTCGGTGCGATCGGCTGGGGCACTCACTGGCTGCTGGTGGGGCGCGACTTCGAGTCCACCGACGACGCTTATGTCAGTGCCGACATCGTGCAGATCACCAGCCAGGTACCCGGTACCGTGACCGCCGTGTACGTCGACGACACGCAGGGCGTGAAGCGGGGCGAGCTGCTGGCGAGCCTCGATCCGGCCGATGCACAGATCGCGCTCAACTCGGCCGAGGCCGGCCTGGCGCGCGCGGTGCGCAGCGTGCGTGGCCTGTTCGCACAGCGCGACGCGCTGCGTGCGCAGATCGCGCAACGCGCGGCGGACCTGCAACGCGCGCAGAGCGATCTCGCCCGCCGGCAAGGGCTGCTCGCAGACGGGGCGGTTTCGGGCGAAGAGCTGGCGCACGCGCGCGATGCGGTCAGCGTGGCGCAGGCTGCGCTCGACGCCGCGCGCGAGCAGCTCAACGCCACCGAGGCGCAGATTTCCGGCACCACGATCGAGACGCACCCGCAGGTGCTCGCCGCCGAGGCGGCGGTGCGCGATGCGGCGCTCGCCCTGCGGCGCACGCAGCTGCGCGCTCCGGTCGACGGCGTGATCGCCAAGCGCTCCGTGCAGGTCGGCCAGCGGATCGCCCCCGGCTCGCCACTCATGGTGGTGGTGCCGCTGCGTGATGTGTGGGTCGACGCCAATTTCAAGGAGGTGCAGCTGCGCAGCATGCGCGTCGGCCAGCCGGTCGAGTTGCACGCCGACCTGTACGGTGGCGCTGTAACGTTCCGCGGGCGGCTCGCGGGCCTCGCCGCCGGCAGCGGCAGTGCCTTTGCGCTGCTGCCCGCGCAGAACGCCTCGGGCAACTGGATCAAGATCGTGCAGCGCGTGCCCGTGCGTATCGCACTCGATCCGCGCGAGCTGCAGGCACATCCGCTGCGCGTGGGTCTGTCGATGAACGCTCGCGTGGATGTGCGCGACACCTCCGGCGCGCTGGTGTCCGATCAGGTCAGTACCACGCCACTGCCGGCGCTGGCCAGCGATGGCCTCGATCCGCAGCTCGAGACGCAGATCCGCGCCATCGTCGAGCAGAACGCCGGACACGGGGGCAGTCGGACGCTGGACCTCGCGCGCACCGACACCGGCGTGGCGCGCTAGGGCTGCGCGCACTCGCGCACTCGCGCACTCGCACCGAAGGACACCGATGGCTTCCGCGATCGTCAGTGGGGTAAGCCCGCCAGGCGCCGTCTCCGCGGCGGCCGCGCCGCCTGCGCCGCCTGCGCCCACGTCGCGCGATGCGATGCCGCCGCTGACGGGCGCTGCGCTCTCGATAGTGGCGATCGCGCTCGCCCTGGGCACGTTCATGCAGGTGCTGGACACCAGCATCGCCAACGTCGCCATCCCCACCATCGCGGGCAACCTCGGCGTCTCGCCCGACGAGGGCACCTGGGTGATCACCTCGTTCGCCGTGAGCAACGGCATTGCCGTGCCTCTGACCGGCTGGCTGATGCAGCGCTACGGAGTGGTCCGCACCTTCGTGCTGTCGGTCCTGACGTTCACCATCGCCTCGTTCCTGTGCGGCGTCGCCTGGAGCCTGACCTCGCTGGTGGTGTTCCGCGTAGTGCAGGGCGCCGTGTCCGGTCCGATGATTCCGGGCTCACAGGCGCTGCTGCTGGCGGTGTTTCCGCCACGGCGGCGCGGCACGGCGCTTGCCATCTGGTCCATGACCACGCTGATCGCCCCGATCGCAGGACCCGTGCTCGGGGGTTACATCTCGGACAACTGGAGCTGGCCGTGGATATTCTTCATCAACGTGCCGGTCGGGTTGATCTGCTCACTGATCTGCTGGCGCGGGCTGGCGAAGCGTGACACCCCGACGCGGCGTCTGCCGATCGACCGTGTGGGGCTGGGGCTGCTGGTGGTCTGGGTCGGATCGCTGCAGATCATGCTCGACAAGGGCAACGACCTCGATTGGTTCGGCTCTCCGGCGATCGTGACACTGGCTCTGGTGTCCGCCGTGGGCTTTGTGGCCTGGCTCATCTGGGAGTTGACCGAGGAGCATCCGATCGTCGAGCTGTCGCTGTTCCTGCGCCGTCACTTCAGCATCGGCACGCTCGCCTTCTGCCTCGGTTATGCGGTGTTCTTCGGTAACGTGGTGATCATGCCGCTGTGGCTGCAGACGCAGCTGGGCTACACCGCGACCTGGGCGGGCCTGGTCGCCGCGCCCTCCGGCGTGGTCGCGCTCGTGCTGTCCCCGTTCTTCGGACGCCTGATCGGCAAGGTCGATCCGCGCTGGCTCGCGAGCCTCGGCTTCGTCAGCTACGGCGCCTCCTATTTCATGCGTGCGGGCTTCACCGCCAACGCGAGCTTCGCCGCGTTCGTCATGCCGCAGCTCGTCATGGGTGTGGGCATGTCGGTGTTCTTCGTGGCGATGCTCGCGATCCTGCTCGACGGTCTGCCACAGCAGCGCATACCGTCGGCCTCGGGCGTGTCGAACTTCGCCCGCATCGTCGCCGGCAGCTTCGCGACCTCGATCACCACCACGCTGTGGGCGCGTCGCGAAGCTTTCCACCAGACACGCCTCGCCGAAACCTCCAGCGCGCTGAGCCCGAGCCTGCAGCAGGCCATGCACGGACTGCGCGCGCTCGGCCTGAACAATCACGCCGCCACCGCCCTGCTGACGCAGGGCTTGACCAACCAGGCGTTTCTGCTCTCGACGCTCGACTACTTCTGGATCTCCGGCCTGCTGATGGTCATCCCTCTGGTGCTGCTGTGGTTTGCGCCGCGCCCGGTTGGCGGCCGCGAAGCGGTGGCGGCCGCTGAGTAGCAGCGCAGCAGCACGGCGCAGCAGCACGGCGGAGCGGCGCGCCTCGGCGTCAGTGATGCTCCACGAACCGCATCGACAGATCGATCGCGGCGACGTTCTTGGTCAGCGCGCCGATCGAAATGAAGTCCACGCCGGTCTCGGCGATCGCGCGCAGTTCGGCGAGCGTCACGCCACCAGAGGCTTCGAGCTGTGCCCGATTGGCATGCGCGCGATTCAGCGCCACGGCCTCGCGCATGGCGGGGAGCTCGAAATTGTCGAGCATCACGATCGGGGCGTGCGCGTCCAGCGCCTCGCGCACCTGCGCGAGCGTTTCGGCCTCCACCTCGATGCGCCCGGCAGGGCTGCCGTGACGTGCGGCGGCCACCGCCGCTGCGATCGACCCGGCCGCCGCGATGTGGTTCTCCTTGATCAGTACCATGTCGTACAGGCCCATCCGATGATTCGTGCCGCCACCGCAGCGCACGGCGTACTTCTGTGCGGTACGCAATCCGGGGATGGTCTTGCGCGTATCGAGGATGCGGCAGCCGGTGCCCGCGACGGCGGTAACGTACTGATGCGTGACGGTTGCCGTGGCGCACAGCAGCTGAAGAAAATTCAAAGCGCTGCGCTCCCCCGTGAGCAGCACCCGCGCCGGGCCCGCCAGTTCGCAGAGCACCGCCCCGGGCGGCACGCTCGCGCCCTCCGCGTAGCGCCAGCCCACCTGTACGGTAGGATCGAGCTGGCGGAACACCTCGTCGAACCACGGAGCGCCGCACAGGATCGCGCTCTCGCGGCTGATGACACGCGCGTGCGCCTGGCGCCCTTGCGGGATCAGCTTCGCCGACAGATCCCCCGCGGCGACGTCCTCGGCGATCGCACTGGAGACCTGCGCGAACAGATCCGGCGGCAGCGCTGGATTTGCCTGTAGCGCGGGATCCGGCGATAGCGCGGGATCCGGCGATAGCGCTTCAGAAGGGCAGGGCATGATTGGCGCCGGCCATGCACAGCAACATCGGGAGCGAGAGCACGAAGTTCACGCGCGAGGCGAGCGCGACGATGCGCCGAGCGCGCGTCCTCTGCTCATCGCTCGCCGCGGAGAGACCGAGCAGCTTCTTCTGAGCGGGCCAGATGAACACCCACACGTTGAACAGCATGATCGTGCCGAGCCAGCCGCCCACGCCGATGACGAGCCCGTAGTATTCGTGTCCGAGGTGCCCCAGCGTCACGGCGCTGCCCAAGTTGTCCGAGCGGCCCAGATACCAAATGCCCGTGAACCACGTCAGTACCGCGGCCCAGCGAAACCACGCCAGTGCGCGGCCGGTGATGTACTTGGAGATGCCGGCAGGACCCGGGCCGCCGACGTCGGCCGCTGCGGCCGCGAGCCCCGGCGTTTGTACGAGGTTGAAGTAGTACAGCAGTCCGACCCAGGTGACACCGGCGACGATGTGGATCCACACCGCCAATCCCAGCTCCGCAAAACCCGGTCGGATGCCGACCGCGGCGATCACCGCGAGGATCACGCCGACCAGGATTGCGCCGCCGACCGAGCTCAGAGAATTCATCTGCAGCTACCTGTAAGTTATTGTTCTTGGCCGCTTGCGGGATCGCAAGCTATTTGAAGAATAGGCGAGCGGGAGCGATAATTCAACGCAGACCCGAACACAGGTGACAGTGATGCAAGCCAACGACGCAGTGGACATCAACGCCAAGATCCGCAACGCGATCTCTGCGGGGCCGGTCGTGCTATTCATGAAGGGCACACCGGATTTTCCCCAGTGCGGCTTTTCGGCACAGACCGTCGCGCTCCTGCAGCGCCTGGGCGCCAAGTTCCAGTACGTCAACATCTTCGAGGACGAGCAGCTGCGTGAGGCGCTCAAGCGCTTTTCGAATTGGCCGACCTATCCGCAGCTCTACGTGAACGGCGAGCTGATCGGTGGCTGCGACATCGCCATGGAGATGTATCGCAACGGCGAGCTCAAGCGCCTGCTCGAGTCCGCGGGCGCCGTCGCGGCCACGGCGACCGGCTGAGCGCTACCGGCTGAGCGTCGCCGCCTGAGCCGCTGGCTGAGCGCCGCTTCGCGCGACGGCTCGGCCGGTCGCGGCGTTCACCAGACTCGTCAGCCCTCGTCCGAGGGGTCTTCGGCCGAGCGCGGCTCGGCCCCTGTTGCCGCCGTCATGACGCTCGCGGCCACCACTTCCACCGATACTTCCACGGACACATCCTTCTCATCTTCCTCCGGCGTCTCGCTGGGCAGGGTCTGCCAGCCCAGCGAGCGCGCTCGCTCATCGGCGCGTGCGTAGCAGCTCGCCAGCTCGTTGCATACGGTGCAAAACAGGTCTGCCGCGCGCTCTGCATCATAGGTCGCCGAGTGCGCGCGACCCTTGTCCCATTCGAGGCCAGCGACCACCGAGGCCTTCGCGAGCACCGTCTGGCCGAACGCGGCGCCACCGAGCGTCGCGGTGTCGAAGCAGGAGAAGGGATGAAAGGGGTTGCGCTTGATGCGCGCTCGATCTACCGCGGCGTTGACGAAGGCGAGGTCGAAGGCGGCGTTGTGGCCCACGAGCACAGCCCGCCGGCACGCGTGTCGGCGAACTGCGGCGCGTATCTCGCGAAATATCCTCTGCAAGGCATCCCCCTCGTCGATGGCCGGTCGCAGCGGATGCCATGGATCGATGTGGTTGACCTGGAGCGAAGCGGGGTCCAGTCGCGCCCCCTCGAATGGCCGCACATGGTAGGAAAAGCTCTCGCCACGGCGCAGTCGCCCGTCCGCGTCGATCTCGATCAGCACGGCAGCGATCTGTAGCAGCGCGTCGGTCGCGGGCCAGAAGCCACCGGTCTCCACATCGATCACCACCGGCAGGAAGCCGCGGAAGCGGCGGAGCATGGGCGAGGGTGGCGCGGGCGGTGAAGCCGATGCGGGCGGCGCCAGTCCCGAGGGGCCGATAGGGGCGCCCGGGGCGGATGGCGCGGCAGGTGAAGACGGCGCGCTCACGGCGCGGACTGCAGGCGCCAGCTCAGCGGCTTGCCGGCGCCGAGCGGCACGAGCTCGGTGTCGCCGAACGGGTAGGTCTCGGGAAGCGTCCAGGACTGCTTCACGAGCGTGATACGTTCCTCGTTGCGCGGCAGGCGGTAGAAGTCGGCGCCGAATTCTCCCGCGAACGCCGCCAGGCGCGGCAGGATACCATCGCGCTCGAACGCCTCGGCATACAGCTCGAGCGCAGCGTGCGCCGAGAACACGCCGGCGCAGCCGCAGGCACTCTCCTTGGCGTGCCGCGCATGGGGTGCGCTGTCGGTGCCGAGGAAGAAGCGCGGGTCGCCCGCAGCGAGCGCCTCGAGGATGCTGCGGCGGTCGGACTCGCTCTTGAGCACGGGCAGGCAGTACAGGTGCGGCCGCAGCCCGCCCGCGAACAGCGCGTTGCGATTGAACAGCAGGTGCTGTGGCGTGACCGTGGCCGCAACGCCCGTGCGCGCGCTGCGCACGAACTCAACGCCGTGGCGCGTACTGACGTGCTCGAGCACCACGCGCAGCCGCGCGTAGCGCTCGACCAGCGGGGCGAGCACCTGCTCGATGAAGCGTGCCTCGCGCTCGAAGATGTCGACGCGCGCATCCACCACCTCCCCGTGCACCAGCAGCGGCAGATCAACTTCCATCATCGCCTCGAGCGCCGCCTGCAGATTGGCCACGTCGCGCACACCGGCGGCCGAATGCGTGGTGGCCCCCGCAGGGTAGAGCTTGCAGCCCGCCACGGCGCCGCTGTCGCGCGCAAGCCGGATCTCCTCGGCGGAAGTCTCATCGGTCAGGTACAGCGTCATCAGCGGCTCGAAGCGCGCGCCGCGTGGCAGCGCCGCGCGGATGCGCCCGCGATAGGAAAGCGCCGCCACCGTCGTCGTGACCGGCGGATCCAGGTTCGGCATGATGATCGCGCGTGCAAAGCGCGCCGCCGTGAAAGGCAGCACCGCCCGCAGCGCCTCTGCATCGCGCAGATGCAGGTGCCAGTCATCGGGGCGGCGCAGCGTCAGCGTCACCGCCTCCGATACCGGCGTGCTCATCTGGAAACGATCTCAGGTGACAGACGTAAGCCTGCGATAATTCTAACGAAATATCCGCTAAGCCGGCGACCCTGATGTGCTACTGCACGCTGTAGCCGCGACCCTCGAGGCAGGCAGCCTCGGCGCGCAGATAGTTCGCGCGCTGCGCTGCCGGGACGAGCGCTGCGTCGGGCGGCGCAGCGGCACCGTTGGTGTCAGCGGCACCGTTTGCGCCAGGGGCACCGTTTGCGCCAGGGGCGGCGTTTGCGCCAGGGGCGGCGTTGGCATCGGGGGCGATCTGCGCGCGCGCCCAGCTGCGGCACTCGCGTTTATCCTTGGCCTGCTGGTCAGCTGATTGACCATTCTTCGGATACGCGAATAGCTCGGACGTCGCAGCGGGAGGCTCGCCTGCCGGGCCGGCAGCAGGGCCCGCAGAGCCGGGAGGTACATCGGGCTGCTGCGTCAGGCCCGCGGGCGGCACTACGGCCTCGTACTCACCGACCGTAGGATTCCACTGGTAGTAGTAGTCGTTCGAGTAGTAGTAGGGAACCCCGTCCCACCAGTAGGTGGAGTAGTACAGCGGCAGCACGGGCAGATACCAGCCCAGACCCCAGCCCCATCCCCATCCCCATCCCGGGCCCCAGTAGCCGCGGAACCCATACGGTGCATAGCGCCCGCCGACGAAGCCACGGCCCGCGAAGCCGCGTCCTGCGAAGCCACGTCCCGCTGCGGCGAAGCCCGCATGCGCGCCGCCGCCGAAGCCGCCACCACCGTGGCCGGCTGCCAGCGCAGCGTTACCGGCGCCCAGGGTGAGCAATGACGCGGCAGCCGTCAGGACCCATGTGTGCACGGTCGGGCGCGCAAGCAGACGCGCAACTAAATGATTGTTCATGACAGTCACCTCGTGCGGATGACGGCGTGGCGAGCGCCCGCGCAGCTCCTGCCCGGGCAGGCCACCAGCCTATTCATGACGTCATGATAACTCCTCGAGCGCTGACAGTCCCGTTTCGCTCCGCGATGCCGCCATGCGTTGCGGCGGCCCGTGGCGCACTGTGACGCATCTCACGCCGCGATGCCGCTGCGCTCGCGGAAAGCACTAGAATTGCTGTTATGGACGACGTGACCAGTAGCGGCGATCTGGATCCGCTCGAGACGCAGGAGTGGCTCGAGTCGATCGACTCCGTGCTGCGCGCCGAGGGACCGGCGCGTGCGCACTTTCTGCTCGAGCGGCTGATCGATCACACGCGCCGCGCGGGCGGTTATCTGCCATTTCGCGCCAATACCGCGTACGTCAACACCATCGCCCCCGGGCAGGAGCCTGCCTATCCGGGCGATCGCGCGATCGAGCGGCGCATCGAGGCCTACATCCGCTGGAATGCGATGGCGATGGTGGTACTGGCGAACCGCAAGTCCAGTGAATACGGCGGACACATCTCCACGTACGCCTCCTCGGCCACCCTCTACGAGGTTGGTTTCAATCACTTCTGGCGCGCCCCGAGCAAGGATCATCCCGGCGACCTGATCTACATCCAGGGACACTCCTCCCCGGGCATCTACGCGCGCGCCTATCTGGAAGGACGCCTGTCCGAGGAGCAGCTGCGCCACTTCCGCCAGGAGGTCTCCGGTGACGGCCTGAGCTCCTACCCGCATCCCTGGCTGATGCCCGATTTCTGGCAGTTCCCGACCGTGTCGATGGGGCTCGGTCCGATGATGGCGATCTACCAGGCGCGTTTCATCCGCTATTTGGAGCACCGCGGCCTGGTGGCGGCCTCGGATCGCAAGGTGTGGTGCTTCTGTGGCGACGGGGAGATGGATGAGCCCGAGTCGATGGGTGCCCTCACGATGCCGGTGCGCGAGTCCCTCGACAATCTGATCTTCGTGATCAATTGCAATCTGCAGCGCCTGGACGGACCGGTGCGTGGTAACGGCAAGATCATCCAGGAGCTCGAGGCGGCGTTCCTCGGCGCCGGCTGGAACGTCATCAAGGTGCTGTGGGGCTCGCGTTGGGATCCGCTGCTGGCGAGTGACACCCACGGCATCCTGCGCCGCGTGATGGAGCAGTGCGTCGATGGGGAGTACCAGAACTTCAAGGCCAAGGGCGGCGCCTACACGCGCGAGCACTTCTTCGGCAAGGACCCGGCGCTGAAGGAGATGGTTGCCAACATGTCCGATGAGGAGATCTGGCATCTGAACCGCGGCGGTCACGACCCGCGCAAGGTCTACGCCGCCTACCAGGCCGCCATGCGCACCCGCGGTCAGCCGACGGTGATCCTCGCCAAGACCGTCAAGGGCTTTGGCCTGGGCAAGAGCGCCGAGGGCCAGATGGTCGCGCATCAGCAGAAGAAACTCGACATCGCCGCGCTGCGCGCGCTGCGCGACCGCTTCAATATCCCGGTGCGCGACGAGGAGCTGGAGCGGCTGCCCTTCTGCAAGCCGCCCGAGGACAGCGAGGAGATGCGTTACCTGCACGCGCGCCGCCGCGCGCTCGGCGGCTATCTGCCGGCGCGCAAGCCCACCGCTGCGCCACTGAAGGTACCGCCACTGGAGGCGTTTCGCTCGATCCTGGACGGCACGGCTGACCGCGAGATCTCCACCACCATGGCATTCGTGCGCATCCTGACGGCGCTGCTCAAGGATAAGGACATCGGCAAGCACATCGTGCCGATCGTACCGGACGAGGCGCGCACCTTCGGCATGGAAGGACTGTTCCGTCAGGTCGGCATCTACTCATCGGTCGGACAGCTCTACACGCCGGTGGATGCAGAGACGCTCATGTCCTACCGCGAGGACAAGAAAGGCCAGATGATCGAGGAGGGCATCACCGAGGCGGGCTCGGTGTGCTCGTGGATGGCAGCGGCGACCTCCTACGTGAACCACGGCATCGGCATGGCGCCGTTCTACATCTACTACTCGATGTTCGGCTTTCAGCGCGTCGGCGACTTCCTCTGGGCCGCCGGTGACATGCAGGCGCGCGGCTTTCTGTTCGGCGGCACGGCCGGTCGCACCACGCTCGCCGGCGAGGGCCTGCAGCACCAGGACGGCCAGAGCCAGCTGGTCGCCACGACCATCCCCAACTGCCGCGCCTACGATCCCACGTACGCCTACGAGCTCGCCGTCATCATTCAGGACGGACTCCGGCGCATGTACGCCGAGAACGAGGACGTGTTCTATTACATCTCCCTCATGAACGAGAACTACGCGCAGCCGGCGCTGCCCGAGGGCGTGCAGCAGGCCATCCTGCGCGGCGGCTACCTCGTACGGCCGGCCGGCGCGCTCGCCAGCGGCGCGCCGCTCGCCACCGGCACCGGGGTGGCGGGAGCCGGCAAGGGCGCGCCGCGTGTCACCCTGCTCGGCAGCGGCACGATCCTGCGCGAGTGCCTGGCGGCGGCCGAGCGGCTCGAGGCCGAGTTTGCAGTCGAGGCGCAGGTATACTCGATCACCAGCTTCAGCGAGCTGCGGCGTGAGGCGCTCGCCTGCGATCATTGGAATCTGCTGCATCCGGAGAGCGAGCCGCGGTTGCCGTACGTGCGAGCGCTGCTCGGCGAGTGTGCGGCGCCGCTCATCGCCGCGACCGACTACGTGCGCAACGTGCCCGATCAGATCCGGCCCTGGGTGGCGCAGCGCTACGTGACGCTGGGCACCGATGGATTCGGGCGCAGCGACGCACGCGCGCCGCTGCGGGCGCACTTCGAGGTCGACCGCAACTTCATCGCGCTCTCGGCGCTCAAGGGGCTCGCCGACGAGGCTCGCCTGCCGCGCGCGCGCGTCGCAGCTGCGATGGCGACTCTGGGCATCGATCCGGAAAAGGCTGATCCCATCAGCAGCTGACGCTGCGGAGATTCCTTGGCTGCGAAAGAAATCCACGTGCCCGATCTGGGCAGCTTCTCCGACGTGGCCGTCATCGACGTGCTCGTGAAGGCGGGCGATACGGTCGCCCTGGACACACCGCTGCTGACGCTGGAGAGCGAGAAGGCGACGATGGATGTGCCATCGCCCGCAGCCGGTGTGATCGAAAAGCTGCACGTGACGGCCGGATCGAAGGTGTCCAGCGGCAGTCTGATCGCTACGCTGCGGACCGATGACGGCGCCGCAGGCGGTGGCAGCGGCGGCGCCCGCAAGGACGGCGGCGAGGGCAGCGCATCGCCCCCATCACCGCCGCCGGCACCGCCCGCTGCGCAACCGCCTGAAGAGGCGCGGCCCGAAGAGACGCACACTGAAGCGACGCACACTGAAGCGACGCACACTGAAGAGGCGCGCACCGAAGAGGCGCGCACTGCTTCGCGACCGGTGTTCGCCCCTTCCGCCCCCGCCGCTGCTGCGCCCCCGCCGTTGGCGGCCCAGGCGCGCACGTCCGGGCTGCCGCCGATCAATGAAGTAGGCTTCTCGCGCGCGCACGCCAGCCCGTCGGTACGCAAGTTTGCGCGTGAGCTCGGCGTGGACCTCGCGAGCGTGCGCGGCACGGGGCAGCAGGGCCGTCTCACTGCCGAGGACGTCAAGGGTTTCGTGAAATCCGTGATGTCCGGCGGCGCCGCAGGCAGTGGCGCAGGCGGCGCAGGCGACGCCGTGGGCTTGGTCGGGTGGCCGCGCGTAGCCGTGCCGGACTTCGCGCAGTTCGGACCCGTGGAGGTGCGGCCCCTGAATCGCGTGCAGCGCATCGCAGGCCCTCGGCTGCAGGCGAGCTGGGTCAACCTGCCGCACGTCACGCAGTTCGATGAGGCCGACATCACCGAGCTGGAGCAAACGCGCCAGAGCCTCAAGAGCCGTGCCCAAGGTGCCGGCATACGCCTGACCACGCTCGCCTTCGTGGTGCGAGCCTGTGTACGGGCATTGCAGCGCTTCCCGCAATTCAACGCTTCGCTCGATGCGAGCGGCGAGAACCTGGTGCTCAAGAAGTACATCCACATCGGTTTCGCCGCCGATACTCCCAACGGACTGCTGGTGCCGGTGATGCGCGATGCCAATCGCAAGGACATCTACGAGACGGCCCGCGAGCTCTCACAACTGGCCGAGCTGGCGCGTGCGGGCAAGCTGTCCGCCGCGCAGATGCAGGGCGGCAGCTTCACCGTCTCCAGCCTCGGCGGTATCGGTGGCACCGCCTTCACGCCGATCATCAACGCGCCCGAGGTCGCCATTCTCGGCGTATCACGTGCGAGCACGCGCCCGGTGTTCAGTGACGGTGCGTTCGTGCCGCGCCTGATTCTGCCGCTATCGCTGTCGTACGATCATCGGGTGATCGATGGGGCGGCCGCCGCGCGCTTCACCAGCTACCTCATCACGGTGCTCTCGGAGGTGAAGGACCTGATCGAGGCCGTACCGTGAGCGACACCGGGGAGCTGGTCTGCCCTGATCTCGGCGACTTCGGGGACGTTGTCGTCACGGATGTGCTGATCAAGCCCGGCGATCGGGTCGAGCTCAACACTCCGCTGATCACGCTCGAGACCGACAAGGCCACGATGGACGTGCCGTCTACCGCGGTCGGTCGCATCACCGAGGTGCTGGTGACCAAGGGGGGTCGGGTCTCCAAGGGCACGGTGATCGCGCGGCTCCAGGCCGCGCCAGAAACACCGGTGCGCTCGCCAGCCGCGGCGCCCGCGCGCGCAGCCACGCCCGAGGCCGCGCC
>JASHPX010000392.1 GCA_030037905.1 Gammaproteobacteria bacterium
GTGGTGGGCCGCATCGTCGGCCGCTTCGACGTGCGCCTGATCATCGGCACGGGCCTGGCGCTCACCGCGCTGTCGATGTGGCAGATGACCCAGTTCTCGCTGCAGATGGACATGTCGCCGATCGTGTGGTCGGGCCTGATCCAGGGATTCGGTACCGGCATCGTGTACGTACCGATGGCGACGCTGGCCTTCGTGACGCTGCCGGCGGCGATGCGCAACGAGGGTACGGCGCTGTTCAATCTGGTGCGCAACGTCGGCAGCAGCATCGGCATCTCGGCGGTGCAGGCGCTGTTCACCAGCAATACCCAGGTGGTGCACGCCTCGCTCGGGGCGCATGTCACGCCATTCGTGTTCGCGACCCACGCGCTCGGCGTTTATGCCGGACGCGCCGCCGAGGCCGCTCTCAACGGCATGATCACCGCGCAGGCCGCGATGATTGCCTATCTGGACGACTTCCATCTGATGATGGTGATGACCTTGTTGTCGATACCGCTGCTGTTATTCGTGCGCGATGCGCGAGCGAGCGCGGGAGCCTCCCATGTCGTGGCCGAGTAATCAGGATTGCCGGCCGGCCGGTCGGGTCGCCCTCGGGCGTGCGGCCTGCATGGCCGTTGCGCTCGCCCTGGGGCTTGCCGGCTGCGTCGCCGGACCCAACTTCGTGCCGCCTGCGGCACCCAATGTGCCGCGGTACACCGCTACGCCGCTCACGGAGCTGGGTAAGGCAGCGTCCGCGGCGCCGACATCGGCATCGACGCCCGCAGCTGCGGCCGCGGCAGCGGTCTCGCCGGCGGCGCTGGGGCTCGACAGCTCGGTGCCGACGCCGGCGCAGTGGTGGTCGCTGCTCGATTCGCCGCGGCTGGACGCGACGATCCAGACCGCGCTCGCCGATAACCGCGATCTCGTCGCCACGCGCGCGCGGCTGGCACAGGCGCAGCAGTTGGTTGGAGTGGCCGAGGCGGCGCTGTTTCCGTCGGTGAATCTGAGCGCCGCGGCCGGGCGCGTCAGGTATGGCCCGGCCTTCCTCGGGCCGGAGAAGTTCCCGCCGTTCAGCTACTTCGATGTCGGACCGAACGTGAGCTATGCCTTCGACGTCGCCGGCGGCCTGCGCCGCGGGGTCGAGCAGCAACGCGCCGTCGCCGAGTCGCAGTTCGACCAGCTGCAGGCTGCGACGCTGGCGCTCAGCGGTAACGTGGCGGTGCAGGCGCTCATGGCCGCCTCGGCGCAAGCACAATTGGCGTCGCTGCAGGCAGTACTGGACGACGACCGCCAGAATCTCAGGCTGGTGCAGGGCGCATTCGACGCCGGCGGTGCAACGCGCGTGGACATTCTCAATGCCCAGAGCCAGCTGGCCAACGATCAGACGCTGCTGCCGCCGCTGCGCCGGCAATTGAGTCTCGCGCAGGACGCGCTCGCGCTGCTGGTCGGCCGCGCCCCCGGTGTATGGCCGGCTCCGGACTTTCAGCTCTCGGAGTTTCACCTGCCGGCGCAGCTGCCACTGGTAGTGCCTTCGGAGCTGGCGCATCGCCGACCCGACATCCAGGCAGCCGAGGCGCGCCTGCACGCCGCGACGGCCGCGGTCGGCGTGGCAACTGCCAATCTGTATCCGCAGATCACCTTGACGGCCAACGCGAGCCTGCAGTCCACCGTGCTGCAGAAGCTGTTCAACGCCAGCGGTATCGGTGGCGGATTTGCCGGCAATCTCACGCAGCCGCTGTTCGACCACGCAGCGTTGCGCGACAAACAGCGCGCGGCGGTCGATGAGATGCACGCCGCACTCGCCGATTATCAGCAGGCGGTGCTCAGCGCCTTCGGCCAGGTTGCCGATGCGCTCGAGTCGCTCGACCATGACCAGGAGCTGCTGGTCAGTGAGCAGAGCGCAGTGCAGACCTCCGCACAGAACCTGGCCCTGACGCGTGAGAGCTACGCCGCCGGCAACAGCGGCGTGCTGCAGGTGCTCGACGCTCAGCGCCAGGACGCGCAGGCGCGCCTGGGGCTGGTGCGGGCCGAGTCGCAGCGTCTACAGGACGCCGTGCAGCTGCTGCTCGCGGTGGGCGGCCCCATATCGACCGGTCACCCCGGTAGCGCGCCTCCGGGAGCCGCGACCGCGCCGGCCGCGGCTGCACCGATCGCCACTGCGCCGGTAGCGACTGCACCGGCAGCGGCCCTGCCTGCCCTCGCCTCGACGCGCTGACGCCGCAATGACTAACCTGCCCATCAGACGGTGCTGACGATTCGCCGGCATCGTTTTTTATTGCAGTGCAGATTATGATTGGCGCGCGCACCAGCGGTACCGCTCAGGCGAGGGGGCCGGTCGCGGGTGCGTTTGTAGTTGGCCGTCAATCCAGGGGCAATCGAGGGGGCTGTCATGAAATACGCTGTTTGTGCAAGTACTGCGCTGGCCCTGTGTCTGGGCGCGGGCAGTAGCTTCGCGGCTAGCGCCGCACATGGTCATCATGCGATGCATATCCCGGCCTACGTCAGGGCCGCGGTGAACGATACCAGCCGGCCGGAAGCGGACCGCAAGCGCGATGTCAATCGCAAGCCGGCGGAAGTGCTCGCCTTCGCGGGTGTGAAGCCCGGTATGCAGATCGCCGAGCTGATGCCCGCGCAGGGCTACTACACGCGGCTGCTGTGCCGGATCGCGGGAGACAGCGGTCACGTCTACGGCATCAACTTCACGATGCACATGCCGCCGCCGCCACCTGGAGCACCGGCTCGTGCGCGCCGCGCGATGCCCGCTCCCGCGCCGCTCGGTTGCAATAACGTGACCGAGAGCCACATGGGTGCACCGGATCTGATGCTGCCGTCGAATCTGGACATGGTGTGGACGACCGAGAACTATCACGACTTCCACAACGCGATGCTCGGCAGCCCGAACATGATGCAGTTCGACATGACCGTCTACAACGCGCTCAAGCCGGGTGGATATTTCATCATCGAGGACCATGTGGCCCCGGAAGGCAGTGGCGCGAGCGACACCAACACGCTGCATAGGATCGACCCGGAGCTGGTCAAGCAGGAGGTGGAGAGCGTCGGGTTCAAGCTCGTCGGCCAGAGCAATGTATTGCACAACCCTGCAGACACTCACACCGAGATCGTCTTCAAGATGGCCGACAAGACCGACCGCTTCCTGTTCAAGTTCCAGAAGCCTGCGGACTGAGTGGCAGGCGATCTAGGGTCAAAGCCCCCGGGCGGCGCTGAGAGTCAAGGTTTGCGAAAGATGCGCAAGCGCTGTCCCAGCGTTCCGCCGGGGCTTGGATCCGTAGAACTCGGCGCAGTCGCTGCAGCTGCCGGAGTGGCGGCTGCCGGGGGAGCGACTACCGGCTGGGCGGTGGCTGGGGCAGCGGCCGCTGGGGGGGCGACTGCCGGGGCGGCGACTGCCGGGGTGGCGAAGGGCCGCGCGCCGTGGCTGAGGCTGGGGCGCGGGGCATCACGCGTGGCTGCAGGCCCCATGTTGGGTGTCGACAGTGCCGCGGTGCCTGCAGGCTTGGGTGCCGCGGCTGCGGCTGACGCGGCAGCGGGGGGTGTCGCGGCGGCGGGGATGCCGGCGGGTGTAGGCCCCTTCACCGATGCCTTGGGCAGCGGGGTGGGCTGCGGCTGTGCGGCCTGCGGCTGTGCGGCCTGCGAGTGTGTCGGGACCAGGGGCAGCATCTCCACCGAGACGTGCAGGCGGCGCTGCTCGCCGGGCTGCAGGGCGCCCACGCCTACCACCTGGCGCAGAACCCGCTCGCCACGTTCATTAGCAATATCCAGGACGATGCAGTATTCGCACGGATCGCCCCGCTGCCGGTGGGCAATGGTGCCGTCGACGCTCAGGGCGGTGTACGCCTCAGCGGCTGCCTGCTTGCCGCCGTTGAAGCGCAGATGATGCCGGCAGCCCGGACAGATCGTCGCGCTTTCCAGTACGGTCGCCTTGCAGTGCGGACACAGGCGTGTCGCACCCGGCTGACCCGCCCGTATGCTGCTCATACCGCGCGCGTGTTCCCCTTGCCGAGATCAAAGGCTGCGGGACGGTCGGCAGAGTGCTTTTCGTCCCAACCGAATTCCACGTGCCCGCGCATGCGCGAGCCGGCCGCCACCGTGATCGAGGGCGCCTTGACATCGCCGATGATCGTTCCGGTGCTGAGCACGTCGACCTGCTTGGCCGCCTCGATGTTGCCCTGTAGCTCTCCGCCAACGACCACCACCGCGGCGCGCACCTGGCCTTCGAGCTTCGCGCCGGCGTCGATGCGGAAATTGCCGTCGACGTGCACGTCGCCCTTGAAGCGACCGGCGATGCGGACGTCACCGGAGCCGGCGATCTTGCCCTCGATGGTGATCTCGGCGGCAATGAGGGACTCCTGGGCCGGGGCCTGGGCCGCGGGTCGTGGCGCCGCCGCCGGCCGGCGTACAGGCTCTGGGCTCGCCGCCGGCTCGGGGGCGCGCTCAGGGGCCTTGTGCAGCTCGGTGACCGTGGGGTTGGCCGCGACGGGATTGCCGCTCGCCGCCGGGCTCATTGCGGAGCCGGGATCTTTCCAAAGTGCCATGAGCGGGTCCTCCTTAGCTCAAAACGGTTATAGGACTATGCGGTTGAGGACGGTAACGCCATTCGATGCCGAAACACCAGTGTCTGCTGTCGGAGACAGCCTACAACTTACGGGCTTCATTTACGACGGCCTGGAGCTCCATTTACGACGGCTGGAGCCGGCTCTCCTAGAGTAGAAGCCCTAGAGTAGCCCGAATGAACGACGTTGTAATGAACGAGCTGGATTTTGTCGACCGGGGGCGCTCCCGCTCGCTGCGGCCGCTGCGGGCCCTGCTGCCCTTTCTGGCTCCCTATAAGCTGATCCTGGTGGCGGCGCTGGCGGCGCTGGTGATCGCTTCGGCTGCGCTGCTGATCCTGCCCATGCAGCTCGGGCAGCTGACCGACCACAACCTCGCCTCGCACACCACCCATCTGGACAGCCGCTACTTCATCGGCTTTCTCGTGATGGGTATCGTCCTGGGGGTGTTCGCCGCGCTGCGCTTCTTCCTGGTGACCTGGCTGGGGGAGCGGGTGGTCGCGGACCTGCGCAAGGCGGTCTACCGCCGGGTGGTCGGCATGGACCCCACCTTCTACGAGGTCACCCGTACCGGGGAGGTCATGTCCAGGCTGACCACCGATACTACGCTGGTGCAGGCGATCGCCGGGGTGAACCTGTCGATCGCGCTACGTTCGGCGATCAACTTCATCGGGGCGCTGGTGATGCTGTGGCTGACCAGCATCAAGCTCACGGGGGTGATCCTGATCCTGGTGCCGGTGGTCATCAGCCCGCTGATTGCGGTGGCCCGCAAGGTGCGGCGGCTGTCGCGCATCGCGCAGGACCGGGTTGCGGACACCTGCAGCCTGGTGGATGAGACGCTCAACGCGGTGCAGACCGTGCAGGCCTTCACGCTCGAGCAGCTGCAGGCCCGGCGCTACGGCGAGGCCGTGGAGCGCAGCTTCGTGGCCGCGATCCTGCGCACGAAGGTGCGCGCCGCGCTGATTGGCTTCGGCACCATGCTGGTGCTCGGGGCAAGCACGTTCGTGCTGTGGCTGATGGTGCGGGCGGTGAGCGCACATCAGATGACCGAGGGGCAGGTGACCCAGTTTCTCTCCTACGCAGTGATCTTCGGTGCCTCGGCGACCTCCCTGACCGAGATGTGGGGCGAGGTACAGCGCGCGGCAGGCGCCATGGAGCGGCTCGCCGAGCTGCTGCAGGCCGAGCCGGCCATCCAGGCTCCGGCGCACCCCGCGCATCTGCCGGCGCGCTCGCGCGGACGCATCAGCTTCGAGCACGTGCATTTCCGCTATTCCTCGCGACCGGAGCACTATGCGCTGCACGACCTGTCGCTCGAGGTGCAGAGCGGGGAGACCGTGGCGATCGTCGGCCCCTCGGGAGCCGGCAAGAGCACCAGCCTGCAGCTGCTGCTGCGTTTCTACGATCCGGAGCGCGGGCGCATCTGCGTGGACGGTTGCGACATCGCGAGCCTGGATCCGCTGGAGCTGCGACGGCAGATAGGCCTCGTCCCGCAGGAGACCATGCTGTTCGGGGCGAGCGCACGCGAAAACATCTCCTATGGCCGCCCAGGGGCGAGCGATGCAGAGATCGAAGCGGCGGCGCGCGCCGCCGCGGCCGACGAGTTCCTGCGCGCGCTGCCCAACGGCTACGATACTTTCCTCGGCGAGCGCGGCACACGCCTCTCCGGCGGGCAGCGCCAGCGCATCGCCATCGCGCGCGCGATCCTGAGGGATCCGCCGATCCTGCTGCTCGACGAGGCCACCAGTGCGTTGGATGCCGAGTCGGAACGCCTGGTACAGATGGCGCTCGCGCGGTTGATGCGCGGGCGCACGACACTGGTGATCGCACACCGGCTCGCCACCGTGCTCAAGGCCGACAGGACCGTGGTGCTCGACTCCGGACGCCTGGTGGCCGTGGGCAATCACGCGGAACTGTTACGCGCGAGCCCGCTGTATGCGCGACTGGCCGCGCTGCAGTTCGGAACCGCGGAGCTGCGGCCGATGGAGGTCGTGGCGGGGTAGGGCGGCGGGGGGTGCGGGGCGCTCGTCGCGCGTAGCTCGTCGCGTGTAGCTCGTTGCGGGTCGCCACGCCAACAACAATTGGCCGCCGCTACTGTTACAATCAGCCGCGGCTGCGTTAACGATCAGCCGACCGCGTTTCTACGATCCGAAGCCATGTACCCGCGCTTTCTGGAGCGCCGCATACGAGCGGCCTTGACGGACACCCGCGTAGTGCTCATCGCCGGTCCGCGCCAGGCGGGTAAGACGACCCTGGCCGAAGCGCTCGCGGCGGACGGCATGCCGTTTCTGACTCTCGACGACCAGACCACCCTCGACACGGCGCGCGCCGATCCGGTCGGATTCATCCGGGGCATCGATCGAGCGGTCATTGATGAGGTCCAGCGCGCGCCGCAGCTGTTGCTGGCGATCAAGCGTGCGGTCGATACGGACAGGCGTCCGGGGCGCTTTCTTTTGACGGGCTCTGCGGATCTGATGGCCCTGCCGCAGGTGGTCGACTCGCTCGCCGGACGCATCGAGATCACCGAGCTGCTGCCGCTGGCGCAGGCGGAGATTCACGGCAAGTCCTGTGACTTCCTCGAGCGCGTTCTGCAGGGGAAGGCGCCGGCCGTCGGTGAGGTCGTCGCGGGCTCGCACCTGATCGACCTCGTTCTCACCGGAGGTTATCCGGAGGCGGTGAGGCGTACCTCATGGGCAAGACGACAGAAATGGTTTCTGGACTATATGCGGGCGGTCATCGAACGGGATGCGCGCGATATATCGCGCGTCGAGTATGTCCGACAGATGCCGAGATTGCTGCGCATTCTTGCCGCGCACTCGGGGCAGCTCATCAACTACTCCAGCATCGGCGCGCCCCTCGGGCTCACGCACGTGACGGTCCAGAAATACACCGATGTGCTCGGCAAGCTGTTCCTCGTCCGATTGCTGCAGCCCTGGTACACGAACGAGCTCAAACGGCTGGTGAAAACCCCGAAGCTGCACTTTCTCGACTCGGGGCTGCTCGCCGCGCTGCGCAACCATTCGCCTGCGCGGCTGCAAATGGACCGCATGGCCTATGGTTCATTGCTCGAGACGTTCGTGCTCGGGGAGCTGTTGAAGCTGGCGAGCTGGAGCGATGAGCCGCTCGAGCTCTTTCATTTCCGCGATCGTTACGACAACGAGGTCGACATCGTCGTGGAGGACTCCCGCGGGCAGGTGATCGGCATTGAAGTCAAGGCGGCGGCGACCGTCACGCGCGGTGACTTCTCCGGACTGCGGAAGCTGGCCGAGGCTTGCGGCAAGCGCTTCACCCTGGGCCTGGTGCTCTACGATCACGACACCGTCGTGCCGTTCGGTGAGCGGCTATACGCTACGCCGATATCGGCGCTGTGGAGGTGATCGCATGAGGTCCCTTATTTGCGCCGGTGAAAATAGTCCGGCACCCTATTTGCGTAATTGCTTGAAAACGAAAAAGCGAAGCCGGGCTCCTCGCCGGCATTTCCCGATCTACCCGCCGTTCTGCTTTTCCAGCTGAACGCCGCCTAGGGCAAACCGGTGTGCGGCACTTGCACCCGCGTTATCAGCAGCTTTCCCATGGGCGCGCGCTTCGCTTCTTCCCTTATCCAAGCGGGCGCCGTCAACATGAAGAGGCTCCGGCCGTCGTCGCCTCCCAACATGCAGGCGAAACAGAGATCCCCTGTATCGATGATCTCAAGAATCTTGCCTCCCGGCGCTACATGGATGCACTCTGCCGCATTAGCATTTGCGATCCAGATATTTCCCTCCGCGTCCAGAGTAATGCCGTCAGGCGCACACCCGGGCAGTGGCGCCCACACACGGCGGTTTGAGAGAGAGCCGTCGGGTTCAATATCGAACGCAGAAATGCGGGCTGCGAGCGTCTCAGCGACGATGAGTACCTTTCCGTCCGGCGTAATGACGCTTCCATTCGGGCAGTCCATCTCCGTAGCGACAACATCCACGGAGCCGTCCGGAAGTATGCGAGCTATCGCCGCTTTTGGATGCTCGGCGAGCGCGCTTTCGGCGCCACGCTTGAGCGTTTCGCCGTAGAGGTCGAAGCCGAAATTGCCTACGTACGCGCGGCCGTTCCGGTCAACCACCATATCATTGCATTGTCCGCCCGCGACAGCGCCGAGATCTGCATGAACCGCAACGCCGCCATGCTCAGACCGTCTAAGGACCTGCTTCTTCTGCATCGACACGATGAGCATCGATCCATCAGGCATCCACCCGATACCGGAGGGCCAATCGTCGAGCTTTATCTCTGGCCGCAGGTCGCCCTGTAGCGAAACCGAATAAACCGTCTGTCCAAAGAAATCGCTAAGCCATAGCCGATCACCTCGCCATCGAGGGTCTTCGCCGAAATACAGACCGCTCGCCAGCACTCGTGATCTTATGGTCTTGGTTGTCATATCTCTCCCGGATGGCAATAGAGTAAGCGGCTTGGTCGCCTGCGCCGCGATCTCACGTAAAGGCGCAATGCGCTGGCATTGCCAAACAGCCAAGTCAAGAACCGGATGTCCGCATCGATCCCTGAACCGGTAATCCGTCATGAGCGTGACGCCGTGCTGAAATCAGTAGTTGGTCAGTTGACCAGGCTGCAACCTCCCTGCAGCGCCTGACATGGCGCCCGTTCCACATGCGCCGATAGATTTAGGTGTCACGGCGATAACAAGTCCCTGAATTACCGATCAAATATCCTGGCCATCAGTCCGGTCCAACATTGATCAGGCGCAAGCCGCCCCGTGCGCGCTCGTGTTCTGTGGCTTACGCTGGGTCGATGGACGAGATGCGATCGGCGTGGATTCGACCGGCCCGCATACCTGCGGAGCTGGACCTCGTCCGCGAGCTGTTCGTGGAGTACGCGGGAGATCTGGGAGTCGACCTCTGTTTTCAGGGCTTCGACCGCGAGCTCGCGCAGCTGCCGGGCCACTACGCGCCGCTGGCTGGCGGAACGTGTCATCGACGAGGCGCGGCAGGCCGGTTACCGGCGCATGCTGCTCGACACACTGCCGTCGATGTCGCGCGCGATGGCGCTGTATGAGAAGCTCGGCGGAGGCAGCGGGAGGCGGCGGCAGGCAGCGGCCGACTGTGCGGCTGCGGGCGGGCAGCGGCGTGGACCGAAGGACCGGGGAGCGACGATGAGCAGCGACGGGCAGGTGATCGACAATCCGGCGCGCGGGCGTTTCGAGCTGGTGCTGCCCGGCGGCGCCACGGCGTTCATCGATTACTACCATCGGGATGGCATGGACGCCGGCGTGGACGTGGCGGATGGCGTGCCGCGGCCCGATGCCGCCGCTGGTGCGGCCGCCGCCGGTGGTGCCGCTGGTGCCCCCACGGCTGTTTGCGTGCTCACGCACGCGGAAGTGCCCATGGAGCTGCGCGGGGCCGGCGTCGGTGCGCGTCTGACGGCGGGTACGCTCGAGTTGCTGCGGGCGCGCGGCGCGAAGATCGTGCCGCTGTGTCCCTACGTCGTGCAGTTCATTCGCCGCCATCCACAGTACGCTGACCTGGTGGCGCGCTAGAGTCGCGCCGTCCCAGGCTGGAGTCGCGCCGCGCAGCGGCCTGCGCAGCGGCGCGCGCACGATTCACCGCGCCGCGCCTTGCAAGCTATACTGGGGTATAGTATATCGAGCCCACGCCGGCGGCTCGCCGCTAAGTCGGTAACACACGTCTGACATAGTGGCCCTCTCGTCCCGAGGAGTGATGATGGCGTTAGGGTCTGTCTTCTGGGGCTGCCTGCGGCGCCTGTGCCCACGGCTCACGACACGGCTGGTTGCGGCGCGCCCTGGCCGCTGGTTGCTTGCGGGCGGTCTGCTGCTGTGGCACGTGCCCATCGCTGGCGCAGATGCAACCGCGAGCGGCACTCCCCCCGATGACTCGCAGACCATCAGCCAGCAGCGTTTCGCCATCCACGCACAGACGACCTTCGTGCAGCAGGGCACGGACAATTTTTATGCGCCCTACAGCGGACCGAACAGCCTCACCCCCCTCACCACGCGCGAAACGTTCGATGTCAGTGTGTTCTTCGGCGCGCGACTCTGGCAGGGAGCCGAAGTCTGGGTCGAGCCGGAGGTCGATCAGGGCTTCGGGCTCGACGATACCTTGGGCGTGGCAGGGTTCCCGAGCGGCGAGGATTACAAGGTGGGAAGCAACCTTCCCTATTTTCGTATGCCGCGCTGGTTCGTGCGCCAGACGATCGATACGGGCGGGGAGCGGGAAGCGGTGCCGGGGGTGGCCGATCAGCTCGCCGGCTCACAGAGCGCCGATCGCTGGGTGCTGTGGCTCGGCAAATTCTCGGTCACGGATGTGTTCGATACCAATCAGTATGCTCACGACCCGCGGTCGGATTTCTTCAACTGGGCAGCGGTCGATGCGGGCACTTTCGATTACGCGGCCGATGCCTGGGGATATACCGTGGGTGCGGCCGCCGAGCGTTACATCGGTGCCTGGACTTTCCGTACGGGCATCTTCGATCTGTCCAACGTTCCCAACAGCGAGTCGCTGGAGCATGGCTTCGATGAGTTTCAGGTCGACGCTGAGATCGAGAGGCGCTACCAGCTGTTCGGCCACACCGGCCGCGTGCTGCTCACGGGTTTCGACAGCCGCGGTCGCATGGGACTGCTCGATGAGGCCATCGAGCTGGCGAAGCTCACCGGCACGACGCCTGATGCTGCGAAGGTCCGCGAGTATCGCGGCCGCATGGGCGTGAGCCTGGATCTGGAGCAACCGATCAGCTCCGATCTGGGCGTATTCGCGCGCGCCGGCAAGGCCGCCGGCAATGTCGAGACATACGAATTCACCGATATCGATCGCACCGCCGAGCTGGGTGCATCACTCACGGGACGCCAGTGGCATCGTCCGGACGACACCGTCGGGGTCGCGGGCATCGACGATGGCATCTCGGCGGAGCGCGAGGAATATTTCAATCTCGGCGGCCGCGGCATCCTCTGCGGTGATGGAAAACTGCCGCATCCGGGGGCCGAGCAGATCATCGAGACGTACTACAGCTTTGCGGCGCTGTCGTGGGCACAGCTCAGCCTCGACTATCAGTGGATCGATAATCCCTGCTACAACACGGACCGCGGTCCCGTGTCGGTCGCGGCGCTGCGCATTCACGCGCAGTTCTGAGCGCAACTACGGCAGCGCGCGAGCTACGGCAGCGCGGGAGCTACGGCAGCGCCTGCAGTGAGCCGAAGGTGCCCGGAGCGCTCGCATTCTGTAGCAGCACACCGGGAACATTCGGAAACACGCCGTTCACGGCCGTTTGCGGAGGACCGGTGCCCACGATGATATCGACGAGACCATCGCCGTTGACGTCGGCCACTGCGATCTCGTTGGCGTTCGGGGCAGGGTAGCTCGTCGCAGCCAGGAAGGTTCCCAGGCTCGTCGCATTCTGCAGCAGCACGCTCACCCCGCTCTCGCTGCCGATCACGATATCCGGATGACCGTCGCCGTTGACGTCCGTCACGACGATGGATTCGGCCTCGCAGGCGCCCGGCACGGGGTAGCTCACGGGAGTCGCGAACTGTCCCGGATCGGCGCTGTTCTGCAGCAGCACCGATACCGTCGGGGCGCTGCAACCGCTCGGGCCCGGATCGGTGATGACCAGGTCGTTGAAGCCATTACCGGTCAGGTCCGAGATCGCGATGAGGTTTGCCCCCTGGAACTCAGAATTGGGTGTTTGGGTAAACACGGAAACCGGGGCCGCGTAGGTCGTGGAGGACGCGGCGCCGGTGTGGAACAGGATCTTCACGCCGACGTTGTCCGTCAGTG
>JASHPX010000393.1 GCA_030037905.1 Gammaproteobacteria bacterium
CCGCTGATCACGCTCGAGACCGACAAGGCCACGATGGACGTGCCGTCTACCGCGGCCGGTCGCATCACCGAGGTGCTGGTGACCAAGGGTGGTCGGGTCTCCAAGGGCACCGTGATCGCGCGGCTCCAGGCGGAGCATCCGGCGGATGCCGGTGCAGCGGAGGCGGCGCCCGCGATCTCAGCGCGAGCGCCGCCGGCGAGCGAGTCCGGGGCCGTGCGTCACACGCAGCTGCTCGTGCTCGGTGCCGGTCCGGGGGGCTACACCGCAGCGTTTCGGGCGGCGGATCTCGGCCTCGAAGTCACGCTCGTGGAGCGTTGGGAGCGGCTCGGTGGGGTGTGTCTGAACGTCGGCTGCATTCCCTCCAAGGCGCTGCTGCATGCGGCGAAGGTCATCGAGGATGCCCGGGCGATGAGCGCGCACGGCATCGTCTTCGGTGAGCCGCAGCTGGACCTCGAGCGGTTGCGCGCCTGGAAGGCTGGAATCGTCACGCGCCTGACCGGCGGCCTTGCCACGCTCGCCCGACAGCGCAAGGTGCAGGTCGTGCGCGGCGAAGGGCGGTTTCTCGACCCATACGTGCTCGAGGTGAACGGGTCGGGTAAGCGCGAATCCATTCGCTTCGAGCAATGCATCATCGCCGTGGGTTCGGAAGCCGCCCGCCTGTCGCTGCTGCCTGCGGATCCGCGCATCATCGACTCTACCGGCGCTCTGGAGCTGCCGGCGAATCCCGGCCGGCTGCTGGTCATCGGCGGGGGTATCATCGGCCTGGAGATGGCCTGTGTTTACGATGCGCTCGGCGCGCAGGTCGACGTCGTGGAACTGACCGGCCAGCTCATGCCGGGTTGTGATGCCGACCTCGTGCGTCCGCTGGAGAAGCGCATCCGCGCGCGCTATGGGCAGATCCTGCTCGAGACGCGCGTCACGGAGGTCCGAGCGACACCCGAGGCGCTGCAGGTGAGCTTCCAGGGCTCCGCCGGTGCCACCCGCAGCGCCGCGTACGATCATGTGCTGGTGGCGGTGGGCCGCACGCCCAACGGCGCGCGCATCGACGCAGAGCGCGCAGGCGTACAGATGGACGCGCGCGGCTTCATCGCCACGGACCGGCAGCTGCACACCAACGTGAAGCATATCTTTGCGATCGGCGATGTGGTCGGGCCGCCGATGCTGGCCCATAAGGCATCCCACGAGGGCAAGGTCGCCGCGGAGGTGGCGGCGGGCCAGAAGAGCTATTTCGATGCGCGCGTGATTCCCGCCGTGGCGTACACCGATCCGGAGGTCGCGTGGGTGGGCCTGACGGAAAACGCCGCGAAGGAGCAGGGCGTGGCGTACGGGCGCAGCGTATTTCCATGGGCGGCGAGCGGTCGTTCACTGTCGCTCGGACGCGATGATGGCTTCACGAAGCTCCTGTTCGATCCGGACAGCCACCGGTTGCTCGGCGGCGGCATCGTCGGCACCAACGCCGGGGAGCTGATCGCCGAGGTGGCGCTCGCCGTGGAAATGGGCGCCGATGCCGCCGACGTCGCTCTCACCGTGCACGCGCATCCGACCCTGACCGAGACGGTCGCCTTTGCAGCGCAGGCCGCCGAGGGTACGCTCACGGATCTGTATCTGCCTCGAAAAAGCTGAGATCTGAATGTTGCCAATGCATGCGCCGCTGCGATGGACCGACGTGGCGCTGCGGCTCGTGCTGACCATCCTCGTGGCAGTGGTGATCGGCTACAACCGCCGCGAGCACGGCAAGGCCGCCGGCATGCGCACGACGCTGCTGGTATGCCTGGCCGCTTCGGTGGCGATGCTGCAGGTGAACGCGTTGCTGCCGATGGCGGGACGTCCCGCGAGCTCGTTCGTGATGAACGACCTGATGCGCCTGCCGCTGGGCATCCTCACGGGTGTCGGCTTCATCGGCGGGGGTGCGATTCTGCGCCGAGGCAACATGGTCGTGGGCGTCACGACCGCGGCGACCCTGTGGCTCGTGACGGTCATCGGCTTATGTCTGGGCGGCGGGCAGATTGCGCTCGGCGTCGCGGCCACGATCATCGGACTGTTCGCCCTATGGGTGCTGGAGTGGGTGGAGGCGCGGATGCGTCAGCAGCACGGGGCGCGCTTCTGCATCGAGCTGGACTCGAACGGCCCGAGCGAGACGGAAATCCGCACGGCGCTCGGACAGGCGGGCCTATCGATCTCCGGCAGCAGCTTTCAGGTCGAGGAGGGCGGGCAGCGCCGCCGGCTGATTTTCAACGTCTACGAGATGCGCCCGAGCTCGAGCAACGAGACGCCGCTCTTCGTCACGCAGCTCGCCCGCCAGGCAGGCGTACTCGGCCTTCAATGGGAAGGGTCGGCCTGAGCGACCGCCACGAGCACCGCGCGCGCGTCGTACAGACGCGGAAACAGCCGCTTGAGCTGCGCGATCTTCGGCAGATCGTTGTACACGATGTACGGATAGGTCGGATAGCGCACCAGAAAATTCTGGTGATATGCCTCGGCCGGGTAGAACGTGCGGCCGGGCTCGATGCTCGTCACGATGGGGGCCGCGAACACGTGGGCGTGACTCAGCTGCGCGATGTACGCACGCGCAATGCGCCCCTGCTCCGCACTCAGCGGAAAGATGGCCGAGCGGTACTGAGGGCCGGTATCGAACCCCTGATGGTCCAGCTCGGTCGGATCGTGGACCACGGAGAAGAAGATCTGCAGCAGCCGGCCGTAGCTGATGCGGCGCGGATCGAAAGTGATCTGCACCGATTCGGCGTGGCCGGTGGTGCCCGTGCTCACCTGGTCGTAGTGCGCGGTGGCCGCCGTGCCCCCCGTGTAGCCGGATACGGCGTCGAGCACCCCGTCTACGTGCTGATAGACACCCTGCACGCCCCAAAAACATCCGCCTGCCAGTACCGCGACCTCGGTGCTCGCCGTACCCGGCTCGTCGAGCGCCGGCGGCGGAATTGCGTGGGTTTCGGCCGCAACCGACAGCGAAGAGCGCAGGCCGATCGCCGCGAGCCCCAGCAGTACTGCGCACGCGACAGCGGTAATCGCTGGATCGCGCCAGCACTTCATGGGATCAGCGCTCGCGCGGCGCGTAACTGGGCACGGGCGCCGGACCGGGCTGGAACACCAGGGCGAGCCCGTTCATGCAGTAGCGCAGCCCCGTGGGCGGCGGCCCGTCGTCGAACACATGCCCGAGGTGACCGCCGCAGCCCGCACAGCGCACCTCAGTGCGCACCAGGCCGAGCGAGTCGTCGCGATCGGTGATGATGGCGTGCGGCAGAGGGGCCCAGAAGCTCGGCCAGCCGGTGCCGCTGTCGAACTTCGTGGCAGATGAATACAGCGCATGGCTACAGCCCGCGCAGGCGAAGATGCCCGAGCGGTGCTCATGCAGCAGCGGACTCGAGAAAGGCCTTTCGGTGGCGCCTTCACGCAGCACCGCGTAGCGCGTCGGCACGAGCAGCCGCTGCCATTGCGTATCGGAGTGCATGACCGGATAACGGTCCCCCGCACGCGCCAGCTCCCACCAGGACAGCGAGCCGAGCGCCACGGCCGCCCCAACGGCCGTGCCGCTCAGCAGGAACTGCCGCCGTCTCATTGCCGTCTCGTCATGACCGGCACCTCATGATCCGAAGTCTCACGGATCCAATGCCCCGGCGCGAACGCCTCGTTACTCGATAACGCCCCGTTACTCGACCGTGCATTGTACGACGACCGGCAGCGCGCTTCACCTGGCCGTAATCCGTAGGATGAATCCGGCCCGGAAAGGGTATCCTTGCCCATCGATCCGCCGGGGACGCGAGCCAAGCGCAGCGCGCCCCGCAAATATGAGGACCCCGAGCCACACCATGAGGACCCGAACCGCATCATGACGACCCGAGCCAACGCCAGCGCTTCCGAGGCCACCATGGCCGTATTTCTCGACCTGGAGAACATCGCGCTCGGGGCACGCGACGCCAACTATCCGCACTTCGACGTCGAGAAGGTGCTCGAGCGGCTGCTGCTCAAGGGCCACATCGTGGTCAAGAAGGCTTACTGCGACTTCGATCGCTACAAGGAATTCAAGCGCGGCCTGCACGAGGCGGCTTTTGAGCTCATAGAGATCCCCCACGTGCGGCAGTCGGGCAAGAATTCCGCGGACATTCGCATGGTCGTGGACGCGCTGGACCTCTGCTACACCAAGGGGCACGTGGACTCGTTCGTCATCATCAGCGGTGACTCGGATTTCTCCCCGCTGGTGAGCAAGCTGCGCGAGAACGCCAAGACGGTGATCGGCGTCGGAGTGAAGAACTCCAGCTCCGATCTTTTCATCAACAACTGCGATGAATTCATCTACTACGACGACCTGGTGCGCAAGGAGCACAAGGGGCGCCGGCGCGGCGGAGGCGGCACCGCCAGCGCCGCGGCGGGTGCCGCGGCGCTCCCTGCGGCAGTCCCCGCGGCAGGTGCACTGACCACGGGCTCGGCCGCCTCGCCCTCGGCTGCTGCGCCCTCGGCTCCCGTGCCCTCTGCGGCGCCAGACAACAATCGCGGGCCCGATCTGGCCGATGCGCTCGAGCTGGTGGTCGAGACGCTCGATGCGCTGCTCGAGGAGCGCGGCGAGAATGAATCGATCTGGGGCTCGATGATCAAGCAGGCGATCAAGCGGCGCCACCCGGGATTCAACGAGCGCTTCTATGGGTTCCGATCCTTCAACGATCTGCTGGCCGAGGCCGAGAAGCGCGGCCTGGTCACACTGCAGGCCGATGAGAAGTCGGGCGGATATATCGTGAGATCAGCGGAGAAAACGGCGGTCGCTTAGCCCGGATCATGCATGAAGACTGGAATCTGCCGTAGAGGCTCGCGAGAAAGGCCGTTTTCAGGACCGCCGTGAAGCCTCCGTCCGTGGCGGCTGCGGGCGGGACGTCCTGTCCCGCACGCTCCTGAAAACGGCCTTTCTCGTCAGCTCCGCGACAATGCCATTCCTGAATGATCCGGGTTAGGGCTGAGCGGATTACTCCGGCGATCACTCCGGATAGAGCAGCACCGCGCGCCGCTCCTCCCGCCAGGACATCTCGTCCGGCATAGTCAGCGCCTCGAGATCTGCGGGTGCCGCCGCCCGATCGTCGATCCATGCGCGCAGCGCCTCCCCGCCGTTGATGAGGTCGAATGCGAGCCGGCCGGTCTCGTACTCGTAAGCAAAGTCCCGCCAGATCGGGTAGTCGGGCTGCAGACGGCGTAGTGCCTTCAGTGCGAGGCCCAGGAGCCGCCAGGGCCGGAACGCCTCATGATCGTAGGCGGGATCGTCGACGTGGATCTGAATGCCGCCGCAGAGCTTGCCGGCGTGCTTGTGGAACGTCGGCTCGAACCAGCACGCCCGCAGCCGGCAGCCTTGCAGCCACTGCGGCGCGAGCGCATGCATCTCGGACAGCAGCGCCGCGGCATCCACGTCCGGTGCACCGAATAGCTCGAGCGGACGGGTCGTGCCGCGGCCCTCCGACAAAGTCGTGCCTTCGATCATCACGGTGCCGGGGTAGCAGCGTGTCATCGACAGGCTCGCCGCGTTGGGGCTGGGATTGACCCAGCTGCGCTCGCCGAGCGGCCAACCGTATCCGGGCGCTCGGGCGGGACTCCAGCCTTGCATCGGGACGACCTGGCAGTCCACATCGAGTCGCAGCGTGCGCACGAACCAGCGAGCGAGCTCACCGAGCGTCAGGCCGTGACGCATCGGCAGTGCGCCGGCGCCCACGAAGCTCTCCCAGCCGTCCCGCAAACGCAGCCCTTCGATGGGCCTGCCGGCCGGATTTGGCCGGTCGAGCACCCAGACCGATTTGCCATGCCGGGCGGCCTCTTCCAGAACGTAGCGCAGCGTGGTGACGAAAGTGTAGATGCGGCAGCCCACGTCCTGCAGATCGATGAGGACGATGTCGAAGGCACTCATCATCTGCGCCGTAGGCCGGCGCACCGCGCCGTAGAGGCTGAAGACGGGAATCCCGTGAGCCGGATCCTCGTAATCCGCCGACTCGACCATGTTGTCCTGCTTGTCGCCGCGCAGCCCGTGCTGAGGTCCGAACGCCGCCGAGAGCTCGATGTCACCGCAGGCGGCCAATGCATCGAGCGAGTGAGTCAGATCCCGAGTGACGGATGCCGGATGCGCAAGCAGGGCTACGCGCCGTCCCGCGAGCGCTCGGCGCAGCGACGCTTCCGTGAGCAGGCGATCGATGCCGAGTTGCATCATTTCAGATCCGAAGCGTGAAGCTGCGCGGGTGGTGGAAGTCGGGCTTGGCCGCCGGATGCTCGAGCGCCCAATACGAGAGGCTTCCGCTCGACTCCTCGATCACGGCCGCGAGCGCAACTCTCGCCGCGGTGCCGGCGCGCAGGCACGTCAGGCGGACCGCCGCATCGAGGATCAACACATCCTCGTCCCGCTTGACGGTGATTGCGGGAGCCTCGATCTGCTCATCGATGGCCATGCCCGTGCGATAGGCGCTGAAGGTGTAGCTCGCCCATTCTCCCGAGGGCGAGAAATTGAGCTCCACGTAGGCAGCTCCAGGATCCGCGGCGACGAACGCCTCCAGGCACGTGTGCCGCCACAGCTCATCCGCACGACGTGGTGGACGAGGCGGCGGCAGGCACATGCGCCTCGGATCGCCCTCGACGCAGTACCGGAGGGTCAGCCCGCCGTCGGCGGCTCTGGCGAGGCGCGCCTCGACCGATCGCACGGCATCCCCGAGGGCGGAAGGATGCGGTGCGAGGGCAAGCATATGCGCCTGGATGATCGGGCTCATGGGTCACATTATCGCGCGCCGGCAGC